>JBKOYL010000019.1:0-12182 GCA_046725395.1 Actinomycetota bacterium | reverse complement strand
GTCGGTGGCGAGGTCATGCCAGGTGAAGGGGACGAGGTTGCGCTCCAAGAGCTCGCGGACGGCAAACGCCTCGCCCGACCAGCGTGAGCCGATCAGCCTCTGCTGACCCAGGCCGCGACCCTGCAGCCACTCCCGGCGCGTGACCATCGTTCGCAGCAGGAGGTCGCCGAGCTCGGTGGCGGTCGCGACGACCCTGCGCACGTCCTCCGGCGGGAGCGCGAGAAGCGAGGTCGGTCGGGCCGCGACGCCGGCGGCGAGCGTCGGCTCGCCGGTGAACATGGAGATGTCGGCGGCGAAGGTCCCCTCCCGGCACTGGGTGAAGTACCGGTCGCCCTCGGGGCGCCGCTCGATGATGTCCAATGCTCCGCTTTCGACCACGTACAGGGGGGTCTCGCGACTGCCGTGCCCGAATACCTCCTCCCCGCGAGCGAACGACAACCGGGTGCCGATCTCCCTCAGGTACTCGACCTGCGACGGCGTGAGGCGCGGGAAGAGCGCCGGATCGTCGGGATCGAGGAAGTCCTCTACCGGAGTCGGTGAGTAGTCGCTCGTCATTCCTCCGCTCAGGTTCCAAGGGCGGCGGGCGCCGCCCTGGGTCCGGATTGAAGCAACCCGTTCGTCTTGGCCAGCACCGTGACTCCCGGATTCTGCTCGAGCAAGCCGAAACGGGCGGGTGAAAGCGGAGGGGGTGGGATTCGAACCCACGAGGGACCCAAAGGGCCCTAACGTTCTTCAAGACCGCCCGGAATTCAGGGGAAGCCCTCCTTCCCATCCGCGCGACCGAACCGCGAGCCACGGTAATACTGCGGCATGGCCGCCACCGACGAGCAGCTGCCGGGCTGGGCGCTCGAGGCCGAGGAAGCGGAGGCGACTCGGATCCAGGCGAACTGGCCGCATCCGGTCACGCGCGAATGGGCCTGGGGCGGCTCGCGCGGGGAGGGCGTTCGCGTTTGCGTCGTCGACAGCGGCGTTGACTCGGACCACCCGCTGGTCGGCGAGGTGGAGCGCTCAGTCGCCGTCACCCGCAGCGAGGACGGCGAAACGCGGATCGAGGACGACCGCGACGGCGACAGGAGCGGCCACGGAAACGCCTGCGCCGGCATCATCCGCTCGCTCGCCCCGGACTGCGAGCTCGGCAGCGTGCGAGTCCTGGGCGCGGCGGTCGAGGGAACGGGCGCGGATCTGCTCGCCGGCCTGGAGTGGGCGATCGACGCCGGCTACGACGTGATCAATCTGAGCCTCTCGACCACCCACAAGCGCTTCATCGAACGCCTCCACGAGCTCGCCGATCGCGCCTACTTCCGGCGCGCCGTGCTCGTCTGCTCCGCGCACAACATGCCGGTCGACTCGTGGCCCTGGCGGTTCGCCTCCGTCATCTCAGTCGCCGGCCACGCCGGCAGCGGTCCCGAGGACTTCCGCTACAACGCGAACCCGCCGGTCGAGTTCCTCGCGCCCGGCGAGGACATCGAGGTGGCCTGGGCGGACGGCTCCACGGTGACCGCCAGCGGCAACTCCTTCGCCACCGGCCATATCGCCGGGAACTGCGCCCGCATCCTCGCTAAGCATCCCGGTATGAAGCCGTTCGAGCTGAAGAGCCTGCTCTACCTAACCGCGAGCAACGTGGGGGGCGGATGAGCTCGCAGCAGCCGCTGCTCGATTCGATCGCCGAGGTCGCGCGGGCGATCTTCGGCGCCAAGGCAGCAACGATCATGCTGCACGATCCCGAAGCCGGCGAGCTGGTCTTCGCCTCCATCGCCGGGGTGGGCTCGGAGACGCTGGTCGGCCACCGCATCCCCGAAGCGACGGGAGTCTCGGGCTGGGTCCTCTCTGCCCGTCAGCCGGTCGTGATCGAGGACGTGGCCAAGGACCCGCGCTTCAGTGGCGATGTGGCCCAAATGACGGGCTACACGCCGAAGGGGCTGATGGCCGCTCCCCTGCTTCGGGATGAGCGCGTGCTGGGCGTGCTCTCCGTCCTCGACCGGCCGAAGCGCGCCGGCTTCAGCCTGATCGAGATGGATCTGCTCGGCCTGGTCGCGAACCAGGCCGCGATCGCGTTGGAGAGCGGCCGCGACGATTCGGCGTCCGGGCCACTCGCCGAGCTCGAGACGCGGCTCGATGCCTTGGACGACGAGCGGCGACGCCAGGCCGAGGCGCTGCTCAAGGCGCTGGCGGAGCTGCTCTAGCCGAAAAGCAACGAGCCGGGGCGCAATCGCGCCCCGGCTCGCACAAGACCTGCCTGGTCAGCGCTTGCGGCCCTTGTCGAGGTCGTCCTCCTCAGGACCGAACCTCTTGCGGCCGACGCCCTCCTCCTCCTCCTCCTCGACGTCGAACCTCTTCCTGTGGCCCTCGACCTCGGGGGCCTCGTCCTCGGTCATCTCCTCGCGATCCTGGAGATCCTCTTTCGGACGCTCTTCCATTCTCCCCATCCCTTCTCTTGGTGGGCGCCGGCGGCCCGATGCCTCCGGTACCTTCTTTGAGCCATCGTAACCTCTGCAACGAGGGGTGTGCAGTGATCTCGATCACACCCCGTCGGACACCAAAGCGGGGTGCCCAGAGGGGTGCGTCAGCGCGAGCCGGCCGCGTGCGGCCTCGACGAAGGCGCCACTCGCCGGTGCAGCCGCGAGCGCCTCGAGGAACGCCTCGCCCCGGATCCGGTAAAGGCTGCAGCTCTCCAGCGCGGTCACTGTTGCCGTGCGCGCGGAGCGCTCCAGGAGGCCAATCTCCCCGAAGGCGCTGACCGGCCCCATCGTGCGGATGTGGCGTTCGGGACCGCCCGCCTCGCCCCGCGCAGCGATATCGACGCTCCCCTCGATCAGCACATAGAAGGCATCGGCCGGCTCCCCCTCCCGAACGATGGCGCTTCCGGCGGGCACCGCGATCTCCCTCGCCTCGGCGGCAAGGCGCTCGAGCGCGGTACGTGAGGCCGGCCCGAAGATCGCCACCTGCTCGAGTGCCGCGAGCCGCGGTTGGAGGCCGGCGAGTCGGGCCTGGGCGCGGACGTCGAGGCGCCGAAGCGTCGGGTAGGCGGCCAGAGCGAACGCCGGGAACACGAGTCCAGCGGTGAGCAGCGCGCCGTCCAGGCCGATCAGGCCGACTACTGCCGGCGTGAGCAGGGTCCCGAGCCCGATGGCGCCGATGGTGAGCGAGTCGAAGACCCCGAAGACGCGAGCCACCAGATCCGGCGCCAGGCTCCGCTGTAGAGCCGTGATCGCGAGGACGTCCACCACCAGCGTTCCGGCGCCGCGCACGACCTGGAGCACGAACGCGACGGCGGGAGCATGAACGACGGTGAGCAGGGCCGTCGGCGCGGAGTAGGCGATCAGGCCGGCGACCACGGCGGCACCGAGGCGCCCGGACTGCGAGAGGCGGTCGATGACCGTCGCCGCCACCACTCCCCCGATCCCCAGCCCGACGAGCAGGTAGGCGAAGCCGCCGCCGCCCGTTCCGAGCTTGGACTGGGAGACGTCGACGAAGAGGACGACGTCCGTCCCGTAGATGAAGCTCGCGGCAGCGCAGAAGGCGATCAGCCAGGCGACCGCGCCGGACTCGGCGATCGCCCGGAGACCGACCGAGAGCTGGCGCGCCAGCCCGGCCTCACCACCCTCCGTGACGTCGCTCGGGGTGCTCCGCCGGCCGATCCGGGTCACGAGCAGCGCGGAGACGCCGAAGGTGAGCGCGTCGGCCGTGAACGCGAGCGCCGGCGAGCCGAGCGCGAGCAGGATGCCGCCTAGCGCCGGGCCGGCGATCACGACCATCTCCTCGATCGTCGCGTTGAGGGCGTTCGCGGCGGGGAGGTCATCCTCGCCGGCGATCTCAGGGATGGTGGCGCTGACGGCCGGGAAATAGACCGAGTTCGCGACCGTGGTGGTCACGGCGAGGACGAGGGCGAGCACGACCGGACCGTCGAGCGCGGCGGTCAGCGCAAGCCCCGCCTGGCTGGCTAGGCAGACGAGGTCGGAGGTCGCCATCAGCCGGATCCGCTCGAAGCGCTCGGCGATCACTCCGGCGTAGGGCCCCACCGCCGCCATGGGGATGAAGCGAGCGAGGCCGGCGGCCGAGACCCAGGCGAGTGACCCCGTCCGCTCGTAGACGAAGGCCAGGAGGGCAACGTTGTACGCCCAGGATCCGGTGGCGGAAACCAGCAGAGCGCCAAGGAGCAACCGCAGGTCGCGGTGGCGGACGACGCGGCCATAGCCGGTCCGGGCCGCGTACCGCCCCAAGCGCTCTCCCACCGCCCCCATCGGGTGGATCAGGAGCCCTGCAGCCGCTTCAGCTCCTCGCCGAGCCGGACCTGCTCCTCGTAGCGCTTGCCCTCGGCCAGGGCCTTGCCAGCGGCGGCTCCGTCGCCGGCGATGTGGTCGTAGCGAGCGCCGCCGCCGATCTGGCAGGAGACAATCGTCCCGCTACAGCCCTCCCAGCCTCTTGCGAACATCGACCTCTCCCCGTCTCGACTACACGCTCATTCTGTTCGACGAGCAGACCCGAAGTCAATGCCGCGCTACCGGCGGGCCCGCGCCGGACCCCTACAGCTACACGGGCGGCAGCGACGAATCGGCTGCGAGGGCACCAGCGATTGCCGCTCGATCGAGTATATGCTCGGTCTGTTGTGGTGGTTGCGTTGATCGTCCCGGGGGTGATCGTCTTCATCGGAGTGCAGGCGTTCACCCTCTACAGCCTTTTCGAGCGCATCTTCGCCCGCGGCAGAAGCGCTGGGGACCTAGCTACCTTCCCGGTCCCGGGCGAGGCCCGGGTGACGCTTCCGGTCGGGAAGGTGAAGCTGCGCTACCAGGAGTCCTACAGGGCATGGAGCGGCGGCGAGGGCGTGGGGATCGACTTCGACGTGCCAGCGAAGCTGCAGGTGGGGGTCACCTCCTCCGAGGGCGAGTCGCTCGACATCAAGGGACCCGGCTTCCGGGGGATGGGCGCCTCCCTCGAGGTGGGCGGCAATTGGAGCCGGGCACTCGTGGGCACCGTCGAGATCGGCGAGCCCGGCGAGTACACGATCACCGCAGGCCCCGAGCTCAAGGATGCGGTCGAGCCGCAGATCCTGGTGGGCGGGTAGCCCGTCCCTGAGGCGGCGCGGCGCGGCCCCGAAACCGTTCTTCGCGAGGAGCGACTACCGAACGCCCTGCTCCCGCTCCCCGACCAAATCCAGGACGCGACTTCACCTCGAGTCCGCTCGCGCAACGCGCGAAAAGCAGGCGCACGATGAGATTCAGCGCCGCGGGCTAGCCGGGCGCTGCTCCTGGCGATCCGCCCGGGGCTCGGGCGGCTCGTCGTGCTCTGTTACCCGTCGGTGGCGAGCGGTCTGGCGCTTGCGGGCGAACAGGCGGTGGAACTCATCCAATGCCTCTCGTTCGTCCTGTCGCTTCTCTCGACCCGGGTCGTGTTCGAAGCCCATGCGGAATCACCTCCGTTGAGCGGACCAGGGCTCCATGAACATTACGCCCCTGAGGTCGGAATCCTCGCTGCCACCGTACGATTCGCGCGCAAGCCGAGTGAGGAGTGGTCAGATGACGGAATCCTCGTCAACCCGCACGCCAGCGGACGTGGTGAAGCTGGCCAGTTCGGCGGAGGCCGAGATCATCGACCTCAGATTCTGCGACGTCCCCGGCCTCATGCAGCACTTCTCGATGTCTCCAGGGGAGCTGACCGAGGAGCGCTTCACCGAGGGCTACGGCTTCGACGGCTCGTCGATCCGCGGGTTCCAGGAGATTCAGGAGTCAGACATGCTCCTCGAACCCGACCCCACGACGGCCTTCATCGACCCCTTCACAAACGCGACGACGCTGACGATCTTCTGCTTCGTGAAGGACCCGGTAACCGGCGAGCTCTACTCGCGCGACCCGCGGCACATCGCGCGCAAGGCGGAGCGCCACCTGGTCGATACGGGCATCGCGACGACCTCCTACTGGGGTCCCGAGCCCGAGTTCTACATCTTCGACTCGGTCCGGTTCGACCAGACTCAGAGCTCCGGCTACTACTTCATCGACTCGATCGAGGGGGCCTGGAATGTCGGGCGGGAGGAAGAGGGCGGCAACCTGGGCTACAAGCCCCGGTACAAGGAGGGCTACTTCCCCGTGCCGCCGATGGACCACTTCCAAGACCTGCGGTCCGAGATGGTGATCAACCTTCGCAAGGTCGGCGTCGAGGTCGAGATCCACCACCACGAGGTCGGCACCGCGGGCCAGGCCGAGATCGACATGGGCTTCGCCCCGCTGCTGCGGATGGCGGACAACCTGATGCTCTACAAGTACGTCACGAAGGCCACGGCGCTTCAGAACGGGAAGACCGTGACCTTCATGCCGAAGCCGATCTTCGAAGACAACGGCTCAGGCATGCATGTGCACCAAAGCCTGTGGAAGGACGACGAGCCGCTGTTCTTCGGCGATGGCTATGGCCAGCTCTCGGACCTGGCCCGGTACTACGTCGGCGGAATCATCGCCCACACCCCCGCGCTGCTCGCTTTCTGCGCCCCGACGACGAACTCGTATCGTCGTCTGGTGCCGGGCTTCGAAGCGCCGGTCAACCTGATCTACTCGCAACGAAACCGCTCCGCCTGCGTCCGTATCCCCGTCTATCACACGACTCCGAAGTCCAAGCGGATCGAGTTTCGCTGCCCTGACGGATCCTGCAATCCGTACCTCGCCTTCTCCGCGATGCTGATGGCTGGCCTCGATGGCATTGCGCGCCGGATCGAGCCACCCGAGCCAGTCGACCTCGACCTCTACGACCTACCCGACGACATCGCGCGGCGCGTCAGCCATGTCCCGGCGTCGCTCGAAGCGGCGTTCGCCGCTCTTGAGGCCGACCACGAGTTCCTGACCGCCGGAGGCGTCTTCACCGACGACCTCATCGAAACCTGGATCGATTTCAAGCGGGAACGCGAGATCAACCCCGTCGGCGCCCGCCCGCATCCCTGGGAGTTTTACCTGTACTACGACATCTGAACGCCGGACTCTCGCTCTGCTGATCGGCGGCGGGTCGCCCGCGGCGCTCGCGGCCAGCGTCGGGTCCCAGCCGCACGCGGCGCAGGAGTGCTGGAAGGCGGATTGGGCGAATTCGAGCGCCAGCCGATGCGGGTCGGGCTCCGACCGGATCTCCTCCCACTCGAGGACGAACTCGCCGAGCTCGGGGTCCCAGCGGGCGGCATCGGGCTCGATCTCGGTTTCCGCGTAGCCCTCGGGCCGGGTGCGCGAACGCGTAGAACGCGCTCCGCCGTGGCGGGAGTCGCCGGGCCACCAGCCGATCTCGATCTGCTCGGCGCGTGGAGCGTGTCGCAGGTGGGGCCCCAGGCCTCGTAGGAGAGCGCCGGCCATGCTGCGGAGCCGGTCATTCGCCTAGCGATGATGACTTCAGGATTTGCACGACCTCGCCGGCGAAGGCCTCCACCTGCTCGGGCGCGGGATCGATCGGCCAGAAGATGAAAGTGTCGAAGCCGTCCTCGGCGAAGCGATTGAGCGCCTCGGCCCATCGCTCGGGCGGCCCAGCGAGCGGCTTCCCGGCCAGGTAGCCGACCGGCAGCCGCGCCGGCGCCGTGCGCCCTTCCCCGATCAGGCCCTGCAGATTGAGGACGCGCCGGATCTGCCTGGGATCGCCGCCCGCCTGCTCGGCGGCGGCGTCGATCCGCTCGTTCCCCTCCTTGAGCTGATCGCGGCTGAGCACGCCGAGCGATGGGACCCAGCCATCCGCCTTGCGGCCCGTCAGCCGCTGCATCCGCGGCCCGAAGGCGCCGAGCCAGATCTCGATCGGGTGCGTCGGTTGCGGGCCGGGGTGTGCCTCCTCCAACGTGTAGTGCTCGCCGGTGAACGAGACCTTTCGCTCCCCGGACCAGAGCAGGCGGATCACCTCGATCGCCTCCTCGAGCGCGTCCACCGACCCCCCGCGCGTGTGCCGCGGGCCGCCCATGCTCGCGGCCTGCTCGAGAAAGGCTCCGGCGCCGAGGCCGAGCTCGACGCGGCCACCGCTCAACACGTCCATGGACGCCAGGGCCTTGGCGATCATCGCCGGTCCGCGCAGGGGCAGATTCGCGACGTCCGTGAAGAAGGAGATCCGGCTGGTCTCCGCCAGCAGAGTCGGGATCAGCGCGAACGTGTCGAGAAACCGGGCCTGGTAGGGATGGTCCTGTATCCCGACGTACTCGAGGCCGGCCTCGTCGGCGATCCGCACCAGGGCTCGCGCCCGCTCCACCGAATCCGCGTACGGGACGACCGAGATTCCGGTCTCGAGCCGTCGCGGGGCGCTCACGATTCGACTCTACTCTCGGATCCTCAACTCGCCGGCTAGAGCGAGTGTGGACCGAAGCGCTCCGAGGTGAGGCGGCTCGAGGCAACGCTGCCGAGCTGGTTGCGCGAGGTGATGTCGAGCTTCGCGAAGACCTTGCCCAGGTGGTACTGCACCGTCCGCGGACTGATGAACAGCTGGGCTCCGTTGTCCAGGTTGGAGAGCCCGTCCCGGGCGAGTCGAGCGGGTCTCCGGGTCCGGAGTTTCGAGATCCCGCTCTGTCTGCTACTAAGCCTCGCTTAAAACGAGAAGGGTCTCCGGATTGACGCCGTCGTGCTTCATGGCATCCGCGGCGGCCTCGCTTTTCATGACGTCCTGGAAGGCTTCCATGTCGGGGATCTCGGCGATGAGCGCGGTCTTGTTGGACCCGTCTGGGTCCCGGAACGTACGAACGGTGATGCCCATCGGCCCAAACAGTTCCTCACGCTTCGGCGAGCTCAGCCAATGCTCGACATCGTCCACTTCGTGGGTGATTACGTAGGTAGCCATCGAGGTAGTCCTTTCGTCGCTCACGGCGTGCTGAATCCCCTGTCCCCTTCGGCCACCCTACTGCTCGCCTAGCACCGAGGTCAGTCGCCGCATTCCGGTGGCCTCAGCCAGTGCTGCTTTCCATGGCGGTCTCAAACCACCGCCGCACCACCCGAGAGAGTCCGCGATTCGCTGACCAACGAAGGAGGTGCGGTGATGCCAAGGGCTACGGCCTGAGCGAGGGGACGAAGGACGGGATCTGGGAGTTGCGAGCGGTTTGTTACTCGGCAGGCTCACGGCTATGCGCCGGGAGCAGTGCTGCTGCTACGAATCGCGAAGCGAGTCCAGCCCGAGCTGCGTGCAGCTGCCCACACGGTCCTCGAGGAGCTCAGCGAAGCGCTCGACGAAACCGTCGTGCTCCGAACGAAGACCTCATCCCCCCGGGCGAGGGTGAGCTGGGTGCCGATCTCCGCTAGGTAGTCGACCTGCGCGTGGGTGAGACGCGGGAACATCGCCGGATCGTCGGGATCCAGGAAGTCCTCCACGGGGACTGGTGCGTAGTCGCTATTCATCCGCTTGCGCGGAGCCTAGGGCGCCGAGCCGGCGCAGCCCCCGCAGCCGATCACGACACGCATGCCGGTCTCCTGGCAGCCGGCCCCAGGGGCGTCGACGTAGGCCGGGAGTGGCCGTACCCTCACCGCGGGCGCCTCGGCCGGCTCCGTGGCGGCGCCCGGAACGGGCTCGATGGGCACCTCTGGAACGGGTGCCGGGGCGCCTTCCGGCAGGCGGGCGCGCAGGGCGCTGAACGCGATCGCGATCGCGACGAGCACCAGGCCCGCGCCGATCAGGTAGGCGAGGTGATAGCCGGAGTTGAGCGCAGCGGCGGCCGACACTCCGTCGGCGAGCCGTGCGTCAGTCCGCTGCGTCGCAAGCGTGGCGAGCACCGCCAGGCCGATCGCGCCGCCGACCTGGACGCTGGTGTTCACCAGCCCCGAGGCCAGGCCCGCGTCGCTCTCCGTCGCTCCTGACATCGCCAGCGTCATGAGAGACGGGAAGCCGAGCCCCGCGCCCAGGCCGATCAGGATCATGGCCGGCAGGAGGTCGACCGCGTAGGTCGCATCGACCGGCGTGCGGGCGAGGAGCAGCAGACCGGCGACGACGAGGACCATCGCCGGGATAAGCGTCGCCTGCGGTCCGTACCGCAGGTTGAGCTGCCCGGTGATGCGGAACGACATCGTCCCCATCACCATCGTCATCGGCAGGTACGCGAGACCCACCTGAAGCGGGTCATAGCCCAGGATCCGCTGCATGTAGAGCGCGCCGAGAAAGAACATTCCGAACATCCCGACCACGAGCAGGGCCTGAACCAGATTCGCACCAGAGACGTTGGAGGAGCGGAACAGGCGCAGCGGCATCAAGGGGTTCGCGATCCGCGCCTGGCGTGCGACGAAGGCATACAGCAGACCGGTCGACACCGCTCCGAGGACCAGGGTCTGGGCCGATCCCCAGCCCTGCTCCCCGACCCCGAGGATCGTGTACACGCCGATCATCAGCCCGCCGGTGAGTAGCGCGGCGCCCGGGAGATCAGCGCCCTGGGCGAGCCCGATCCCCCTGCGATCGGGCACGAGCCGGATCGCCGCCAGCCCGGTCGCGATGCCGATCGGGATGTTGACGAAGAAGATCCAATGCCAGTTGATCGTCTCGGTGAGTACGCCGCCCAGCAGGAGCCCGATCGAGCCGCCGGCGACGGCCACGAACGTGTAGACGCCGATCGCCTTCGCCTGCTCTTGGGGCTGCGGGAACATGGTCACGATCATCCCGAGGATGACCGCTGAGGTCAGTGCTCCTCCGACCCCCTGCACGAAGCGCGCCCCGATCAAGAGGCCCTGGCTCTGCGACACAGCGCAGAGAAGCGAGGCGCCCGTGAACGTGATGAGGCCAATGAGGAAGATGCGCCGCTGACCGATCAGGTCCCCGATTCGCCCGGCCAGTAGCAGCAGCCCGCCGAAGGCGATCAGGTAGGCGTTCACGACCCAGGCGAGGTCGCTCTGCGAGAAACCCAGATCCTCCCGGATGGAAGGCAGGGCGACGTTCACGATCGTCGCGTCCAGGACGATCATCAGCATCCCGACGCAAAGGACATTGAGGGCGAGCCATCTCCGCGGGTCGGTTCCTTCCATCTCCTCTCCTCCTAGTTCGGGCCATCACCATTTCGACGCCCTCGCGGGCGAGAATTCATCGACTGGTGGCGGGCGCACTCGTCTCGTTTGTCTGAGAATCGGTCGGAGGTCGTCCCGCGAGTTGATCCCGAGACATCCGGATCACCCATCCGCGGTGGCAGGCGCGTAGATCATGTTCACCACGCCTCCCCCGAACGCATGCGATTCGAGCAGGCGCATCGGGATCTTCTCCTGCGTCTCCCCGAACAGGCGATCTCCCGCACCGAGCACCACCGGGTAGACCATGAGGCGCAGTTCGTCCGCCAACCCCATCTCGATCAGCGCCCGCGAGAGGCGGCGGCTGCCGTAGACGACGATCTCGCCGTCCAGCTCCTTCCGCAGCCTGGCCATTTCCTCCGGCCAGTCGTCGCCCAGGACGGTCGCGTTCCATTGCGGGTCCTTGAGCGTCGAGGAGACGACGTACTTGGGCAGCTCGTTCAGCCTGTCGGCGAACTCACCTTCCGCTGTGGGCCAGAACGCCTGCATGGCCTCATAGGTGACCCGGCCGAGTAGGAGGGCCTCGGCATTCTGCGCCTCCTCTAGCTTGAATCGGTCAGCCTCGGGACCGGCGTCGAAGTCCACGGCCCAGCCCCTGTACTTGAACGGGACGTCCGTATGGCCCGGCGACTGCATGACCCCGTCGAGCGAGGTCAGCTCCGTCACGGCGATCTTTCCCATCTGTTTCTCCTTCTCTAAGTGGTCTATGGAAGAGCGGCGGGCGCTCAAGCGGCCGCCGTGGATTCCATGAGCACCGCAAACGCCGAGGAGTCCCCGCGGTCGAAGAAGCCCTCGTACGCCTCGAGCGTTCGCTCGGAGGCCAGGCCGAGTCGCTGCAGCGTCGCGCGCGCGAACTGCACCGGTGATTGCGGCCCGGCGGTGATCAGATCCCCGTCGATCACGGCCCGCTCCTCGACGTAGCGCCCGCCGCCGGCGTAGCCGGTCATCGCGAGGTACTCGGGGCCGGCGCTGGTGTGGCGGCGATCGTCGAGCAGCCCGGCCCGGGCCAGGCCCACGGTGGCGCCACAGATCGCCGCCACCGGTTTGCCGGCGTCGAGAAAGCGCCCGGCGGCGGCGGCGAATGCCTCTCCGCCGCCCGTGTCCCACATCTCGGCCCCCGCCAAGACGAGGAGCTCGCTGTCGCCGGGGTCGAGCTCGGCGAGCAGCGTGTCCGGCTCCGCCCGAACGCCGCCCAGGGTGGTGATCGGCTTGGGG
>JBKOYL010000056.1:0-45512 GCA_046725395.1 Actinomycetota bacterium | reverse complement strand
CGGTGTCTGAGCGACTCGACGAAGGGGCCGTACGGCGCCGGGGAATCCTCATAGCAGCGACCCGCCCACACGTCGACACCTGCTGTGTGGGCTTCGCCCGCGAACTCCGCAGCGAGCCGGCTCTTCCCGCAGCCGGCCTCTCCGGTGATCAGGACCGCGCACAGATCGCCCTCCGCCGCCCGGGCCAGGGCGGAGCGCAGCTGATCGAGCTCGGCTTCCCGCCCGACCATTGGTGCCGGCTCAGGGGGCGACAGCATCGACGGCAGAGGGGCGGGTCCCAGTTGGGCCTCGACAGGATCACCGTCGGAGGCACCGGCCGACGCACCGTTCGCGGCCCCGTGGGGCACCGACTCGCCGCGGCGGATACGGTCGACCAGCTCTCGGCACAGCGCCGATGGTGCGATGCCAAGCTCGCGTTGGAGCCGTGCGGAATAGGACTGGTACGCGGCCAGCGCACCGGCGCGATCGCCCGCGGCCGCGAGCCGGCGCACCAGGGCGCGCTGGGCCTCTTCCGAAAGTGGATCGAGGGTCACCTGCTCGCGGGTGCGATGGAGAGCGCGGTCGAGGTCCCCGGAGCTCTCGGCTCGCTCCGCGAGCCGGCCGAGTACCTCCAGCAGCCGCTGGCGATGGCGCTCGCGCGGCTCGTTCACCCAGTCGTCGTCAAGATCCGCCAGCAGGTCTCCTCGGCCGAGAGCCGCGGCCTGCTCGAGCTCTCCACGAGCGACCAGTTGCTCGAAGGCCTGCAGGTCGATCCGGACGTCTGCGCAAGGCTCGATCCCCACGCTCTCGCGTGAAGCGGTCACCGCTCGCGCGGCCGGCTCGCCGAGCTCACGCCTGAGGGTCGCCAGGGTCGTGCGCAGGCTGGATCGCGCGCTCTCCTCGAGGACGTCCGGCCAGAACACCCCGGCGACGCGACCACGGGGATGCAGGCCCGGATGGACCGCGAGCCAGCCGAGGAGCGAACGCGCCCTGTGGCTCGCAATCCGCTCGGACGGGTGCCCATCGACCTCGAGCGCAAGGTCACCGAGCACGAGCACCTCAACGACGGTCTTCTCCCCGTCGGGCCTTCTCAACTCATCGCCTTCCTTAGCTGTCAGCGGCGCAAGCCCACCCCCAGGATCGCAGAGATGGTTGCCCGCGGGGATTTCCGCTCAGGTATCCGCCACCAGCTGCGCGTACCTCTGGAGGTAGAGCGGCCAGCCGCCCTCGCCCCCGACCGCCTCGCGCTCGCTCTCCCAGCCCGCTCCGTGCCGGTCGATGTGACGATGCTCAAGCTCGACGCGGGTCTTGTCGGCCCCCTCGGCGATGAACCGCACCTCCACCTCGCTCGTCTTTCCCAGGTCGGTCTCGATCTGCCATTGCGGGCTGATGTCCCAGCTGAACAGGACGCGATCGGGCGGCTCGTAGGCGAGGATTCGAGCCCACTGGCACTCACTGCCGTCCACCCCGCGGTCGTAGATCCTGCCGCCCTCGCGCGGTTCGAACACACTCTCCGCAATCTCGACGTCAAGCATGTTGTGCTCGCGCGGCTTCACCTTGTCGAAGTCCTCCGTGAAGACTTGGAAGGCAGTGTCGATCGGCGCGTCGACGACGACCGAGGTCCGGATCGAGGTGTCCGTAGCTGGCGTGCTCATCGTTCCTCCTGCATCGATTTCTCGACGACCTCCTTGTAGGTCGTCAGTGTCTTGCCCCAGAACTCCTCGAGGTCGGCACGAAGGGCACCGAGCCCCGAGGGGTCCACCCGGTAGATGCGGCGGTTGCCGGCGCGCTCGTCGGCGACCAGCCGCGCGTCCTTCAGCACCTTGAGGTGCTGTGAGACCGCCGGGCGGCTGACGGGCAGCTCGCCGGCAATCTCGCCGACCGCCCGAGAACGCTCGGCGACCTTCTGGAAGACCGCGCGCCTGGTCGGATCGCCCAGGGCGGTCCAGGCATCGACTTCTACGGTCGGCATGTGCGTAAGTCTACACTTACGGACTTTGAAGCGGGTCGCCGACCGCTGAGAGCGATGCCCGCGGGCGTAGGTCGAGGGCGACCCAGAGGCCCGAGAGCGCGGTGAGCGCCGCGACCACCGCGATCGCCGCGTTGAAGTCGATCGCATCGGCCAGCGCGCCCGCGACCAGGCCGCCGGCCACGTAGCCCATGTCGCGCCAGAAGCGGTAGACGCCGACCACCGGCGCCCGTGCCACCGGGCTGACCGCGTCGGAGACCGCCGCGATCAGCGTCGGGTAGACGAGCGCCGTGCCGGCACCGAGCCCGATCGCCGCCACGACGGCGGGGCCGACACGCCCGTCGGAGACCGCCAGGAGCAAGAGCGCCGCCGCCTGGATGAGCATCCCGGAGACGATCAGCGGCTTGCGCCCGACGCTGTCCGACCAGTGGCCGGCCCAGATCTGCCCTACCCCCCAGACCGCTGGATAGATCCCGGCGACGACGCCGATCTCGCCGTCGCTCGCTCCATGGGCGGCGAGAAGGAGCGGGACCAGCCCCCAGGCGAGCGCGTCATTCAGGTTGTTGACCAGCCCGGCCTGCGCGCAGGAGCGCAGTGCGGGGACGCGGAAGGAGGTGTCCGAGAACGCCTCCCGCAGCGGCGGAGCCGGCGCGGTCGCATCGTGGTCGCGAGCCTGCTCCAGGGCGACGTGGCCCGCGGTGTCGCGGACGAAGACGACCGTGATCGCAAGCGCGAGCAGCGCAACCGCCGCGCCACCGACGACGAGCACGTCGCGGGCGACCAGATCGGCGGCGAGCCAGCCGCTCACCGCAGCGGCCAGCGCGACGCCGCCGTAGCCCGCCGATTCATTGAGCCCGAGAGCGAGCCCCCGCTGCCTCGGGCCCACGAGGTCGATCTTCATCACCACCGTCATCGACCAGGCGAGTCCCTGGTTCACGCCCAGGAAGAGGTTCGCGGCGACTATCCAGGCCCAACTCGGGGCCACACCGATCAGCAGCGGCACCGGCAGGGCGAGCAGCCAGCCGGCGATCAGCAGCCGCCGCCTGCCGACCCGCTCGGCGAGCGCTCCGGCACCGAGGTTGGTGAACGACTTGGCGAGCCCGAAGGCGACGATGAACGAGAGGACCGCAACCGAGCTGCCGACTCCGAAGGAGTCCTCGCCGATCAGCGGCAGGGTCGAGCGCTCGAGGCCGACCATCGCCCCGACCAGCGTGTTGACGGCGACCAGGAGTGAGAACTGGGCGAGGTTCTCCCGCAGCCCCAGCGCGACCCTGCGCGGACTCAAGCCGGTGCGGCCGAGGCCTCGCCCGAGCGATTCGCCGCAACGATCTCCGCCTGCCGCTCGGGGGCGGGTGGCATGTCCTCGAGCACGGCATCGACGAACTCGTCCTCCGAGCCGGCGGCGAGCATCTGGTTGTTGCTGCGCTCGAAGCCGATGCTCGACGCCGGGTGGCCCGAAAGCCCGCGGCCGCAGACCGAGCCGGCGTAGTGGGCCGGGTAAACCAGCAGGTGGTCGGGTAGCGCCAGCAGCCGCTCGTGCAGCGATCGGTAGAGAGTGCGGGCGAGCTCCTCAACGGACTCCTTGGTCGCGGCGTGGAGGTCGGGGCGGCCGACGTCGCCGACCAGTAGCGAGTCGCCGGTGATGACAAACCAGGGCTGCTCGCCGCGGCGGTGGTCCGTGACGAGGTACGAGTGATGCGCTGGAGCGTGCCCCGGAGTGGCGATCGCCTCGATCACCGTGTTGCCGAGCTCGACGAGCTCCCGGTCCGCAAGCGCGTGGTGGTCGAATCCGGCGCCGGAGCCCTCCGGCATGTAGGCGGTCGCACCGGTGCGCTCGACGAGCGGCGGCAGACCGGAGACGTGGTCCGCCTGAACGTGCGTCTCGATCACCGCGACAATCCTCGAGCCCTGCGACTCGGCGGCGGCGATGTAGTCGTCGACCAGGTCGAGGTGGGCGTCGACGACGGCGAACTTGCCGGCCGTCGGGCAGCCGAACAGATAAGAGGCGCAGCCCGTCTCGTCCTTCAGGAACTGGCGGAAGTACATCGGGCTTGACATCTTATCAAGAGTTCTATTGAATAACAAAGATGAGTGAGACCGACCGCCGAAAGCAAGTGCTCTTCGAATCCATCGCGGTGATGGGCAAGGCGTTCGCGAGCCCGAGGCGCTTGGAGCTGCTCGACCTTCTCGCCCAGGGTCCCCGCACCGTCGACCAGTTGGCGAGGGCGAGCAAGCAGTCGGTGGCGAACGCCTCCCAGCACCTTCAGGCCCTGCACGCGGCCGGCCTGGTCGGCCGCGAGCGAGACGGCATCCGGGTGCGCTACGAGTTGGCGGGCGACGACGTGCTTCGCCTCTGGCTCGCTCTCCGAGAGACCTCAGCCGAGCGGCTCGCCGAGGTCGAGCGCGCCGCCCGGGACTACCTCGGCGAGGCGGTCGAGGCGATCGATCGCGAGGAGCTGCTCAAGCGGATGCGGCGGCGCGACGTCGTCCTCGTCGACGTCCGCCCCACCGACGAGTTCGAGGCCGGACACATCGAGGGCGCCGAGTCCGTCCCTCTCGATCAGCTCGAGCAGCACCTCGACAAGCTTCCCGGCGACCGTGAGGTGATCGCCTACTGCCGCGGCCCGTTCTGCGTCATGGCCCACCAGGCCGTCCACCGGCTGCGGGCCGCCGGCCTCTCCGCGCGGCGGCTGGAGGAGGGCTGGCCGGAGTGGCGGCTGGCCGAGATCGAGGAGGCCCCGGCTCGATGAGCGCCTGGACCGAGCGGAACCTCGCGGTCCAGGGCTACCGCCTCAGTGCCGGCGAGAGCCGAGCCCTCCGCTGGGGACTGCGCTCTCCGACGGCGCTCTGTTTCGCGCTCGTCGCCACCGGCCTCGCGCTGCACTCCACGAGCCTGATCCTCGCCCTGGTTCCGATCGGGTCGCTCGCGGGGTGGACCAGCCGCCATCCGTTCGACCTGATCTGGAACCACGGGGTTCGCCATCTCGCCGGGGCGCCCGAGCTTCCCCCCAACCCCACCCGGCGCCGCCACGGCTTCAAGGTCGGGACGGTCTGGCTTCTGGCGGTCGGGCTCCTACTCGCGGTCGGTCAGACGACCGCAGCGCTGATCCTCGGCGTGATGCTCCTTGGGGCGTGCGGACTGCTCACAGCCACCAACTTCTGCCTGCCGTCGACCCTCCTGAGCCTGTGGGACCGCAGGCGATCAGGGATCGCCCCGACAGGCGCAACCGAGGCGTAGACCAAAGGAGGAGATATGGAAACAGCATCCGTTACAGCCACGAAGGCCGCCCCGGAGTCGCAGTCGCTCAGAGTCGGGACCTGGCTGATGGTCATCGGCGCGGTGGCCTTCATCGGCTACGCGATTGTCTTCTTCATCCTCAACTTCACGGACCGGTTCCTCGAGCTCGGGATCGGAAGCGACCAGGTCAACGTGAATAAGGACCAGATCAAGGACTTCAGTCCCTCGCTCTATGACTACATCAGCCATCTGCACATCGCCGTGGCCGGCTTCATCGCGGCCACCGGCCTCGCCGCAGCACTGCTGACCTGGTTCGGGGTGAGGCGGGGGTACATGTGGGCGTGGGGCTCGGCTGTCGCGGTGCCGGTCCTCGGCCTCGCCGTTGCATTGCCCTCGCATTACCCCTACGGGCTCGACACGATCGGGCACCTGGGGCTGATCTACCTGGCGACGGCGATCTTCGTCGTCGGCGCCGTGATCGCGCTCAAGGGGCTGCGCGAGCGAGACGGCTGATGTCGAAATCATCAACGAAGGAGGAGAAGGTGGAAGCGACGACGGGCAACACGGTCGACACCCAGGAGCTGGAGGCGAAGGTCAAGGACATGTACCGCCACGTCGCCCAGGAGCCGCAGGGCAGATACCACTTCGAGCTGGGGCGAGCGCTGGCCGAGCGCCTCCGGTATCCGACGGACGTGCTCGACCACATCCCCGACGGCGCGACCGAGTCGTTCGCCGGGGTGGGCTACTTCTTCGACCTTGCCGAGCTCGGCGAAGGAGAGGCCGTAATCGACCTGGGCAGCGGCTCGGGAATGGATGTCTTCTTCGCCGCTGAGCGCGTCGGGCCATCCGGGAGGGTCGTGGGAGTCGACTTCACCGCCGAGCAGCTCGAGAAGTCGCGGCGGATCGCCCGGGAATCCGGGTACGCCCAGGTCGAGTTTCGTGAGGGGCGAATCGAGCGGCTGCCGGTCGATGGAGAGAGCTTCGACTGCGTGATCTCGAACGGGGTGATCAACCTCGCTCCCGACAAGGCCGCCGTCTTCGCCGAGGCGTGTCGGGTCCTTCGCCCCGGGGGCAGGCTCGCGATCGCCGACATCATCAGCGAACAGCAGATGAAGGAGTCGATCGTCTGCGACGCGGACCTCTGGGCCTCCTGCATCGGCGGAGCGGCGCAGCGGGACGCCTACCGTGAGGCGATCGAGAGCGCCGGCCTGCGCATCGATCGGATCCGCGAGAACCCGTACGAGTTCATCTCGGAGCGGGCCCGAAACGCCAGCGCCAAGTACGGCGTCAAGAGCGTCTCCCTGCTTGCGGTGAAGCCCTAAGCCGAGTATCTGGACGGAGCTGTCAGGCGTGCTCCACGGGTAGCCCGGCCTCCCGCCAGGCCTGAAAGCCCCCGACCACATCCGTCGCGTCCACCCCAAACCGCCGTATGGTCGCGGCGGCGAGGCTCGACTGGTAGCCCTCGTTGCAGATCAGGATCACGGGTCGGTTCCGGCACGCCAGCTCGGGGTCGCAATGCTCCGAACCTGGGTCGAGCCGCCACTCGAGGACGTTGCGCGAGACGGAGACGGCGGTGGGGATCAGACCGTCGGCAGCTCGCTGCGTGTCCGACCTGATGTCGACGAGAACGCCGCCCCGCTCCGCCGCTTCGAGCGCCTCGGGCGGCGAAAGGCGGACAAGCTCCCGGCGGGCGCTCGACAGCAGCTCCTCCACGCTCTCAGGTCGGTCGGTCAACCCGCGACGAGTCTATGCCGCCGCGCTGCGCGAGTCCTGCGACGCCTAGGTCCAATGGGGCCGCCGTTCCGGCGACGGCCTCCTCTACTCCGCCAGCCGAATCCGCGGCCGCGCCTCGGCGCGCCGGGAGGCCGTCTGCGGCGAGATCAGCTCGAGCCCCTCGGCGAGCGTGAAGAAGGCGCGCGCGTAGGGCGAGTTCTCCGTGGCCTGCCTGACCCGATTCCAATCGATCTGCTCCCGAACGGCGCGGGCCATCTGGAGCAGCGGGTCGTAGTCCAGGTAGTGCTCGTGCATGGCGCGCAGCTTCGTGATCAGCACATCCTCGAGCGCCATGGCCCGCAGCTCCAGCCCGAACGCGCTGACTCGCTCGGAGCGCTCGAAGGTGGCGTCGTCGATCGCCAGGCCCTTCGGGCCGAAGATCAGGTCGACCAGGACGTCGCCGTCCCAGGCCTTGTAGAGCCACCCCTCCGGGGGACGCTGGCCGCGCAGCCCCGCCTCCTCCAAGGCCTCGAGGGCAGCGTCCGCATCATCGCGGCGCACCATCAGGTCGAGGTCATTGCAGCTCTCCGGTCCGCCGCGGGCCCAGATCGCCAGGCTGCCGCCAAGCAGGAAGCGGACCCGCCGGCCCTCCAGGGCGGCGGCGGCCTTCCTCAGGGTCGCCTCAATCGCTTCGAAGCAATCGCTTTCCGCGGCGCTCACGCCTATGAGCTACCCGGCCCGCGTGGCTTCGAAGCCCGGCGCCGGGGTAGTAGGCACCTATGGACTCCAACCGGCAGACCCCCGCCGCGAGACCGGCGGAGACCAGCGCGATCCGCATCGCCGCGGCGGGCGACATCCACGTCCGCGAGGGGACCGAAGCACAGGTGCGCGCCTCATTCGCGGAGCTGCCGGGCAAGGCGGATCTCGTCGTGCTCGCCGGCGACGTGACGACCTGCGGCGAGCCCGAGGAGGCCGAGGTGCTGGCCGCCGTCTGCCGCGATCTCGAGTTGCCCGTGATCGCGGTGCTCGGCAATCACGACTGGCACCAGGACCGCGCGGAGGAGATCACCGCAGTGCTCTCCGAGGCGGGAATCGTCGTCCTCGACCGCGACTGCACGGTCGTCGAGGTCAACGGCCTGCGGGTCGGGGTGGTCGGCGCGAAGGGATTCGTCGGCGGTTTCCCGGGCTCCCACCTGCCGGACTTCGGGGAGCCCGCTCTGCGGATGGTCTACGCCGAGACGACCGCGGAGGTGAAGGGCATCGCCCGCGGGCTGCAGGAGATCGCGACCTGCGACGTGCGCATCGTGCTGCTCCACTACGCCCCGACCGAGCAGACCCTGGCGGGTGAGCCGGAGGGCATCTGGGCCTTCCTGGGGACGGACCGAATGGCCGCCCCGATCCGCGAGCACGAGCCCGACATGGTCCTCCACGGACACGCGCACGTCGGCACGTTCGAGGGGTCGATCGGTTCGGTCCCGGTCTACAACGTCTCCCTGCCCCTGATCGGAAGGGACTTCTGGATCTTCGAGCTGAGCGACGTGCGCCAGGCGGCGCCGCCGGTTCACTAGCCCCGGGCTCTCCCTACTTCACCTGCCAGAGGGCGAGGTCGCCGCCATCGGGCGCGGAGATCATGCTGCGCCATCCCTGTGGGCCCTCGCGCGGGCCGAGCAACACCTCGCCGCCCAGTTTCCGGGCTCGGTCGGTAGCGCCGGTGATGTCCGGCACCTCGACGTAGGGCACCCACAGCGGGTGCTGCGCCCCGCACTCCACGACCCCGCCGCCCACCCGATCCCCCATCCCGAGCGCCAGATACGAACCGCCTCCCCCGCCGCGGATGCGTTCGGGCCGCCAGCCGAGGAGCTGCCCGTAGAACGCGACTGCCCCCGGCAGATCGCCGGTGTGAAGCTCGAGGTGGATCACGGAGTTGGCGCGCGCAGATCGCATCCCTGCCACTTAGACCGGTGCCGGGCTCGAAATTCATCGCTACGTCGATGAGTCTGCAAAAGCCGCTCGGTCTAGTCTCCAGGGAACCGATGAGCGCCACGCCGACACAGTCGACCGTCGAGCAGCGGGAGCTGCTCCAGACGGCACGATCAGGAAGCGAGGACGCCTACCGGCGACTCGTCGAGCCGCACCGCGCTGAGCTCCACGCGCACTGCTACCGGATGCTCGGCTCGGTTCAGGACGCAGAGGACGCGCTGCAGGAGGCACTGGTTCGCGCCTGGAAGGGCCTGCCGAAGTTCGAGGGCCGCAGCTCCCTGCGCTCCTGGCTATATCGAATCGCCACCAACACCAGCCTGGATGCGATCGAGCGCAGACCAAAGCGGATCCTGCCGATCGACTACGGGCCGCCGGCGGAGGACGCGGTCCCCGGCGAGCCGCTGGTCGAATCGGTCTGGATCGAGCCATATCCCGACGAGACGCTGGGCGTCGAGGACGGATACGCCTCTCCCGACGCCCGCTACGAGCAGCGCGAGGCTGTCGAGCTCGCGTTCATCGCGGCGCTTCAAATGCTGCCCGCAAACCAGCGCGCGGTCCTGATCCTGCGGGAGGTGCTCGGGTTCTCCGCCCAGGAGACCGCCGAGACCCTCGATACCTCGATCGCCTCGGTGAACAGCGCACTACAGCGGGCCCGGGCGACGGTCGAGAAGAAGCTGCCCGCGCAAAGCCAGCAGGAGACGCTGCGCGCGCTCGGCGACGAGAAGACCAAGGAGATCGTCGAACGCTACTCCGAAGCCTGGGAGCGGAACGACGTCGACACGGTCGTCTCGATGCTCGCCGAGGACGCCGCCTTCACGATGCCGCCGATGAGCCGCTGGTTCTACGGGAAGGGCATCCGGCCCTGGCTCGAAACGTCGTCGATGACTGGCGAGTGGGGATGGAGGGCCCTCCCGGTGACCGCCAACGGGCAGGCCGCCCTCGCCTTCTACAGTTGGGACCCCGAGCAGCAGGCCCGGGTCCCCTTCGCGATCAACGTGCTGACCTTCGAGGGCGAGAAGATCAAGGAGGTCGACGCCTTCATCGTCCGCGCCTCGCAGGATCCGGACCCCGAGGTCCAGGCGCGCACCCCTGTGCAGCCGGCTGATTACGAGAAGCTCGCCCTGGCGTATGAGCGCTTTGGACTGCCCACCCGGTTGGATTAATTGCCAGCAGGTTATATAACCTGCCAGCTATACTCTTGCTTGACTTCAACCGCAGTCGAAGGACTAAAAACGACCGATGAATTCTCGGGGGGCGGTCGGTCGTAACACGAAACGACCCGAGCTTCAGGCAGAGGAGGCCAACCAGATGACGCAGGCACAGGTGGGAACGCAAGAGCAGGCGCAGAGCGACCGCAACCGCTGGATCGCCCTCTACGTGCTCTGCGCGGGCATGCTGATGATCGTCCTCGACATCACCGTCGTGAACGTGGCGCTGCCCTCGATCAAAGACGACCTCGGCTTCGACCAATCGAGCCTCGCCTGGGTCGTCAATGCCTACCTGATCACCTTCGGCGGCCTGCTGCTGCTGGCGGGGCGGCTCGGCGACCTGATCGGCCGCCGGTCCGTCTTCCTCTGGGGGCTGGGCGTCTTCGTCGCGGCCTCGGTGCTCTGCGGCGCCTCCCAGAGCGAGGCGATGCTGATCGGGTCTCGCCTGCTCCAAGGCATCGGCGGCGCGATGACCTCCGCCGTGATCCTGGGCATGATCGTGACGATGTTCCCGGAGCCGGCCGAGCAGGCCAAGGCGGTCGGCGTCTACGCCTTCGTCGCCTCCGCGGGTGGCGCGGTCGGCCTCCTGATCGGCGGAATCATCACTCAGGCGATCAGCTGGCACTGGATCTTCCTCGTCAACGCCCCGATCGGCCTCGCGACCGCGATCTTCGCCCGGCGCCTGCTCGAGAACGACGAGGGCATCGGCTTCGGCGAGGGCGCTGACGCGCTCGGCGCCGTCCTGATCACGGCCTCGCTGATGCTCGGCGTCTACACGATCGTCGAGCCGGCCGCGAAGGATGGCTGGGGCGCGCCGATCACGCTGGGGCTCGGCGCCGGCTCGCTTGCCCTGCTCGCCCTCTTCATCGCGCGAGAGGCGACCGCGCGGAATCCACTGATCCCGCTGCGGATCTTCCGCTCGCGCAACGTCAGCGGCGCCAATGTGGTCCAGGTGCTGACCGTCGCCGGGATGTTCGGCATGTTCTTCATGGGTTCGCTCTACCTGCAGCTCGTCCAGGGCTATGACGCACTCCAGATCGGGCTGGCGTTCCTGCCGGTCTGCATCATCATGGGCACGCTGACCGGCCGCTACTCGGAGCCGCTGATCATGCGCTTCGGCGCACGGACGCTGCTCTTCCCGGGGCTGGGCCTGGTGGCCGCCGGGCTGGTGCTCTTCACCCGGGCCCCGGTCGACGCCAACTACATCGTCGATGTCCTGCCCGTCCTCGTTCTGCTCGGGACCGGGATCGGGGTCTGCTTCCCGGCCCTGATGACGATCGCGATGTCCGGAGCGACCAGGGCCGACGCCGGGCTCGCCTCGGGCCTGGTGAACACCTCGGCGCAGGTCGGCGGCGCGCTCGGCCTGGCGGTGCTCGCCACCCTCTCCACCTCGCGCAGCGACAGCCTGGAGGCCGCCGGGCATTCCACGGCCTCGGCGCTCACCAGCGGCTATCACCTGGCCTTCTGGATCGCGGCGGGCCTGGTGGTGGCGGCGATCGGCGTGGCGCTGTGGGTCGTCCAGCCCGAGGAGGAGGCCGCCGAGCAGTTCGCGGGCGAGGAGCCCGAGGAGATGCGCGGCGAGCCCGCGTACTCCGAGGCCGCGTAAATGCGAGGGCGCGCGACAGCGCGACCCGTTTGATGATGGACGATCGCATCCGGCAGGCGCTCGAGAGCGATCGGACCATTGACATAACGACGGTGGGCCGTCGTAGCGGCGAACCTCGTCGGATCGAGATCTGGTTCTACCGGTACGACGGCCGGATCTTTCTCAGCGGCTCACCCGGGACCCGCGATTGGTACGCAAATCTGGTGGCCAACCCCGAGTTCACCTTCCACCTGAAGGGAAGCATCCAGGCGGAGCTGCCCGCCCGGGCCCGCCCGATCACCGACGAGCCCGAACGCCGCGAGGTGATCGCAGGGATCCTGGTGGAGCTCGGGCGGGGATACGGCAGTCTCGATCAATGGGTGGCGGGCAGTCCGTTGGCCGAGGTCGAGTTAGTCGAGACCTCCGCTTAGGCGCGATCGGAGTGGAAGCCGTGTTCCCGACCGGGCGGGGTGAAAACGCGGTTCGTTACGGTGCCCGCGTGAGCTCTGCGAAGACGGCGGGATGGCGGCGCCTGCGGCCCGCTTTGGTCGGCGCCGCGACCGTCGCGGCCCTGGCGGCGGCGGGCTGCGGCGAGAAGTCCGAGCCGGCGGTCCATCCGCCGACCACCGCCCCGACCACGACGGCCCCGCCGACCACCACGTCCACACCCACGCAGACGCAGCCGGCCCCCACTCCGACCACCACGGTCCCGAAGCAGACGCCCTAGCGGGCTGCAGCCTGCTTCCCGGAGCGCGCCTCGGTGCGAAGGAAGTCGGCGAGCTGCCGAGCCTGCTCCGCTGGATCCGCCGCCTGCGGCACCGAGACAGCAGGCGCGCGCCGCACCTTGGCGCCGTTCTCGGTCGACGACGAGTCCGAGCCGCCGGAACTCAGTGCGAGCACCGTGCCGGCCACGGCGAGCGCGACCACCGCCAGGGCGGCGATCAGCCGAACCCCGCGGCGGCCCAAGGACGGCAGCCGCCGAGTCGGGGCGGGCCAGCTGGCGGTTCGCCCCCCAGTCGGCGGCAGCAGCTTGGTCGGGGCGCCCGCCTTGATGCGCCGGACGATGCCGGCGGAGCCGTCTCCATCCACCGCTGCCAGCGCCTCGCCGAGCGCACGCGCGTCGGTGAACCGGTCGTCCGGCTCGGGGCGCAGGCAGCGCCCGACGATCTCGCGCAGCTCGGGCGCGCGCTCCTCGGGCAGCATCTCGTCGGCGACGACACCGCAGGCGTAGACATCCACCGCGGGAGTGATCTTGCCGTCGGCGAGCTGCTCGGGAGCCATGTAGCGGTCGGTTCCGATCACCTTGCCCGGCCGCGTCAGCCGGGTCGTCTCCTCCGCCGCGCGGGCGATGCCGAAGTCGGTGATCTTCAGGCAGCCATCCGACTCGCGCACCAGCAGGTTCTGGGGCTTGATGTCCCGGTGGACGAGCTTTCTCGCGTGGGCGTGACCCAGGCCGTCGCAGAGCTGGGAGAGCAACTGCAGGGCCTCGTTCGTGGCCAGCGCGCGCTTGCGGCGCTTCAGGCGATCGGCGACGGTCCCACCCTCCACGTATTCCATGACGATGTACGGCCGGTCGTCGTCCTCACCGACATCGAATACCTGGACGACGTTGGGATGGTCGAGCTTGGCCGCGAGACGGGCCTCGCGTGAGAACCGCCTGCGCACTTCCTCGTCACCGGCGAAGTTGTCGGCGAGCAGTTTGATCGCGACCTCGCGATCGAGCTTCAGATCGCGTGCCCGGTACACCGTCGCCATCCCGCCGTGTCCGAGGCGGTCCCGCAGCTCGTAACGCTCCCCGATCATCTGCGTCATCCGGCCTCACCCTTCAGCTTCGCCTGTCCAGGCGGCAGCCCTCCGCTGGGCCCGGGTGTCGTCGTCGTCGTCTCCTCGCCGCCCTTCTTCTCCTCGTCCTCGTGCTTCTTCTGCTCCTTCTTTTCCTTCTTCTCCGGCTCCGGCGGAGGCGGGGGCGGACAGTTCACCTCGTTGACCAGCCGAGTCGACACCTCCTCGACGCCGGGGCGGAGCGTCCGCGAGAGGTCGGCTTCCGCGACCGCGTCCGCCAGGTCGTCGGCATAGCCGGCAGCTGTACAGACGTCGCCCGCGTCGAGCTCTTCGGCGATCCGATCGCTGAGCGAGGCGAGCCGATCCGCGGTGGCAGCGGAGAGGGGCGGCTTCTCGATGCGGTTCGGCTCGTCCTCGGAGCCGCATGAGGCAACCGGGAGCGCCGCGAGAGCGAGCCCGATCGCCGATGCGACAGCTTTGTGTTTTCTCTTCACCAGTCCCGAATTGCCCGACTACCCGGGCGAGGTTTGCAGAAAACGGCTCCGCCGCTTCGGCAGGAGCCGCGCGGGCACACGAAGCATCTCGAGCACCGCCGAGTAGCTGGCGCCTGGCTGCGGCCCGCCTTCCACGGCGAAGATGCGGGTGCCGCGGGCGGCCACGCCGAGACCGTGTCGCGGGGTGAGCATCCCCGGCAACTTGCGCCAGCGCCGCGAGCGCGGACCGAAGGCCTGCACCGGACGGATGGTCTCGCCGCCCGCCGAAAGCTCCTCTCCGCCCACGGCGACCGCCCATCCACGGACCGCCGCGGCGCCGAACCCGCTGCGGGGGGTGGGGATCCTCGGCCGCCTGCGCCACGTCCCGCTCCGGGTGTCGAGCTCCTCGACCGCATCGAGGTTCCCGCCGGCGGCGCGACCTCCCAGGGCGAGGATGCGTCCCCGGATCGCGACGCTCGCGAGGTGCTCGCGAGCGACCCTCATCCGAGGCCCCGGCCGCCACCGACGGCGGCGGATGTCGTAGACCTGTACCAGCCGCTGGGCGCTGCCACCGCGCGCACCGCCGATCGCATAAAGCGAGCAGCCAACCGCGGCGAGCGTTGCCGCGCCCCGGGGGATGCCGGACCCCTGAAGGTTCGCCCAGGAGTCGCTCGCGGGGTCGTAGCGCTGGAGAGCGTCAACCTCCGTCCCGTCCGACGTGTAGCCGCCATAGACGTAGATGTGGCCGCGGCACCGGCCGGCGCCGGCCGTGACGGCCGGATGGTTGACCGCAACCGGCAGCGACGCGACCAGCGCCCAGGCGCCTGATCGGGTGTCGTAGCGGGCCACCTGTGCACTCGAGGTGAGGCCCGGCGGGACGGCTCCACCCACGACGTAGACGAAGCGACCGACCCTCGCCGCGCCGACCTCGGTTCGCTCGAGTGGACTCGGCGGCAGCGCGATCCAGCGGCCCGAGCGGGCCGTGGTCCCCGTATCGGCGCCATCGCCACCGTCGGTCAGCACGATCCCGGCCGCGACGCCCGCGAGCGCCAACGGGATCGTGACGGGAGCCCAGCGCCCTCCGCGACTCATCCCGCCGATTGTGACCGCTCCCCGCGCTCGCGCTCCGCGAATCCGGCGCAACTCAGCACTGGTAGACGCGGATAGCGCGGAAACGCGGGGTCCACCTTCGACAGCTCGCAGCGCGAGAACTCCGAGCCGCGGGTATTGCGGATCAGTCGCTGGTGCCGGCAACGGTCGCAGAGGCCGGCGGCGGGACGGCTCACCGTTCGCTTGGTGAAACGGGTGGCTCCTCGGCCGCGTCCTCGGCGTCCTGGGCGGCCTCCAGCGCATCCTCGGCGGCTTGCTCCGCGCCGAAGATCGCGTCCTTGAGCCGCTGGCCGACATACTCGCCCCCTCGCTGCGCGCGCTCGAGCGGCTCGGTCAACCTGACGACCCGCCCGAGCAACTCGTTCATCCGCTCGGCCTGCTCGAGCGCCTGATCGGCCTGGCGGCGCATCACCTCCAGCTGCTTGCGGGAGACCTCCATCAGCTCATTGGCCTCGCGAACGCTGCGCTCCATCGTCCGAGGCAGCTCGATCGCCGTCCGAGCCATGGAGATGGGCCAGTTGATCAGCTCTCGGAGCACTGGCCGCAGACTAGACCGGTCAGGGACCATCTGCCGGAAGCCGGGCCGCGGTCTTTACTTCACTTTGTATAGTCGGTGTATGGCCACCTTCAGGCGCCTCCTCGGCTTCTTGCGCCCATACCGCCGCCCCCTGACCGTCTCTCTGCTGCTCGCCTGGATGGCGATGGGAATGACCGTGTTGATCCCGCTTCTGATCGGAAGCGCCGTCAACGCGATCGAATCAGAGCATCGCGACGACATCCTGCCGCTCGCGCTGGCGCTGCTGGGCGCGGGGGTGCTGCGACTGCTGCTCACGGTGGGCCGCCGTTTGATCGCCGGCAAGGTCTCGCTCGCGGTCGAGTTCGATCTGCGGCAGACGTTCTACGAGCACCTGCAGAAGCTGGAGCTTGCGTTCTTCGATGCGCAGCAGACCGGCCAGCTGATGTCACGCGCGACGGTCGACCTTCAGTCGATCCGCTTCTTCCTCGGCTACGGGTTGATCTGGGTGAGCCAGAGCGCGCTGACGATCCTGTTCGCGGCTGTGGCGATGTTCGTGCTGGATCCGGTGCTGGCGTTGCTCGCCCTCGCCCCCGTGCCCTTCCTGGTCGCGACCGCGACGCGCTACAGCCGCCGTAACCGACCGGCGGAGCAGGAGGTCCAGCAGCGGGTCGGGGAGCTGACCACCGGCGCCGAGGAGAGCATCTCCGGGATACGCATCGTCAAGGCGTTCGCCCGCGAGCGTCACATGCTCGAGCGCTTCCGGCACGCGGCCAACAGGGTGTTCGAGCAGAGCATGGTCTCGACCCGACTGCAGTCCTTCTATACGCCGTTGATGGGGTTCCTGCCGAACCTGGGTTTGGCGGCCGTCCTGCTCGTGGGTGGCCTCCAGGTGATTCACGGCAACGCCAACGTCGGCCACCTGACCGCCTTCTATGTGTACGTCGTGCTGCTCTCTGGGCCGGTGCGGTGGCTCGGGATGTCGCTGAGCATGGCCCAGCGCGCGGTAGCGTCCGGCAACCGGATGTTCGAGATCCTCGACCGCGAGCCGGCGATGCCGAGCGCGCCCGGCGCGCCGCCGCTGCCGGAGGGGCGCGGGGGCGTCTCGCTGCAACGGGTCACACTGCGCTACGACGGATCTGAGCCGGCGCTCACCGGCATCGACCTCGAGGTCAGGCCGGGCCGAACGGTCGCCCTGGTCGGGCCGACGGCGGCCGGCAAGACGAGCCTGGTCGGGCTACTCGCCAGGTTGTACGACCCAAGCGAGGGGCGGGTCGTGATCGACGGGGCAGACATCAAGGATGTCGACCTGGCGTCGCTGCGGTCGGAGATCGCCTTCGTCGCGGACGACAGCTTCCTCTTCTCGGACACGGTCGCCGGCAATATCGCCTACGCCAGGCCGGACGCAACGCGCGAGCAGGTCGAGGCGGCGGCGAGGCGGGCCCAGGCGCACGAGTTCATCACCCACCTCCCGGACGGTTACGACACGGTGGTCGGCGAGAGGGGGCTGACCCTCTCGGGCGGACAGCGCCAGCGGGTGGCGATCGCGCGGGCGCTGCTGGCCGAGCCACGGATCCTGATCCTGGACGATGCGACGTCCTCGGTGGACGCCCGCACGGAGGCGGAGATCAAGGAAGGGCTACGGGAAGCCATGGAGGGCCGGACGACGTTCATCGTCGCCCATCGGCTCTCGACGATCTCGCTCGCCGACGAGATCGTGGTGCTCGATCGGGGGCGGATCGTCGACCGCGGGACGCACGAGGAGCTGCTCGAGCGCTGCCCGCTGTATGAGGAGATCGCCGAGAAGGGCCTCGAGGACTCGGTCTATCTGCAGAGGGACCTCGAGGAGCGGGAGGAGCTGGCGAAGCTTTGAACGAGACGAACGGCGCCCAGAACTTCTTCGCTCTATTCCGCTCGCTCTGGCGGCTGGTACGGGGAGAGGACAACCGCTGGCGGAAGGTCCGCTGGCTCTTCTCGCTGCTGGGCCCGTACCGGCGGCAGGTGGTGCTGATGTTCGTCGCGCTCATCCTGGCGACCGGGGCGACGCTCGCTCCGCCGTTCCTGGTCGGGAAGGCGATCTCCGTGGGCGTCCTGGGAGAGGACGAGACCGCCCTCGTATTGATCATCGCCGCGTTCGTGGGCTCGGCGCTGATCGCCTGGGGCGCCAGCTTCCTGCAGACATATCTTGTCGGTTGGGTGGGCGAGCGGGCGCTTCAGGATCTGCGGATCCGGATCTTCACCAACCTGCAGGGGATGTCGATCGGCTTCTTCACTCGCAACCGGCCCGGGGTGCTCATCTCGCGGATCACCAACGACGTCGACGCGCTGGACCAGCTGATCAGCACCGGCGTGGTGACGCTCTTCTCCAGCACCCTGACCCTTGTCGGGGTGGTGGTGATCATGCTCGCGCTCGACGTCCAGTTGGCGCTGGTCGTGTTTCTGACCTTCCCGGTGTTGGCGATCGCCAGCCTCGTGTTCCGGATCGTTGCGGCGAGCGCATACCGGATCACGCGGGAGCGCATCGCCGAGGTGACCGCCTACCTGCAGGAGACCCTGAGCGGGGTCCGCGTGGTGCGGAGCTTCGCGCAGGAGCGGCGTCACGTCGAGCGGATGGGCGAGCTCAACGAGCTCAACCGCCAGGCGAACATGAAGACGGTCTATCTGAACGCCTCCTACTTCCCAGCGGTAGAGCTGCTCTCGGCGGTGGGGACGGCGGTGATCCTGCTCTACGGCGGCTACCAGGCACTCGACCTGACAGGCGGCGCCCGGGAGGCCCAGATCGGCGTGGTCGTCGCGTTCATCGGCTATCTCTCGACCTTCTTCGACCCGATCCAGCAGCTCTCCAACCTCTACACGACCTACCAACAGGGGATGGCGGCGCTGGACAAGATCTTCGACCTGCTCGACACCGAGCCGGACATGGTCGACAAGCCGAGTGCCGAGGACCCGGGGACGCTGCGCGGTGAGATCGAGATGCAGGGCGTCTGGTTCTCGTACGGGCTCGATCGAGCCGCGGGGCTGAGGCGCTCGAGCGGCAAGATCGAGCGGAGTGACGACGAGGAAAGCGATGCCGCGTGGGCCCTCCAGGATGTCTCGATCCACGTGCCGCCGGGACAAACGCTGGCGCTTGTCGGCGAGACGGGCGCAGGCAAGTCCACGTTCGCGAAGTTGGTCTCACGCTTCTACGACCCGCAGCGCGGGCGGGTGCTGGTGGATGGGCACGACCTGCGGGATCTCCGATCGAGCTGCCTGCGAAGTCAGCTGGGGATCGTGCCGCAGGAGGGGTTCCTCTTCTCCGGGACGGTGCGGGAGAACATCGCCTTCGGCAGGCCCGATGCGGGCGATGCCGAGATCGAGGCTGCCGCAGATGCGATCGGGGTCGGCGAGTTCATCCGCCGGCTGCCTGGCGGATTCGACGCGGAGGTCGGCGAGCGCGGGGTCGCTCTGTCCGCGGGTCAGCGGCAGCTGATCGCGTTCGCGCGGGCGCTGCTGGCGGAGCCGCGGATCCTGATCCTGGACGAAGCGACCTCGAACGTGGACGTCCGCACCGAACGCGCGATCGAATCGGGACTCGAGCGGCTGCTCGAGGGTCGGACCGCGATTGTGATCGCCCACCGGCTCTCGACCATTCGCGGGGCCGATCGGATCGCGGTGCTGGAGCATGGCCGGATGGTCGAGAGCGGGGCGCACGACGAGCTGATTGCGGCCGGCGGCCGCTATGCCGAGTTGTATGGAACCTGGTCGGAGCTCGCTGCCGCTGCGTAGCTAACCGGGCCCGACGCCGCCGCTGTTGCCGCTGGTGCCGCCGGAGGACCCTGAGGTTCCCGAACCGGTGCTGCCGCTGGTCCCGGGGGTGCCGGAGGTGCCGGGGGTGCCGCCGGAGGTGGCGCCAGACGATCCCGTGCTGGGCGCGCTCGGGGTGACGGTTGCGCCCGTGTCGGCGGTGCCGCCGGTCGAGCCGCTCGTGGTCGATGAGGTGATCTGGGCGCCGCACTCCTTGAAGCCGTAGGCCGAGGCCGCCGTCTCGGCGTCGGACTTGGCGCTGTCGAGCTCGGTCTCGAACTGGGTCGTGTCCTCGCCGCGCTTGACCGCCAGGCCGATCTTCTGCCCGGCCGAGACCTCGGCCCCCATCGCCTTCAGAAACTGGTCGAGCGTGGTCCGGTCCTGGTCAGGGGGCCCCAGATCGTTGATCTGGTCGACCACGCCCTGGCGGAGCTGGGCGATCTGGTCGGCCTCGGTCAGCCCCTGGCCTGCGGCGGCGAACTGCTCGATCGAGGCGTTCGCCTCGGCGCACACGGAGTCGGCCTGGGCGATGAACTGGGTCTTGTCCAGGGCCTGCTGGGTCTCGGTCGGCACGACGATCGGGGTCTCCGGCGAGCTGTCGCCTCCGCACGCTGAGAGCGCGATCGCCGCGCCCACCGCCGCGACTGGGACGAAGAAGTGCCGTATGCGCGACATCCGGCGGCGCAAGGTAGCAAGGATGCCGGAGCGCCCCGGGTGGCGGTCCGGCACCGGCGGCGCCTCAGGCGACGTCCTCGTCGGCCTTGGAACTGTCCTCACCCAGCGGCGGCTCCACCAGCTTCAGGTGTCGCTCCGACCGCCGATGGCCGTTCCGGCCGCCGTAGGTGTCGGTCTGAGAGTGGCAGTTCGGACAGAGGAAGATCAAATTCAAAAGGCGATTGTCCGAGCCGTCGCCGTTCTTGTGGTGGAGCTGCGCATTCAGCGTCTTCCCCAGCCACTCATTGATGCCACATATCTCGCAGCGGTTCTCCTTCACACCCTCCTCGAGCAGGCGCCGCTTCAAGTGGCTTCGACTGGTCTTCCGACCGACGACCAGCAACTCGTCCAATGGAATCTTTCGTTCTCGCGGCTGAATCCGTCCCGTCGCCACCGCCTTCGACCAGGTTGCCCTGGCGAACCCGAACTTCTCGCAACACTCGAGCGCCGAAAACCCGTCGTCGTGGGCTCGCTGGACCTCCTGCCAGTCGTACCGACGCGAGAACCGTTCGTCAGCCGGAATCCCCAGTCCGCGCACATGATGCGCGATCGTTGCCTTCGAGAGCCCAAGCTCGTCGGCGATCTCGGCCTGGCTCATTCCATTCCCGAGCAGATGTTCGACCGCCTTCCGTGTCTCCGACGCTGGCGGAGTGGTCTTCGGGCGTGAGACCACGTCGCCACGGGTTACCGCCCGGTCCCAGGCGCCACGAGACGTTCCAAACCGGCGACAGCACTCGGCGATCGAGTGCCCCTGGTCGTAATAGCGTCGGATTGCGTCCCAGTCGAACCGGCTGCCGCGAGCCGGGGCGAGGCGGCGGCCCATCCGGGCAGCGATCCGGGACACGGTGCTGTGCGAAACGCCGAGGCGGCCAGCTATCTGGAGGCCTGAAAGCCCTTGGTCAAGCAGGCGGGAAATTCTGCGTTCCAGATCCTTCATGCGAACAAACGTTCGCAGGCGGACCGGACGGAATTACCTGCAAATGAAGCAAGAACCGCTGCGGGGCGCCCCCTCTAACTGGCCGGGGAGGATTCGAACCTCCGTTTCGCGGTCCAGAGCCGCGCGTCCTGCCGCTGGACGACCGGCCATCGGCGATAAAGACGATAACGAGTCAGGTCCTGACGTTCGGACAGGGCCCGTTGCTACGAGGTGAGCTCCGCCAAGTCGCTGTCCGCGTCCCCGAGCAGCGCCTTCGCTTTCTCCCCGCCGACGTCCACACCCTCCGCGAGCAGCGTCCGCGCGTGCGCCAGCTCCTCGGATTTCTCCACCGTGAGCGCCCCGGCGACCTTGCCGTCCTTGAGGTAGAAGGCGGCGAACTCCCCGGCGTCGCGATCGCCGCGCCAGACCACCTCGTCCCACTCCGTCGCCGGCCCGACGTACTCCAGTCCCACCCAGTCCGCCAGGTCGCTGAAGAAGTAGGGCACCACCTCGTACGGCTTCGCCTCGCCGAGCATCGATCCCGCCGCGTGCATCCCCTGCTGCATCGCCACGTCCCAGTGCTCCACTCGCAGCCGCCGCCCGTGCACCCCGCTCTCATATGAGCAGACGTCCCCCGCCGCGTAGATCCCCTGCACCGACGTCTGAAGCGTCTCGTCGCAGACGATCCCGTCGTCAACCTCGAGGCCGGCCCGCTGGGCGAGCATGACGTCCGGCTTCACCCCCGCCCCCACGACGACCACATCCCCCTCGACCTTCTTGCCGCTCTCGGTCACCACCGCGCTCGCGTGGTCATCGCCCTCGAACGCGGCGAGTGTCTCGCCGCCGTGAATCTCGATCCCCTTCGACTCCAGCAGCTCGTGGAACCACCGCCCCACCTCCTCGCCGAAGGTCCGCGACAGCGCCACCTCCTCCATCATCACGATCGCGCAGTCGGTCCCCTTCGACTTCAGCGACGCCGCAACCTCGCAGCCGATGTAGCTGCCCCCCACCAGCACCACCCGGTCCGCCTTCTCGGCGTCCTCGCGGATGTTGTCCGAGTTGCCGAACGTCCGGAGGTAACGGATGCGGTCGAGATTGGAGCCGTCCACCTGCAGGATGTTCACGTTGGCGCCGGTTGCGATCAGCGCCTTCCCGAACTCGACCTCCTCCCCGCCCTGCAGCTTCACGGTCCGCGACTCCGGATCCAGCGACATCACGTTCGTGCCCGTCAGCAGCTCGACGCCGTTCTCCTCGTACCAGGCGACCGGGTTGACGTAGGCGTCCTCGCGCTTCGCGTCTCCACGCACGTACTCCTTGGAGAGTGGCGGCCGCTCGTACGGCGGCTCTGGCTCGCGGCCGACCAGCAGGATGTCCCCATCTGCGCCACGCTTGCGCAACTCCGCGGCGCAGTAACCGGCGGCGAATCCGCCGATCAGCAGGTATTCAACCCGCCGCGGCACCGTCGGATCCGAAGAACGACTTCAGCTCCTCCTCGAGCCCCGGATCCAGCACTGCAAGGACCTCGTCTCCGGCCTCGAGCACGGTGTCCGGAGTGGGCACGAAACCGCCCTGACCCTCACGGAGGATCGAGATCAGCAGGCTCCCCTCCGGCATGTTCAGGTCCCCGACTCGCATTCCTGCGACTCGGCTGTCGGATGCGAGCAGCATCTCGATGATCTCCAGCCGTTCCTCCGGCAGATCGAGGAGGTGAACCAGCCCGTACTCGGGCACCTCGTGCTCGAGCAGCCGGAGAATGAGGTCGGTCGCAGACACGTACGGCTTGATCCCGAGCAGCTCGAACCATGGCCGGTTCCGGGGGTTGTTCACCCGGGCGATGATCCGGTCGACCAGGTACTTCTCCTTCGCCACCTGGCAGATCAGCATGTTGTCCTCGTCGTCGCCGGTCACCGCAATCACCATGTCGGCGCGCGAGATCCCCCCTCGCTCCAAGACCCACAGCTCGGAGGCGTCCCCGTACTGGATGTTGTGCTCGAGCTCCTGCTCGACCGTCGTGTAGCGGTTCCGGTTGTTCTCGATCACGGTCACCTCGTGACCCTTGGCGAGCAGCTCCCGCGCCAGGTTCCAGCCGACCTTCCCCGCGCCGGCGATGATGATGTACTTGCCCTCGCCCTCGCCCATCAGCTCGTCGCGGAGCCCGCGCCAGTCGCGGAGCCGGCCGCCTCCAGCACCTCCTTCTCCAGCATCTCGATCGCCACCCGGGTCGGGCAGATCGTGTGCACGCCCTGCTTCTCGTACCACTCGGCGCGCAGCGGATCCAGGATTCGCGCGATCACCGTCGGCACGTTGAACTTCCGCTTCGCGATCTGCGAGATCACGATGTTCGTGTTGTCGCCGTCCGTTGACGCGATGAAGGCGTCGGCCCGCTCGATGCCCGCCGCCGTGAGCGCTTCCTCCTCAAGGCCGGTCCCCACCGTGAACTGGCCGCCCGAGTCCTCCCACGAGCGATCCAGGTTCACCTCGAGGCGGGCGTGGGCCTCCGGGTCCTCGTCGAGGCACGATACGTCGTGTCCCTCGCGGAGCATCGTGCGGGCGACCGAAGATCCGACGCGCCCACAGCCAACGATCAGAACGAACATCGGAACGGATCTTAAAGCGAGCCCGGGCCGGCACCCGAGCCCGCCGCGGGGATCCGGGTCAACTACTGACTTCTGGCGGGTAGTTCGACCGCTTGTGCCGCTGAGCCCGCCGTCGCAGACTCCGCCTGAGCGAAGCGGCGAACGACCGGAGGTCAACACGCGAACAGAACCCCCGATGGATTGGAGCCATGTCCAGACTCACTTCCTGCCGACGGTGGACCTGCGCACGGCCCGGATGACCGGCGCGGCCGCAGTGGTCCGCTGGACGCATCCGGAACGGGGATCCATCCCGAGCGAGATCCCGGCGCCCTCCGCGCTCGACGGCCATATGCGAGAGCTGACCGAGCTCGTCATCGAGCGCTCGACTCGCGCCGGCGGAGACTGGTGGCGTTCCGGGCTCGGCCTGGACCTGACCGTGAACCTGCCACCCGCGGTCCTGTCCGAGGGTGACTGGCGGCCCGAGGACGTCGTCGCCCGGACGCTCGCCCAGGCCGGCCTGCCTGGGAAGGCCCTTCTATTCGGCGTCCCCGCTGAGGCACTGCCGGACGAGCGTGGAGACGTGTCGGCGACGCTCGAGCGGCTCGGCGAGCTCGGGGCGGCGATCTCCATCGACCACTTCGGCACCGGCCATTTCTCGATCCGCCAACTGATCCGGCTTCCCGTCAACGAGGTCAAGCTCGACCGCTCCCTCACCGGCGAGCTGTCGAACGAGGAGAACAGGACGATCGTCAGATCGACGATCCGCCTGGCCCATCAGTTGGGGCTGCGGGTCCTGGCGGAAGACGTCGGGACCAGGGAGGCGTGGCGCCAGCTGCGCACCATGGGCGCAGACCGAGCCCAGGGCCCGCTGATCTCCAAGCCGCTTCCGGCCCGAGAGGTCCCCGCGTGGCTCGCAGCCTGGGACCCAAGGGGGCGAGGCCTCGCCCAGGCCCGGGGCGTCCGCCGCCGCACGCAGGGGGTTCCGGCCTAGCCCTCCTCGGGCGGGGCCGTCAACAGCACCCGACAGGGCGCCCTCTTCAGCACGTATTCGGTCACCTCGCCGATCTCCTCCGGGCGCGCGCCGCCGATCCCACCGAGGACGGCGCCGCCCCTGACCCGCGTCGGCGGCTCACCGCCCATCACGATCACCTCCGCCCCCTTGTCGCGCGCCTCCTGGACGATCCCGGAACCGGTCGACCGGGCGCGCACCAGGTTGGTACTCACCTCAACGTTCTCATACTCATCGCCCACCTCGCGCGCTCGCGCGAGCGCCTGGTCGCCCTCTTCCTTGACCGCCCGCGGCAGCGGCGAGTCAAGTGGAACGGCGAGCGGCAGCGCCGCCACGTAGACGACGTCGAGGCGGGGCGGCCTCTCGCCCTCCTCAACCTCCGCGTCGGCCAACCGACCCGCCGTGCTGACGATGTCGTCGTCGAGCGGACTGCCGAAGACCGGGACCAGGATGGTCGAGTACTCGACGTCGGCCGGCTGCTTCTTCAGCGATGCCTCCGGGACCTGGACGCGCCTCGTCAGCGGCGTCCCCTCCACGTAGCGCCGGTAGATCACGTAGAAGACCAGGCCGAACAGCATCCAGCCGCCGCCGACGTAGACCGCGCTGTGGTGGAGGACGAAGACGCTGATCCAAGCGAGCCCGCTGATCAGTGCTCCCACCATCGCGGGGAGCGGCAGGCGGTTGCCACCCACCGTGATGTCGAGCGGGACCCGGTACGGCCGCTCCAGATCGGGCTGGACCACGCGCAGGCGGACGATCGAGACCTGCGCGATGGTCACCGCCAGCAGCGCGCCGAACGCATAGACGCTTGCCAGGAAGCGGATGTCGCCGGGGATGGCCAGCGCGAAAGCCAGCAGAGAGGCGATCCCGATCGCGATGTACGGCGTCGCATAGGTGTACTCGAGCTTCCCCGCCCAGCTTGGGATCTGGCGGTTCGTAGCGAGGACGTAGACGTGACGGGACAACCCGAGCATGGCCGTGTTCGACGCCCAGAAGAGGACAGGCACAGCGATCAGCATCACCGCCCACTTCATGATGTCTGCGAGCCAGGCGGGGTCGTAGTTCTGCACCACCCCGAGAATCGGCTCCTCGATGTACTGACCCGCCAGCGCGGTCTCGGGGCCCCCCGGACCCGGGACAACCGGGACAGCCATCAGCGCCACCGCCGCAATCCCCGCGTAGATCAGCGGAATCGCAATCGCTCCGATATTCAGGACCCGCCTCAGATCCCTGCGCTCGAACTCGAGATCCGGGGCCAGGTCGCTCGCCGCCTCGATGCCGGCGTAGGCGATCGTCGCAATCACCAGCGAGTAGACGATGTCCTCGACATCGGGCGAGCTGAACAGGTGAAGCTGGTCGGTGAGCCGATCGGGATGGAACATCACGATCAGCCCGACGACGATCACCAGCAGCTGCAGTCCGAGCTCGGCTAGAGCCAGGACGACCAGCCGCGCCTGACGGTTTCGGCCGGTCACGTTCGCAATGTTGAGCATCCCCGCCGCGCCGATCACTACCGCCGCCACGACAAGCTCCGCGCCGCCGCCTTCGAAGTTGCTCGAGATCGGCGTCAGGTAGTGGGAGACGGTGATCGCCGCCGCGGCGATCACGATCAGGTAATCGATCAGGATCGCCCAGCCCGCGATGAAGCTGACCAGCTCGTTGAAGGCGTGGCGCGCGAACGTCGCCGACCCTCCGCGCTCGCGGAGCATCGCGCTGCCCTCGACGTAGGAGAGCGCCGTGAGCGCGAACATCAGACCGGCCGCCAGGAAGATGAGAGGCGTCAGGCCCAGGCCGCGGTCGGCGACCACGCCGATCGAGAAGTAGATCGAGAAGCCGACGGCCGCCGAGGCAGCCGCGTAGAGGAACGGGATCCCGAGCAGGCGCCTGACCCTCATCGAGCCGCCCTCATCCGCGCATCGAGAGGTACAGCCGCCCCGAGCCGAGCGCGACAAAGAGCAACCCGAAGAGGACGCCCACCGCGAGCGGACCGCCCCCTCTCGCCAGGGTGACGACCAGCATCGCGATCCCGAACCCGATGATGGTCACCGAGAAGATCCGGACCGCGAGCTGGTAGCCCTCGTCTGGCGAGGGACGTCGCCGGTTCATGGGCGGAGCTTAGGCTCCCCCGGGGATCGTCCCGCGCCGGTTACAGGGCGATGATCGGAATGATCAGGATGGCGACGATGTTCGCGACCTTGATCATCGGGTTGATCGCGGGGCCGGCGGTGTCCTTGTAGGGATCGCCCACCGTGTCCCCCGTGACCGCGGCGGCGTGGGCGTCGGAGCCCTTGCCGCCGTACTCACCGTCCTCGATCCGCTTTTTCGCGTTGTCCCAGGCGCCGCCGCCGGCGGTCATCGAGATCGCCGCGAAGATGCCGACCACGATCACGCCGATCAGCAACCCGCCGAGCGCCTGGTAGGAGATCACCCCGACGATCAGCGGCACCAGGATCGGGATCAGCGAGGGCAGGATCATCTCCCGCTGGGCGGCGGCGGTGACGATGCCCACCGCGTACCCGTACTCGGGCTTCTCGGTCCTCTCCATGATCCCCGGGTGCTCACGGAACTGGCGGCGAACCTCCTCGACGACGCCGCCGCCGGCGCGCCCGACCGCCTCGATCGCGAGCGAGGTGAACAGGTAGACCATGATGCCGCCGATCAGGAGCCCGATCAGAACTGCGGGATCGGCGATCTCGAAGCTGAGCGCCTTGTTCCCCGCCTCCTCCTGGACCTCGGACGTGAAGGCGTTGAACAGGACCAGCGCGGCCAGCGCCGCGGACCCGATCGCATATCCCTTGGTGACCGCCTTGGTGGTGTTGCCGACCGCGTCGAGCGGGTCGGTGATGTTGCGCACCTCCTCGGGGAGGTCCGCCATCTCGGCGATGCCGCCCGCGTTGTCGGTGATCGGCCCGAAGGCGTCGAGCGCCACGATCAGCCCGGTGAGCGAGAGCTGCGCCATCACCGCGACCCCGATCCCGTAGATCCCCTCGCTGCCGCCGCCGGCGAGCTTCCAGGAGCCGAGGATCGCGAACGCGATCACCAGCACGGGCAGCGCGGTCGACTGTAGGCCCTGCGCGAGTCCCTGGATGATGTTGGTCGCGTGCCCGGTTTGGGACGCGCGCGAGATCGTCCTCACCGGCCGGAAGCGGGTGGAGGTGTAGTAGTCGGTGAGCACGAACAGCATCGCGGTAACCCCGACGCCGATCAGCCCGCAGAGCCACAGGTCGGCGGCGCTGGTGTTCCCAATCGCCCCGCCGCCGAGCGGGTCGTCCATCAGCCACTTGGTGATCGGGTAGAAGGCGGCCGCCGAGAGGACCGCCGAGACCACCAGGCCCCGGTAGAGAGCGGCCTCGACGTTCCCGGTTCGGGTGCGCACCGAGAGCGCCCCGATGATCGACGCGACGATCGCCACGGCGCCGATCGCGAGTGGATAGATCGCCACCTCGCGGGTGAAGTCGGGGAACTGGATCACTCCGAGCAGCATCACCGCGACCGCGGTGACGGCGTAGGTCTCGAACAGGTCGGCTGCCATACCCGCGCAGTCGCCGACGTTGTCGCCCACGTTGTCCGCGATCACAGCCGGGTTGCGCGGGTCGTCCTCCGGAATCCCCGCCTCGATCTTCCCGACCAGGTCCGCCCCGACGTCGGCCGCCTTGGTGAAGATCCCGCCCCCCAGACGGGCGAAGACGGAGATCAGCGAGCCGCCGAAGCCCAACCCGACCAGCGCGTCGACGCACTCCTTGTCGGAGAGGTCGGTGAGGATCAGGAGCGCACCGAAGTAGCCCGCGACTCCCAGCAGGGCGAGCCCCACGACCAGGAGCCCCGTGACCGAACCGCCCTTGAACGCGATGTCGAGCGCGGGCGGAATGCCGCCGCGGGCCGCCTCGGCGACCCGGGCGTTGGCCCTGACCGACAGGTTCATGCCGATGAACCCGGCGGAGCCCGACAGGGTCCCCCCGATCACGAACCCGATCGCGGTCTGGATGTTCTGCAGCGGAATCAGCAGGATCGCGACGACCACGCCGACCCCGGCGATGATCATGTACTGGCGCGTCAGGTACGCGCTCGCGCCCTCCTGCACTGCGACCGAGATCTCCTGCATCTGCTCGTTGCCCGGGGACTTGAGCAGTAGTCGCTGGGTCACCAGCAGTCCGTAGACAACCGCCGCGGCCGCGCAACCGAGTGCGACAACGACTCCGTAGTCGGTGAAGAAGTCAGTCAAGTGAGGCTCCCTGTCGGGTTCGTGGAAAGCGGCGCGTGAGTCTACCCGTCAGGTCCCCGGAGGCGTCCAAAGCCCCGAGTCGCGCTTCTGCTGCTCGTTTTTCCCCTGCTCGGAGCCGGGTTCCGCCCCGCCCTCGCCCCCTCCGCCCTCCGGCTGGCCCTCCCCGACGTGCTTGGCGTAGAGCAGCTGCAGCTCGGAGATCGCCTGTCGCAGCTGCGGCTGAGCCTCGGGCTTGACCAGCTCGACGAGCGAGCGCGCCGCGTCGATTCCCACCTTCGCCTGGTCGAGGTCGCGCTCGTCGTCCTTCGCGATCCGCCGCGCAGACAGGTTGAGGATGCTGACCGCGCTCTGCAGGACGACGTCCTCGATCCGCACCTTGCGGATCTCCTCCTCGAGCTGTGCGCGAAGCTCCTCCTCAGATGAAACGGGTGGCTCCTCGGCTTCGCCTGCGGAGCCCCCTCGGATATCGCCGCCCTCCGACGCGCCCCCGGCCTCGCCGGGGCCCTGCTGCTGTTCCTCATCTGCCACTGACAGCCCCCTCCGGTGCGTAGGTCCTGCGAGTCTCCTCGACTGCACGGCGGTAAATCTCCTCGATCGGCGCGCCCTCGGCGATGTCGGCGTAGGCCCGCTGCGCACCGTTCCGCTCCGGCAGTTCGACATCGACCCCCAGCGTCTGACGCGCCGGCGCCGTCCACTCCACGAGCTCCTCCAGCACCTGGCGAGTGGGAACGACGCGCCGATCGCTGAAATCGATCATTTCGCCGTCCATCCCGTACCGGATCGCCCGCCAGAGGTTCTCCTCGATCTCCCGCTGGCGCAAGGGCTCGGTACCGGCGCCCTCGTCGAGGTCGATTGCGGCCTGCGCGACGCAGGCCGTGATCAGCGCCGCCAGGTTGAAGGACTCGTCGCCCCGAGTCTGTGCATCGCAGATGCGCACCTCGACGGTCCCGAAGGAATGATGGGGGCGCACACTCCACCAGAGCTGAGTCGCCTCCGCGATCGAATCCGTCTCCACCAGAAGGCGGACGAAATCCGAATAGGTTGCCCAGTCGCGGAAGGGCTCGTGTATCCCGCACCGGGGGAAGACGCGAGTGAAGATCTCGGTGCGGACGGAGTGCAGCCCGGTCTCGCGGTGGTCGAGGAAGGGCGAGTTTGCGGAGAGGGCGAGCAGCGGGGGGAGCAGCTCCCGCATCCGATCGGATACCGCTACCGCCCGATCCGGGCCGCGGATGCCGACGTGGACGTGGAGGCTCCAGGTGTTGTTGCGCTGGGCGACCCAGCGCAGGTCCCTCTCGAGCCTGCGGTAGTGCTCGGTGTCGATGATGTGCTGGTCGAGGTAGTTGGCCCAGGGATGCGTTCCCATCGCCGCCAGCGCGAGTCCCATCTCGTCGGCGAGGGCGAACAGCCGCGCACGCCTCGCCTGCTGCTGCTCCGCCGCCTCGGTGAAGCTCTCGCCGCGACCCGAGCGGATCTCGATCTCCGTGTCGATCAGCTCGCCCTTGACGGCGGGCGCGAGCAGCTCGTCATGGAGGCAGGCGGCCTGAATCTCCTCGAAGCGATGCTCGAGGTCGAGGATCGCGGGATCGAGGATCGCGAACTCCTCCTCGATCCCGACGGTGAAGTCGGTCGAGGACTCGAAGGCCTCCCGGACTGCCTCGAGGTCGAGCCCGTCGTGCTGTGGCTCCGGATCGGTGGTCACCGGCTGAGCTCGGTTCTAGGTCAAATAGAAGTAGAGGGCGTAGAGCAGATCCACCGCGGGGCTGGAGGTGTGAACCGTCACCCCGGGGGGCACCGTCAGCAGCCGTTCCGAGTAGTTGAAGATGATCTTGACCCCGGCGTCGACCAGGCGGTCCGCGACCTCCTGCGCAGCGTCGGCCGGCACCGCCAGCACGCCGACGACGACCTGCTCCTCCTTGACCACCGAGCCGATCTGGTCGAACGGCCGCACCTCGAGGCCGCCGATCCGGCGTCCGATCAGGGCCGGATCGACGTCGAACATCGCCACGATCCGGAAGCCGTGGTCGCCGAAGACGTCGGAGCTCGCGATCGCCTGTCCCAGATTGCCGGCGCCGAAGAGGGCGATGTTGTGCTGCCCCGCCGTCCGGAGGATCTTGCGGATCTCGAGGACCAGCGACTCGACCTTGTAGCCGACCCCGCGCTTGCCGAACTTGCCGAAGCCGGAGAGGTCCCGGCGGATCTGCGTCGAGTTGATGTGGGTGTAGTCCGAGAGCTCCTGGGAGGAGATCGTGTCCTTGCCCATCTTCCGGGCCTGGGTCAGGACCTGGAGATACCGGGAGAGCCGCGCCGCGACGCCGAGCGAGAGGCGGTCGCCGTCCGTGAGCTCCGAGGCCTCCTGCTGCTCGGCGGTCTCGGCCGCCATGTCCTCGATCATGCGGACAAGGTATCGAGCCTCGCCCGCAGGCCGTTCGCGTCCAGACGAAGCTCGGAGACGATCTCGCCCTCCACCTCGACGATCGGGATGCGCTCCAGGTAGCGCCTCACCAGCTGATCGTCGGTCTCGATGTCGATCTCCTCGAGCTCGAAGTCGAGCCCGTCGGCGCGAAGCTCCAGGACGCCCTGCCGAGCCTCGTCGCAGAGATGGCAGTCAGGCCGCGTGTACAGCCGGACTCTGGGCGAAGGCATCGAAGTCGAGGTAGTCGGGATACTCGATCTGCTCGCTGAAGCGGGCGGCCGAGGCGATCATCGCGGCGTTGTCGGTGCAGAGCGCGAGCGGGACCAGCTTCAGCCGCAGGCCGAGCTCGTCGCAGAGCGCCTCTGTGCGGTCGCGAAGCTCGGCGTTCGCCGCGACGCCACCGCCCAGGGCGATCGCCGGCCACTCTCCGGAGCCGGCCGCGCGGCGCAGCTTGGCGATCAGCTGGTCGACGATCGCCCGCTGGAAGGAGGCGGCGAGATCGGCTCGCCGCCGCTCCGTCTCCTCGGGGCCGAGATTGCGGACCCGGTAGACGAGCGAGGTCTTCAGCCCACTGAAGCTGAAGTCGAGCCCTCGCTCGCTCATTGCGACCGGGAAGTCGAAGACCTCCGGATCCCCGCCCTCCGCCGCATTCTGGATAGCCGGTCCTCCGGGGTAGCCCACCCCCAGGAGCCGCGCGCCCTTGTCGAACGCCTCGCCCGCAGCGTCGTCCACTGTCTGCCCCAGCACCTCGAAGGAGGATCGCTCGCGAACCGCAGCGAGCAGAGTGTGCCCGCCGCTCGCGATCAGGCAGAGGAAGGGCGGCTCGAGCGGCTCCGGTTCGAGGAAGTTCGCCGCGACGTGGCCGTGCAGGTGATCGACCGGAATCAGCGGCTTGCGACGCGCGGCGGCGAGCGCCTTCGCGGTGCTCAGCCCGACCAGCAGCGCGCCGATCAGGCCCGGGCCCCGCGTGACGGCGACCGCCTCTACGGCCTCGAGCTCGGTTTCGGCCTCCTCCAGCGCCGCCGCGACGACGGCGTTGACCAGCTCGAGATGGTGCCGCGAGGCGACCTCGGGTACGACGCCGCCGTAGCGCTCGTGGAAGACCGCCTGGGAGGAGATGACGTTGGATCGGATCCGCGCCCCGTCGATGACCGCGGCGCAGGTGTCGTCGCAGCTCGTCTCGATTGCGAGGATCAAGCCACCGAGGCGCCCTCGGCCGCCTCGAGCCACATGATCAGGGCGTCCTCGCCGTTGTCGTGGTAATAGCTGCGGCGCCGCCCGGCCGAGCGGAAGCCGAACCGCCGGTACATCTCGATTGCGGGGGCGTTGGAGACGCGCACCTCGAGGGTGAAGCGAGCGCCCTCACCCGCCTCCTCGAAGAGACGCTCGATCAGCACCGTGGCGATGCCCCGGCGGCGGCGGTCGGGGTGGACCGCCACGTTCATCAGATGCCAGACGTCGTCGTAGCGAGCACAGACGAGGTAGCCGACCAGCCCGTCCTCGTCCTCGGCCGCGAGGCAAATACCGGACGGCTTGGAGAGCTCGAGGACGAACATCGCGAGCGACCAAGGCGTGGGGAAGGAGCGCCGCTCGATCGCGATGACCGACGGCAGGTCCCCGTACCCCAGCCTCCGCAGCATCAGGGCCCCCGGCTCATGCCCCCGGGGCCGATCGATCTCGCTCAAGCCATCTCTTCGCATCCGGCGGTCTCAGATACAGGGGTTGGATCTGGTCGGGTGGCGCCTCGGATGCCACCTCGCCCGCCGCGCAGACCTCCCGTGCGGCGAGGCGGTGGATCGAGTCGTCAGCCGGGGCAACCGTGGCGCCGGCGGCCTCCAGCTCTGGGGCAAATCGTAGCGCCCCGTCTCCAGCCGCCAGGCAGGGCCGGTCCAGCTCACGCAGGCGACCCACGAGCTGCTCCGGCGGAGCGACGAAAGGCTCCCAGAGCTGATCGGCTTCATCGAACAGCGCCGCGAACGCCTCGCCGCGGCGCGCATCGATCACCGGGAGGGCGACCGTGCCCCGTCCGCGCTCGTCGCGCGAGATCCCTCCTGCCAGGGCTGCGAGCGAGCCCACCGGAGCGAGCTGGATATCCCGCGCCTGGGCGAGAGCGCGTGCGGTGGAGATCCCGATGCGCAGGCCCGTGAACGACCCCGGGCCGATGCCGACCGCGATCCGGTCGATGCGATGCCAGCCGCCTGCAGCCTCGACGCTCCGATCGATCTCCGGCAGCAGGACCCGCGCGTGGTTGGGGCGACCGTCCGCGCCCGGCGGCACTCGCCCCTCGCGCAGCGGCTCTCCGTCGACGCTCACCCCGACGACGGTGTCGGGGGTGGCCGTGTCAATGCCGAGGACGACCATCAATAGAGTCCAGCAGGGCGCACAGGGGCGTCGACCGATCCAGCTGAAAGGAGAGAGCCCATGTCAAGCCAGTCCAGCAGGTTCGCACGGGTTGCCGCGATCGGTGCAGCGGCTGGAGCCGTTGCGATCGCCGGCGTTGCAGCAACGGGCTGCGGCAGCGACGACGAGAACGACAGCATCAACAACGCGATCGACAGCGTCCAGTCCCAGGCGAGGAGCGTGCAAAGCCAGATCTCGACAGCCCTCACCAGCGCCCAGGAGCAGGCGGAGAGCGTCCAGAGCCAGATCGAGAGCGTGCAGACGCAGACCCAGTCCAACGGCGGCGGCTACTAGCTCAGGACCTCGATCTCGCGCTCGTCCCCACCGGCGTGGCGGATCTCGATGTATCTGGTGATCCGGTCGAGCCTTGGCTCGGCGGCGGCGGGCCACTCGATGAAACCGACTGACTCGGGCGTCAGGTAGTCGTCGAGCAAGGCGGGATCCTCCTGGCCGAGGTCGACGAGGCGGAAGAGGTCCAGGTGCGAGACCGGCAGCCGACCTCGATACGTCTGGCCGATCGTGAACGTCGGCGAGGTGACGCGATCGGGCACACCTAGCCCCCGGCAGGCGCCCCGGATCAGGGTCGTCTTGCCGGTCCCGAGCTCGCCGCTGACCAGAACCACGTCACCGGGGCCGAGTTCTGCCGCGAGCCGCTCGCCTACCGCCTCGGTCTCGGCGGGGCTCCTTGTGCGCTCCGTCATCGCGGGCGAGCGTACCCGGCGCCCGCGCTCGCCCTACCCGGAGAGGCCCGCGGCGCCGCCGAAGAGTCCCATCTGGTCCGGCTCGGGCTCCCGTTCCGGGACCAGAGGCTCAGGTTCGGGAAGCGGCTGAGCCAGCAGATCCGGGATCCGCCTAAAGTCCTCTCGCAGCTGCTCGGCGACCTGCGACGTACGAAGGCCGGCCGCCGGATGGAAGAGCGGCAGCAGGTGGACGAACCGGCCGCCGATCAGGTGCTGCTGCGGAACCCCGCGCACCTTGGTGATGCCCTTGGGGTTGGCGGTGAGCAGCTTGGTGGAGAAGTTGCCGAGCGTCCCGATCACGCGCGGCTGAATCAGCTCCACCTGCTGCTCGAGGTAGGGCCGGCAGGAGTCGATCTCCTCCGGCTGCGGGTCGCGGTTGCCCGGGGGGCGGCATTTCAAGGTGTTCGCAATAAAGACGTCCTCGCGCTTCAACCCGATCCCCTCCAGCAGCTCGGTGAGGAACGCGCCGGCACGTCCGACGAAGGGCAGGCCCTGGCGGTCCTCCTCCGCCCCCGGCGCCTCGCCGACGAACATCAGATCCGCGTCGGCGTTGCCGGCACCGAAGACGACGCGGTTGCGCGTCTCGGAAAGGGGGCAGCGCTCGCAGATCGAGGCCTGGTTGTAGACCTCGACCAGCCGCTCGCGGCGCGCCTCGGCGTCCCTCACTTGCCCTCCCCTCCCCTCGCCGCGCGCCTCTCGGCGGCGCGCCGGCGCTTGAAGCGCTCCTTCGCTCCGCCGCGGTCGATTCCGCGCTTCTCCTCAAGCCTGCGACGCTCGTTCGGCGTCATCTGCCGGGAAATTGCCGCATAGGACCCCGAGGTCAGGCGCGCGAGCTCCTGCGAGCCGCACTCGGGGCAGCGCACTTCGGCGGTCTTCAGACCGACATGGGAACCCACCAGCTCCTCGAAGCGGTGGCCGCAGGAGCGGCACTCGAACTCGTAGATCGGCACCAGGTTGATGGTAGTTCGGGGATACGACCATCCCGCCGACCCAGCGGTCCGCAAATTCCGACCGTTTTGATTCGGCGATGTCGGTGCTCCCGTTGATGCCTACCGGTTGGGCAGCGCGGGCCGCTCTCTATACTTGCCCGCGGGCCGTGACCGGACCCACCGGCGCGGACCCGGAAAAGCACCGAAACCTCTCCCACCTCGTCCTACACCGACCGTCTGGTATCTCCGATGCGGGAACTGGAACGGGATGACCTCCCCTCCCCCCTGAGCGCCGCTCCGCTGGCGATCATCGGCCGTGGCCGCGTCGGGCTCTCGCTCGCTCGGGCTGCGGAGCTCGCCGGAATCGAGGTGCGGACCGCGAGCCGCGACGAGATCGCCGAGGCGTGCGAGGGCGCCGGCGCGGTGCTGCTCTGCGTGCCCGACACTGCGATCGCCTCAGCCGCCGAGGAAGTGCCCGAGGGACCGGACTTCGCCGGCCACGTCAGCGGCGCGGGCACCCTCAACCTCCTTGCCGAGGCATCCGCCAAGGGCGCCCGGGCCTTCTCGCTGCATCCCCTCCAGACGTTCGCCGACGGCAAGACGCCCGTCGAGGGCACGCCCGCCGCGATCGCGGGGGGCGACGCCCAGGCTCGCGACTTCGCACGCGCGCTTGCCGAGGCGCTCGGGATGCGACCCTTCGAGGTCGCCGAGCAGGACCGGGCGGCCTATCACGCTGCGGCGGCGATCGCGTCCAATCTGCTGGTCGCCCTGGAGGAGTCCGCAGCGGAGCTGCTCGCGCGACTCGGAGCCGAGGATGCGCACGAGCTGCTCGGTCCGCTCGTCCTGCGCACCGCTGCGAACTGGGTCGAGCGGGGACCGGGCGCACTGACCGGCCCGATCGCGCGCGGGGACCAGGTCACGATCGACGGCCACCGCGCCGCCCTCCGCGAGCGGGCGCCGGAGCTGCTACCGCTTTACGACGCCCTCGCCGAGCGCGCCCGCGCCGTCGCGGCTCGCTCCGAGGAGGTGACGGCATGAGGATCGTCCGCTCCAAGACCGAGCTACGGGAGGCGCTCGCCGATATGCGACGGGAGGGCAGGCGGATCGGCCTGGTGCCGACGATGGGCTCCTTCCACGAAGGCCACCTCTCGCTGATGCGGCGCGCGCGAGAGGACTGCGACACCGTCGTGGTCAGCTTGTTTGTCAACCCGACGCAGTTCGGGCCCGGCGAGGACCTCGCCTCCTACCCGCGCAACGAGGACCGTGACGCGGAGCTCGCCTCGCGCGAGGGGGTCGACCTGCTCTGGATCCCGGACGCAGAGCAGATGTATCCGCAGGGCTTCTCAACCACCGTTGAGGTGGCGAACGAGCTCACCGGGGTGCTCGAGGGCGACCCGGCCCACCGCGGCCCTTCGCACTTCCGCGGCGTCACCACGATCGTCGCCAAGCTCTTCAACTCGGTCCAGCCCGACGTCGCCTACTTCGGCCGCAAGGACGCCCAGCAGGCGCTCGTTCTCCGGCGGATGACCGAGGACCTCGACTTCCCCGTCGAGATCGAGGTTCTGCCGACCGTCCGGGAGGACGACGGGCTCGCGATGAGCTCCCGCAACGCCTACCTCTCGCCGGACGAGCGGGGGCGGGCCCTGGCCCTCTCCAGAGCACTGCGAGCTGCGGAGCGCGCCGCTGTTGAGGGCGAGACCTCCACCGAGGCGCTCGTGGAGGCGGCTCGGACCGAGCTTCGTAGCGCCGGCATCCAGCCGGAGTACCTGGAGGCGCGCTCGGCGGAGGACCTCTCGCCGATCGCCGAGCTCAACGGGCGGCCGGTCCTGGTCGCGGTCGCGGCCCGCGTGGGCAAGGCCCGCCTGATCGACAACGTCTTGATCGACCCAGCTTCAGCGAACGACTCAACGGAGGCCTGATGCAGCGTCAGATGCTCAAGTCGAAGATCCACCGCGCGACGATCACCGACTGTGACGTCGACTACGTCGGCAGTATCACCCTGGACCCGGAGCAGATGCGCCAGGCCGACCTGCTTGTCAACGAGCAGGTGCATGTCTGGGACATCGACAACGGGGCCCGTTTCGTCACCTACGCGCTCGAGGGCGAGCCGGGATCGAGGACCGTGCAGGTGAACGGGGCGGCGGCCCGGCTGGTCAAGCCGGGCGACAAGGTGATCATCGCCAGCTTCGGGGCGTTCGACGAGAGGGATCTCGAGCGCTACTCGCCGGTGGTCGTCCACGTCAATGCGCGCAACGAGGTGATCGCGGTCGACAGCGACCCCACCGTGCTGCTCGGCGACGGCAACCCGGACCAGGAGGCGCTCCTATGAGGAGCGCAGACGAACCCGTGAAGGAGGCACTGCTGTGAGCACCCAGCCCCTCGACAAGTCATCGGGCGGCGACCGCAAGCCGGTCACCGTCCCCCAGATCGCGGAGATGAAGCGTGCGGGCGAACGGATCGTGATGGTGACCGCCTACGACTATCCCTCGGCCCAGATCGTCGATGAGGCCGGCGTAGACATCGTCCTCGTTGGCGATACGGCGGCAATGGTCGTGCTCGGCCACGAGGCCACCACGCCGGTCGGCATGGAGGAGATGCTGATGATGGCGAGCGCCGTTCGCCGCGGCCTCGCGCGGCCGCTGCTGATCGGCGACATGCCGTTCGGCTCATACGAAACTTCGAACGAGCAGGCGATCGCAAACGCGCAGCGGTTCGTCAAGGAGGCCAGCTGCGAGGCCGTCAAGCTCGAGCGTGGTGGCCCCTCGGTCGACCGCGCTCGGGCGATCGTCCGCTCCGGCATCCCGGTGATGGGCCACGTGGGGCTCACCCCTCAGACCGCCAGCGCGCTGGGCGGCTTCAAGGCCCAGGGCCGCACCGCGGAGACGGCTGCGAAGCTGACCGAGGAGGCGCTTGCCCTGCAGTCCGTCGGCTGCTTCGCGATCGTCTTCGAGGCGATTCCCTCCGCGGTCACCGAGGCCCTGATGCCGAAGCTCGAGATTCCGGTCATCGGCATCGGCGCCGGTCCGGCGACCGACGGGCAGGTGCTGGTGCTGCACGACCTGCTCGGCGTGTACGCCGGACACAAGCCGAAGTTCGTCAAGCGCTACGCGAACGTCCGCGAGGAGTCGCTGAAGGGCCTCCGGGCTTACGCGGACGATGTCCGTGCCGGGCGGTTTCCCAACGAGGAGGAGCACACCTACTCGATCCCTCGCGAAGAGCTCGAGGACTTCGCCCGTTACCTCGAGGACGAGGCGCTGGTCGGCACCGACACCCCCTGGGACTGGTAGCGAAACCGCCTCGTCCACGCCCGATAGACGCGGCTCAGCGCGGTAACCCGGCGAGCGGACCGGTGTAAGATAGTTGCAATTAGCACTTTCTCCGCTCGCACAAGGAGGTGAGCGATGGAGATGCTGAGGAGATTGGAGCCTCTCGTCCTCTTCCTGATGATCGTCGGTGCCCTGAACTGGGGCATCTTCGGCATCACGGGGGGCGACACGAACGTGCTGCATGACATCTTCGGTTCCGGCACGTTCCTCGACGTCGTCTACACAGTGATCGGCGTCGCGGGGCTCCTGGCCATCCCGAGGCTGCTCGACGCCCTGCACATCGGCGCGGGCCCGCATCCGCGCGGCGTCTAGCGGCAATCACAAACACGAGCCGGGCCCTGTGCCCGGCTCGCGCGTTCCCGGCCGCCCCTTCGCTAGCTTGCCCGCCGTGGCGGTGCACAGCGGCGAATTTCAGCTCTCCACGCGCGGCGACGCCGACGTGATCGACATCACCGCCGACGTGCAGCGGGTGGTGGCCGAGGGGCCGGTCGGCGATGGATTAGTCACAGCCTTCGTCCGGGGCTCGACGGCGGCGATCACCACGATGGAGTTCGAGCCGGGCGGCATCGCCGACCTGCGGGCGCTGCTCGATCGGCTCGTGCCGGTCGAGGGCGACTACGTGCACAACCGGCTCAATCGCGACACCAACTCACACGCCCACCAGCGCGCCTCGCTGATAGGGGCCTCGGAGCAGGTACCGGTGAGCGGCGGCCGGCTGGCCCTCGGGACCTGGCAGCAGCTCGTGCTGATCGACTTCGACGACCGACCCCGCCAGCGGACCGTGATCGTGCAGGTGGTCTCCTGAGTGGCAACCGGCTGCTCGCCGCGGTCGCGGGCGTTGGGGTCCTCGTGTTGGTCGTGGCGATCCTGGCGATAGCCGGCGTCTTCTCCTCCGACGACGAGGAAACCGGGACGCCCGCCCAGAACTTCGGCGAGACGACCACCACTACCGCGACCTCCCCCGCCCCACCGGCACAGCCGGCGGTGAAGCGGATCCCTGTCGGCGGACGGCCGGACTCGATCAGCGCCGGGGTCGGCCTCGTCTGGCTGACGGATTCGTTCGCCGGGACGTTCAAGAAGATCAACCCCCGGAGCGACAGACTGCAGGGCCTCCCCGCCGTCGGTTTCCCAACCGACGTGAGCGCCGGCGAGGGGGCCGCTTGGATCGCGTTGCCGGATCGGGGGCAGGTCGAGTGGGTAGGCGTGAGGCGCCCGATCCACGTGGGGGACGTCGAGGGGTTCCCGTTCCAGATCGCCGCCGGGGAGGGCGCGGTCTGGGCGATGTCCGAGAAGGCGGTCGAGGGCCTCGATCCGGCGACGGGAAAGCCAAATGGCCCGCCGACGCAGCTCCATGGCGCCGGCTCAGACATCGCCGCCGGCGAGGGATGGGTCTGGGTGACGCGCTCCAACCGGGACGTCGTCCGGATCAGCCCGGATGACGGCGAGCTCTCCGACTCGGCTGCGAGCGTGCCCGGCGCCTTCAACGTCGCGGTGGGCGAATCAGCCGTCTGGGCGCTCGGCGCGAAGGGAACTCTGACGAGGATCGACCCGGACAGCGGCGAGGCCGAGGGCTCGCCCGTGCAGGTGCCGCAGGCCCTCGACGTCGCGGCCGGCCTCGGGTCGGTCTGGGTGACGGCCGGCAATGGCACCGTCCTCCGCTTCGACCCGAAGACCGGCACCCAGGCCGGCAAGCCGATCCAGGTCGGCCGCCAGCCGCAGTCGATCGCCGTCGGCGAGGGCGCCGTCTGGGTCGCCTGCGCCGGCGACGGCTCCGTCTACCGAATCACTCCGTAGCCACAGCGCCCCTGCGCGCCGCCAGCCAGGTCTGGAAGGCGAGCGTGAGGCTGCCCGAGAGGATCAGGAGAACGACGTTGGTGAGGAGAACCAGGGCCGCGCCGCCGGCCCGCCCCGCGTCGCCGAGACCCAGCGATACCCCGAGCAGCGCGGACGCGGGAATGGTCGTCACCGAGATCGCCACCCCCACAGCGGCCGCCGTCCTGGTCTCGAACGAGAGCATCGCGGCGACGCCGGCGGCAAGCGCCACCAGCACCGTGGAGTAGTCGACGGTCCCGAGCGTATTCAGGCCGCCCGATCCCAGGTGGAGCTCACCGTCGAACGCGGCGGTTGCGTCGAGTCCCGCCGCCAGCCCACAGGCGATCGCCGCCACCAGTCCCAGGCCGAGCACGAGCGTCGCTGCCGCCCGCCCAGCCAGCTGTCCCCGACGACCGACGATCCCGACGCAGAGCGCGCAGATCGGCAGCAGATCCGGGCTCACCGCCATCGCGCCGACGATCAGGATCGGGTTGTCGCGGATCACTCCGAGGCAGGCGACGACCGCCGCGACCGCCATCAGGGCCAGGTAGCGGCCCAGCGGGCGGGAGTGGACTCGCGCCTCGCCCATCACTTCGACCCAGGCGAAGTCAGATTCGGCCGTAAAGCGCCCGCGTGAGTGCGGGGCGGGAGCCACAACCTCCTGGCGCGTCAACAGATAGTCGGCCTCCTCGACCTTCCACTCCCGGATCAGCTCCATGACCCGATCCGCGACCGAGGGCAGGACGTCGGCGGCGAGCACGACGCCCCGCCCCGCCCGCTCGGGATTCAGAGCGACGATGCGATGCACTCCCCCGGTCCGCTCCAGCGCCTCGGTCACCTCATCGGCGCGGTGCTGATCGACGGCGAGGCGGAGTCGAAGCACGCGGAGACTCTAAGCGAGTCACGACGATTTGAACTCGATCTCGCGGATCACCTTCGCGGGCGCGCCAGCCGCGATCACCCCCGGCGGCAGGTCGGCCGTCACCACCGAGTTCGCGCCGATCACGCAGCGCTCCCCGATCTGCACGCCGCCGGTGACCACGCAGCCCACCCCGAACCAGCAGTTAGAGCCGATGCGCACGGGGCCGCGCGGCTTGAAGCCCTGCCAGGTGACCGGTTTGGTGGGGTCGTCGTAGCGATGGTCGGAATCCCCCACGAAGCAGTTGTTGGCGAACATGACGTGGTCGCCGACCTCGATCAGCTCGAGCGCGGCGAGCATCGTGTTCCGGTTGAGGAAGCAGCCCTCGCCGATGCGAATCCGGGCCTCACCGGAGAGGGTCAGCCAGCAGCCAGGCTCGAGCAGCGTATGCCGACCGATCTCGAGCCGTCCGGAGTCAAGCGCCTCCAGCACCTCTCCCTCGACGGGGTGCCGGATGAAGTAGCCGCCGGCGGCGGCGTGGCGGTTGATCCGAAAGCGGCGACGCCAGCGATGGTTGCGCTCATACCAGCGGCGCTTCACCCACCAGGTGCGCCATTGCGCCAGTGACGCCACGCCCAGAGACTGTCAAACGGGGCGGTTATCGTCTGCCAGGTGAGCCCCGACTCGCAGCAGGCCGCGCGCGGCGGAATCGACCTTGGCGGCACGAAGATCCAGACCGTCGTCGTCGACGCGGAGAACAACGTCCTCGGGCAGTCTCGGCGCCCGACGCCCACGACGGGCGGCCCGCCGGACGTGGCGCGGGAAATGGAGGCGGCGCTGCGCGAGGCCGCTGCCCAGGCGGGTCTCGGGACACGCGACCTGGCCGGCGTCGGCGTCGGCTCACCGGGGGACGCGGACGAGACGACCGGCATCGTCTCGGACGCTCGCAATCTGCCCGGCTGGGTCGGCCCGTTTCCGCTTGGTGAACAGCTCTCCGGCTACCTCGGTGTTCCGGTCCGGATCGGGAACGACGTCCAGGTGGCCGTGCAGGGCGAATTCGAGCTCGGGGCCGGCAGGGAATTCGACACGATCCTGGGCGTCTGGTGGGGCACCGGGGTCGGCGGCGGCCTGATCCTCGACGGGAAGCCCTGGCTCGGGCGAGGAGCCGCGGCCGAGATCGGGCACGTGGTGGTCAAGGATGGCGGCGCACGCTGCACCTGCGGGCGGAAAGGCTGCATGGAGGCTTACGCCGGCCGCATGGCGATGGAGATCAAGGCCCGCAAGGAGGCCCAGCGCGGGGCGAAGACCAAGCTCTTCGAGATCATGGAGGAGCGCGGACGTGACCGGCTCACCAGCGGCGTCTGGGAGCGAGCGCTCAGGCACGGAGACGACCTCGCGACCAGGCTGATCGACCGGGCGGTGAAGGCGCTCGGCGCCGGGATCGCCTCCTGCGTGAACGTTCTCGATCCCGAGGCGGTGATCATCGGCGGCGGCCTCGGCGTCCGTTTGGGCGAGAAATACGTGAGCCGGATCACCGCTCGCATGCACCCCCACCTGTTCGTCGACGAGCGCCCGCCCGCGATCCGACTCGCCGGCCTCGGCGACCTCGGCGGCGCGATCGGGGCGGCGCTGCTGGTCGGCACGCCGGTTCCGGCCGCGGCGGCCTGATCGTTCGGATCCGATCGAATCGCCCGCCGAGCCCCGGGCTAGATTCGCCCTGCTTCCTCGACAAAGGAGATGACCATGGAGGTTCAAGGAACGGGCACGGTCACCATCGACCCGAAGAAGTGGTGGGTGGTCGGCCTGTTGGGCTTGATCTCGATCATCGCGGGCGTACTGGCACTTGCCTACCCCGACATCACGCTGCTCGTCCTGGGCCTGATCGTCGGGATCAACCTGGTGCTGATCGGAGCGATCTGGGTGGCCCTGGCCACGGTCGAGGACCACTCTCCCGGCGGCCGCGTGCTGCGCATGATCGTCGGCTTCCTGGCGACTCTGGCAGGCCTAGTCTGCCTGGTGCGACCCGGAGCGGGCGTGCTGGCGCTGCTGATCGCGGTCTCCTTCTGGTTCATCATCACCGGCATGGCCGACCTCGCTCGGGCGCTCGATGAGCGGGAGCATCGTGTGATCTCGGGCATCCTGGGCGTGATCGGGATCGCCGCGGGCATCGTGATCGTCGGCAATCCGGATATCGGCCTGACCACGCTCGCGCTGCTCGCCGGGATCGCCTTCATCGTTCGCGGCACGGTCGAGCTGATGGCAGCGCTATACATGCGAACGCTGGCGCGCTAGCGCTCCAACAGCTTTCGAGGGCGGGACCCGGGGCGCCCGCCCGGGTCCCGCGTCCTCGACCTCTAGGTTCGTGCCCGCGCCTCGTCCTCTCCGTAGATGACGATGCCGTGCAGTACCCACAGACAAAGGGCGAAGATGCCCAAGGCCCAGAACGGATGGGCGCCGCCGATCGAGAGCAGGGACTCGATCGCCCCGATGCTCGCCCCGGCGATGCCGATGACGACGCCATAGGGATTCCCCGAGGCCAGCGAGAAGCCGCCGGTGAGCTGGACGATCCCGACGATCAGGGCGATCCAGCCCCACGCGCTCAGGCTCCAGAACACGTAGTGGGTTCCGCTGGCGGTGAAGAAATTCGCGTCCGCGATGGCCGCGATGCCGTAGATGACATTCAGCGTCCCGGCGATCATCAGCAGGATCGCCGCGAACATCGTCCGACCCGCACCTCTCATGGGTCTCCTCTCTGTAGCCGGCCGCCCCTCGGCGACCGTGTCCACCGGCTCCTCAATGAACCGGCGGGGGCGATCGTAGTCCCGGTCCAGGCGGAAGCTCGAGGTACGAGTTTCTAAGCAGGCGCGCCCGCTTCGGCCCGCGCGCAGACGGTGAAGGCGGTGGCGAATCATCGGCCGGTTCCCCTCATAGAGTCAGACGCCCACTATGGACCGGCTGACCTACATCGGCCACGCGACCAGCCTGCTTCGGCTCAACCGGCTCTCGATCCTCACCGATCCGATGCTGCGCGGCTGGCTGGGGCCACTACGGCGGCACGGCCCCTCGCCGGACCCCCGGGTCCCCGCCCTCAGCGACCTCGTGCTGATCTCCCACATCCATCGCGACCACCTCGACGTCCGCTCGCTCCGACGACTGCCGGCGAGGACCCCTCTGATCGTCCCTCGCGGCGCCAGCAAGTGGGCGGCGAGGGGCGGCGCGGAAGACATCCGGGAGATCGCGATCGGTGAGACGATTGCCATCGGGGGCGTCAAGGTCACCGCTGTGCGCGCCGTCCACAACGGACACCGTGACCGCACCTGGGGCGAAGCGATCCAGCCGGTCGGCTACCTGATCAAGACCGGCAACCGGACCGTCTACTTCGCCGGCGACACCGACCTCTTCCCGGAGATGTCCGATCTGGGGCCGATCGATCTGGCGCTGCTGCCGGTCTGGGGGTGGGGCACCTCGGTCGGCAGCGGGCATCTCGACCCCCGACGCGCCGCGAAGGCACTCGAGATGCTTCGGCCACGGCTCGCCGTGCCGATCCACTGGGGCACCTTCTACCCGGTCGGCATGCGGCGGCTTCACCCGGAGAATCTGGTGGAGCCGCCGCTGGAGTTCGAGCGGCTTGCGGGCTCGCTGACGCCCGAGGTGGAGGTACGCGTTCTGCAGCCGGGATCGGCCATCTCGCTGGACGGGGCGTGAGCGGGGCTCAGTCCGCCGGTGGCTTGGAGCCATCGCCCGCGCGCGGGCTCGGCAGCGAAGGCGCACCTCCGATCAAGTCCTGGAAGCGGCGCACGCGTCGATCGTGTCGGGCCTTTCTGGCCTCCGCCGTGGCCAGCTTGCCGCTGCCCGCCGCGTAGCGGCGCTTCGCCCACCACGAAGCGGGCCGGGCCAGGCGGATCGCCGTCACCCAGGCGACCGGCGGAATGAACATGCCGATCACCGCCGAGCTGATCTTCCCCTTGAGCGCGACGATCGCGCAGATCCCCAGGGTGATCGCGACCGACGAGACGATCGCGATGATCGAGCCGCCGCTGGCGTCGAGAGGAACGAAGCCGACGATGATCGCCCCGCCGATGATCGCGGCGAACACCACCGCGTCGACCGAGCTGCGCCCTTCCTCGGACCAGTAGACGTCGTCCAGATAGAGCCAGAGCGCGAACTCATCGAGCGTCAGGCCCACGCCGACCCCGAACAGCCCGGCGACGATCTCGAACCACGGGCTGTAAGGCTGGATCACGAAAGCCACGAAGCCGGCG
>JBKOYL010000074.1:0-12208 GCA_046725395.1 Actinomycetota bacterium | reverse complement strand
CCGTTCGAGTGGCCGTTGGCGTCCTCGAGCGGGAAGGCCTGCTGGGCCTCCTTCTTCGCCCGGACCTCCTCGGTGAGGATGCCGAGCTGCTCCAGGTAGTCGGTGTCCTCGATAAAGCGGCTGGCGAGCCAGCGCAGGATGTAGTCGGGCAGCGACTTCGCGAACGGGATCTCCGGGTTGGTGGTGATCCCCTCGGGCTCGAAGCGGACGTAGCTGAACTTGTTGACGAACACCTCGAGGGGCACGCCGTACTGCAGGCCGATCGAGATCGCGGTCGCGAAGGCGTTCATCAGGCCCTTGATCGTCGAGCCCTCCTTGCCGATGTCGGTGAGGAAGATCTCGCCGACCGAGCCGTCCTCGTACTTGCCCGCGGTGATATAGCCCTCCTGCATCCCGATCCGGAACTTGTGGGTGATCGATTCGCGGGTCTGCGGCATCCTGGTGCGCTGCGGCTCCGGCGGCGCGCCCTCGAGCTGCTTCTCCTCCGCCGGTTCGGAGTTCTTCTCACCGGCGTCGGTCCGGAGCGCCTGCGCCGTCTTGGAGCCGTCGCGGTAGATCGCCAGCGCCTTGAGGCCCTTCTTCCAGCCGTCGACGTAGGCGTCGGCGATGTCCGAGGCCGTCGCCGACTCGGGCAGGTTGACCGTCTTCGAGATGGCGCCCGAGAGGAAGGGCTGGGCCGCGGCCATCATGCCGATGTGACCGGTGTGGGAGATCGATCGCTCGCCGACCGCCACGTCGAAGACCTCGAGGTGCTCGTCTTTCAGGCCGGGAGCCCCGATGATCGTGTTGTGCTCGTTGATGTAGGCGTCGATCTGCTCGATCTCGGACGGTGAGTAGCCAAGCGTCTCGAGCGCCAGGTTGACCGAGCGGTTGACGATCTTCATCTGGCCGCCGCCGACCAGCTCCTTGAACTTGACCAGCGAGAAGTCGGGCTCGATCCCGGTGGTGTCGCAGTCCATCAGGAAGCTGATCGTCCCGGTGGGGGCGAGCACGGTCGCCTGGGCGTTGCGGTAGCCGTGCTGCTCGCCGAGCGCGACCGCCTCGTCCCATGACTCGCGCGCCGCGTGCAGGAGCGGCTCGTCGACCAGCTCGTCGTCGATCTCGTACGCCGCCGCCTGGTGCATGCGCATCACCTGGTTGTGCGGCTCGCGGTTCTTCGGATACTCGTCGTACGGACCGATCGCCGCGGCGACCTCGGCCGAGCGGCGGTAGCCGCGGCCGGTCATCAGCGCGGTGATCGCCGCCGCCACCGCGCGGCCCTGGTCGGAGTCGTACGGCAGGCCCTCCGACATCAGCAGCGCACCGAGGTTGGCGTAGCCGAGGCCGAGCTGCCGGAATGCGCGAGCGTTGCGGCCGATCTCCTCGGTCGGATAGCTCGAGGGCCCGACGATGATCTCCTGCGCCAGGAAGACGATGTCCACGGCGTGGCAGAAGTCGTCGATCAGGAAGGTCCCGTCGGGGCCGCGGAACTTCATCAGATTGAGCGAGGCGAGGTTGCAGGCCGAGTCGTCGACGTGCATGTACTCGCTGCAGTTGGCGACGACGAAGCCGTCAACGATGTAGGAGTGGTGCAGTGGCTCAGTCATGTTGTAGGCGACCTCCTGACCGTCCTCCTCGCGTTCCACCAGCGTGGTGTGCCGCTTGGTCTCATACCTCGTCGTTTCCGACAGCATCGCCCTCAGCGCAGCCGTCTTGCGCGGGGTTGAGAACCCGATCTCCGTCGCGAAACACTCAAGGTCCGAGCCGGTGATCCGAAGGTCGAAGCCCTCACGTGACTCGTACTCGACAACGGTGCCGTCCTTGCGCGTGTACGCGAATGACGGCTGGCCGCTCTCTGAGATCCGATAGATCCGCCCACGGATGCCGAAGGCGTTGAGAATCCGCTGCACGTCCTTCAGCAGGGCCTCGCTCCGGCTGCCGAGCCCCACGTAGCGGCTTGCCTTGCCGCCAGCCTCGACCCGCGAGACGCATCCGTCGGCTCCATAGAGTCCGCGCAGGAACGCCGCTTGGATTTCGCTCGGCGCCTTGAAGATCGACTCGGGAACGCGCTTCTCGTGGGCACGTGCGGAGGTCACGCCGATGCCCTTGAAGAGCTCGCGCACGGCCGCGCTGCCGACGCGCAGCTGAATGGTGCCGTTGTCCATCTCCTGTCGCGAGACACCTCCGACCAGCTCAGTCAAGGTGTGCTCGTGCCAATCGGTCAGCCCGTCCTCGATGTCATCGCCGCCGTAGATCCACTGCGTCTGAGCGTCGGTGAGGCAACCGTCACCGATCAGGTGACCGGTCAGCTCGCCCAGCCTCTCGTTCCACCGACTCGGAAGCTCCTTGTAGGTGACCGAGCCACCTCGGTGAGCCGACTTCGCGAGCTCCTGAACGCGGACCGGAAGCTCCTGAGAGGCCCGTTCGCTTAGCGTCGCGCTGTCGTTGAGCATCACCTTGTCTGACTTGGTGAGATCCTCGGCCGCAACGTAGCCCCGGTTCAGCGTCCAGATCCTGTGGTTCGGCGTACAGCGCAGCGTCGCGCCATTCGAGAAGCGAAGGCGAACGATCGGCTTTATGCCGGTCTGCATGACCTGCAGCGGAGTCGTCGCCACTACCCCGTCCCCCTTCGGACGGGGCTCTGAGTGGTTCTCGCCCGCGGTCTGGCGGTGGGTGTACACCTGGGCCTCGTCGCCGGCCTGGGAGCGCTCGTACACCTCGGCGATCGGGATGAGGCCGTCCGTCGTATGCACCCGCACATCGCCCGGGAAGCACGGGTTCGACGCGTTGATCCGCCCCGACTCCGGACAGGTGTGCCAGCGGTTGATGATCGAGTCGTACTGGACGCCCGGATCGGCGCAGCGCCAGGCGGCGTCGGCGATCTGATCCATCAACTCGCGCGCCTTGACCGTCTTCACCGACTCGCCGGTGGTGCGAGCGGTCAGATCCCAGTCGCCGTCTTGCTCGACCGCCTTCATGAACTCGTCGGTGACCCGGACCGAGTTGTTTGCGTTCTGGAACTGGACCGAGGTGAAGGCATCGGAGTCCAGACGCATGTCGAAGCCGGCGTCCCGGAGGGCCGCTGCCTTCTCCTCCTCCTTGGCCTTGCACCAGATGAAGTCCTCGATGTCGGGGTGGTCGACGTCGAGCACGACCATCTTCGCCGCGCGCCTCGTGCCGCCGCCCGACTTGATCGCACCCGCCCAGGAATCTGCGCCGCGCATGAAGCTGACCGGGCCGGACGCGATCCCGCCCTTGGCGAGCGGCTCCATCGAGCCGCGAATCGCAGACAGGTTGATGCCCGAGCCCGAGCCCCCCTTGAAGATGATCCCCTCCTTGGTGTTCCAGCCCAGGATCGACTCCATGTCGTCCTCGACCGAGAGGATGAAGCAGGCCGAGCACTGCTCCTCGCCGCTCTTGCGCCAGCCCACGTTGAACCAGACCGGCGAGTTGAAGGCCGCCTTCTGGTTGACCAGGATCGAGGCGAGCTCATGCTCGAAGGCGTGGGCGTCCTCGTCGGTGGCGAAGTAGCCGCCCTCGCGGCCCCACTCGGCGATCCGGCCGGCGACGCGGCTCACCATCTGCTTGACGGAAGTCTCACGCTCTGGGGAGCCGAGCTGTCCGCGGAAGTACTTCTGGGCGACGATGTTGGTGGCGTTCTGCGACCAGCTCCTCGGGAACTCGACGCCGCGCTGCTCGAAGGCCGGGTTGGAGGGATCGCCGATGATCGCGTCCCGCGTCTCCCACTCGAGCTCGTCGTAGGGGTGGATCCCGGGAGTGGAGAACCGCCGTTCGATGACGAGGCCCTTCTCGGTGGTGCGTGCGTTCGAAGCGGCCTTGGCCATCAGTTGTCTCCTCTCACTCGGGCTCTGGGGTGAGCACCAGAGCATCCTCCGCACTCCGGACGGAAACGGGGGTCCGCTTGTTCCGTGTTTGCGGGGATTTTCATGAGAGGCCGGCAGCTCCCTCGGGGAGAGTTCCCGCAAACTGCAAATAGGCGCCGCGGTCGAGCTTTCGGAGCCCGTCGAGGCAGAGCTCTCCGATTCGGGCAGCCGCCAGCTCCCCACCTGAGTCGCGCGCCTCGCGCTCGACCCGATCGACGATCTGATCCAGCTGCCGTGGGTCGACATCGCGCTTGTGGGAGGCGCGGATCAGCGCCGAGCGCAGCTTGGCCCGGTCGAATGGCTGGCGGTGGCCGTCGCGCTTGATCACCTCAAGCGTCTCCGGCACCGCCCGCTCGTAGGTCGTGAAACGGTGGCCGCAGGACGAGCACTCGCGACGGCGGCGGAGGGCGGAGCCGCCATCAGCCTTGCGGGTCTCGAGGATGGCAGTGGAGGATTCGCAGCGAGGACAGTTCACTGCTGAGAGTCTACCGAAGCCTAGTGTTCGACAAACCCAGCAATGAGGTGAGGCACTAGATGTAGGGCTGACACCACGTCGGAATCGAGTTCTGTCGAGTTCTCCGGCTATAGGCCGGAAAAGTCCACGCAATCTCCTGCGGCCGCTCGGCGGTCCCTCGCCGGCCCCGTGGGCCGCCCTTCATTGCCCGGTGTTCGTCACTACTTGGCCTGCTGTCGCTCCCGCAACGCCTGCCGCCCAGGCTCGGGCGAGACGCCGAACTGGTCCGCGTATTCCTCGTGCAGCTCGACCCAGCGGCCCTCAGGGAACTCCGTCCGCGGCTCGCCGGCGAGCGCGGCCTCCAGGTCATCGAGGCAGAGCTGCCAGCCCGCCGCCACCTTCGCCGAATCGGGCCGGGGTAGCTCGTGGGTGAAGACGAGCCTGGTGCCCTCGCCGTCCGGCTCGAGCTCGAAGCGGAGCAGCTGCGGCTCCTGCTCCGAGGAGCGCCAGGTGAAGGCGAAGAGGCGCGGCTCGTCGAGCTCGACGATCTCGCCGCTGTCGGGCGGCTCGACGTTCTCGGGATAGACGATGGTCAGGTGCGCGCCGACGCGCCGCTCTCCGCTGATCTCCGGCCGCGCCGGAAACCACTTGGCGAGCTCGTCGGCCTCGGTCACCGCCCGCCAGACCCGCTCGCGCGGATGGGAGAGGTGGCGCTCGAAGCGGACGCCAACCTTGCCGCCCTCGGCCTCGATCAGCTGGCCATCTCGCCTGTTCGTGTCGGTTGAACGCGTCATGAAGCCTCCTCGTCCAGATGTCGTTCAAGGGCGTCGAGGTGCTCGGACCAGAGCTCGCGGTAGGGCTCGAGCCACTCCGCGACCTCGGCGAGCGGCTCGGGACGAATCCCGTAGATCCGCCGCTGGGCCTCGGTTCGGACCGAGACCAGGCCCGCCTCCCGCAGCACTCGCAGGTGCTTCGAGACCCCGGGCTGGCTCATCCTCAGGCGCTTGACCAGATCGCCGACCGCCCGCTCGCCGTCGAGCAGCAGGTCGAGAATCCGGCGCCTGCTCGGCTCGGCCAACACCTCGAAGGTGGTCGCTGTCACGCGATCAGTATAACCAAAGGGATATATAACTAAACCGAGATACTTACGTGCGCTCGGCGAGCAGCCGCTCGAGCTTCTCGGGCGTGTTGGCGGCGCGGCTCGCGGAGTAGAGGATGAGCCGCTGATCCGGGCTCTCCTGCGGGTGGAAGACGGCGTGCTCGAAGACGAGCTTGCCGACCTCCGGATGGTTGAGCGTCTTTCGCCCGACGCCGCTGGTGGCGACCTCATGGAGCTCCCACCACTCGCGGAACTCCGAGCTGCCCTCCTTCAGGGCCGCGATCAGGTTCTCGAAGTCCGGATCGCCCACGTGCCGCGCGGCCTGCGCGCGGAAGCGCGCCACCAACCGGCGGGCGCCCTGGTTCCAGTCGGTGTGCAGCGTCCGCCGGGCGGGGTCCATGAAGATGCTCCAGAGCAGGTTTCGCCGGCCATCCGGCATCTCGCTCGGATCGCCGAAAACGGCGGAGTGCGCCTCGTTCCAGACGAGGAAGTCGTAGCGCCGGCCGGTGATGCAGGCCGGGTTCGGTACCAGGCCCTCGACCAGCTTCCTGACAGTGGGGTGGATCTTCTCTCTCGGTCCCTTCACCGGGATGGCCTGCTCCCCGCGACCGAGCAGCATCACATGCGCCCGCTCGGCCGGCGTCAGCTCGAGCGCGCCCGCGATCGCCTCGAGCACCGACGCCGAGGCGCGGACGTCGCGGCCCTGCTCGAGCCACGTGTACCAGGTGGTGCCCACACCGGCGAGCTGCGCCACCTCCTCGCGGCGGAGCCCCGGAGTCCGCCGCCGGCCGCCGGCGGGGAGCCCGACATCCTCGGGCCGGATCGCCTCGCGCCGCGTCCGCAGGAAGTCCGCAAGCTCGGCACGCCGCGGCAGGCCGTCGCCCTGGGCGACCGCCGCCGAGCCGTTCCGGTTCCTCTGCGTCCTCTTGCCGGTCTTGGGTGGTGCTTTCGATACCAGGATAAACCCCTCTCTTGTACCTGGATCGAAATGATCGCAGACTGTCCCCCGAATGGCAAGCGAAACCGCTCAAGGCGGCCTCACGTCCGACAGGGGGAGCTCGTTGAACTCACAGATGGAGCGAAAGCCCGACATCCGCGCCGCCCACAGCCCCTGGCTTCTGCCGGTTCTCTTCGCGCCGGTCTTCATGGTCATCCTCGACGTCTTCATCGTCAACGTGACCGCGCCATCGCTGCGCTCGGACCTCGGAGCTTCGGACTCCGACCTGCAGTGGGTGGTGGCGGCCTACCTGCTCACCTACGCGATCTCGCTGATCACCGGCGGGCGCCTCGGCGACGTCTTCGGACGACGGCGCATGTTCAAGCTCGGGATCGCCGGCTTCACCATCGCCTCGGCGCTGTGCGCCGCGGCTCCGGACCCGACCACGTTGATCGCGGCGCGCCTGCTCCAGGGGTTCGGCGGCGCCGCGATGTGGCCGCAGGTGCTCTCGATCATCCAGGTCGAGTTCTCGCCGGCGGAGCGTCCCAAGGCCTTCGGCTTCCAGGGTCTGGTGCAGGGCCTGGCCGCGATCGCCGGGCAGATCGTCGGCGGCGGACTGATCGCCCTCGACGTGCTCGGACTCGGCTGGCGCTCGGTCTTCCTGATCAACATCCCGGTCGGGATCGTCGCGCTGCTCGCCGCCGATCGGCTGATCCCCGAGTCTCGCTCGGACACGGCCCGGAGGCTCGATCTCGTCGGCGTCGGGCTCATCACGCTGGTGCTGTCGCTGGTCATGGTCCCCGCGGTCGAGGGCCGCGAGCTCGGCTGGCCAGCGTGGACGTTCATCGCCTTCGCAGCGGCACTGCCGGCCGCTGCGCTGTTCGTCGCCGCGGAGCGCCGGATCTCCGCCCGCGGCGGCTCGCCTCTCGCCGAGCTCCGGCTGTTCGAGACCCGCGGATTCCGGATCGGTCTGCTCTCGGCGACCGTCCTCTACTTCGTGATCTCGTTCTTCTTCCTGCTTGCGATCTACCTGCAAGAGGGTCTCGGCATGAGCCCGCTCGACTCCGGCCTCGCCTTCACCCCGATCGCCGTCGCCTTCGTCACCTCGTCCCTGAGCGGACCGCGGCTCGCCGACGGAGCGCGTGAGTACCTGCCCCAAATCGGCGCGACGGTCGCCGCCGTCGGGCTGCTCGCGACGGTCGCGGCGGTGCAGGGGACGGGCGACGGCTCGGTCTCGCCCTGGCTGATCCTGGCGATGGTGCCGGTCGGCGGCGGCATGGGCCTGGCGATCCCGCCGCTCATCAACCTCGTCCTGCGGGCGGTGCCGCCGTCGGACGCCGGGGCCGCGTCCGGGATGCTCGTCACCTCCCAGCAGATCGGCAACGCGCTCGGCGTCGCGATCGTCGGGACGATCTTCTTCGGCGAGCTCGGCGACGCCACCGGGGCCGCCGCCCACGGCGATGCGTTCTCGGTCGCCCTGGCTGTCCAGGCGGCCTTCGCGCTGACCGCCGGGGCCCTGGTGTCGCGGGCCAGGCGGACGACCGAGGAGCGCGCCCCGGCCGGGATGCCCGCCGGGGAGCGCGCCTAGCCGGGTACCTCACCTCGGCCGTACCCGGCCGGGCTATCGTTCGCCGCCATGGCGAGGGCGGGCGACGAATCACAGTCCGGCCCCGATCCGCTCGGGGCCGCGCGCGGAATCGCCGATGCCGCCAGCGAGCGGCTCGGCAGCGCGAGGGCCGAAGCGGGCGAGCGACTGGGCGCCGCTCGGGACGCCGCCGGCAAGCAGATGGCCGCGGCGCGCGAGTCCGCGGCGATGGCGGCGCACGCCGCCGCGCACAAGCTCTCCCAGAAGCCGCGCCTGCGCGGGGTCTCTCACCAGTGGGCCTTCTTCGCCTCGCTCGGAGCGGGGATGGCCCTGATCCTGGCCGCGAGCGGCACCCGCGCCGCGATCGCGATGTCGGTCTACGCCTTCTCGCTCTCGGCGATGCTCGGCACCAGTGCCCTCTACCACCGCGTCACCTGGACACCGGAGGTGCGGCGCTGGATGCGGCGACTCGACCACACGATGATCTTCGTCTTCATCGCCGGCACCTACACCCCGTTCGCCCTGCTCGTCATGCACGGGGACCTGGCGGATGTGGTCCTGATCGTGGTCTGGGCCACCGCGGCCGCGGGGATGATCCTCAACCTCGTCTGGATCAGCGCTCCCTACTGGTTCACCGTGGCGGTCTACCTGAGCACGGGATGGGTGGCGATCGTGACCCTGCCGCAGCTCTGGGATGAGATCGGCCCGGTCGGCGTGGGGCTGATTGCGCTCGGGGGCGCGCTCTACTCGGCCGGAGCCGTGGTCTACGCGCGGCGAAAGCCCGACCCGCGTCCGCAGGTGTTCGGCTACCACGAGATCTTCCACGTCCTGGTGATCGCGGCCGCGGCGGTTCAGTACGCGGCGGTGGCGATCTACGCGCTGCCTGCCGGCTAGGCCGAGGCTCCCAGCGCGGCGGCGAAGCGCTCCTTGTGCCGCTCGATCAGCCGCTGGACCTCGTCCTCGCGCCCCGCCTTGACCAGCTCCAAGGGGTCGGGCTCGCCATTGACGATCCCCTCGAAGAACTCCTTGCGGTCCTGGTAGGTGGGGAGGGTGCCCTTGGCCCAGCCGCGGTGGTCATTGAGGATCACCGCCAGGCGGGCGTAGGGCTCGCCGTAGGTCTCGGCGATCTCGCGCTTCATCCGCTTGGCGAGGGCGGGGGAGGCGCCGGCGGTCGAGATCGCGATCGCCAGCGGCCCGCTGCGGACGATGGCGGGCAGGATGAAGTTGCAGAGCGGCGGGACGTCGACGACGTTGACCAGCATCGCCCGGCCCTCGGCGCCTTCCGAGACCGCGATGTTGACCTCGGTGTCGTTGGTCGCAGCGATCGCCAGGAAGGCACCGTCCAGGTCGGAGTCATGGAACTCGCGCCGATCCCAGCTGATCGAGCCCTCCGCGGCGAGGCGCTCCACCTCGGGGATCGCCTCGGGCGCGATCAGGTGAACGTCTGCGTCGCAGAGCAGCAGCCCCTCGATCTTCTCGAGCCCGACGTCGCCGCCGCCGATCACCAGGCAGCGCCGTCCCTTCAGCTTCAGGCACGCCATATATAGAGGGGTCTCCAGCATGTCCCGCACGCAGGTCTGGTCGCAGATCCCGCGCTGGAACTGGCAGACGCATTCCTTGCCCTCGAACGCCTGTGCAGGCATGGGCAAGAGATTAGAGAGCCTCAAGCGCCCGCCGCGACCGTCTGCTCGAGCCCGGTCTCGATCATGCGCTCGGCTCGCCAGCCCAGCCGCTCCGCCGCCGCGGTGGTGTCGAGCGCGGTGCGCTGGACCTCACCAGCGCGGGGTGGCGCGAACTCCGGCTCGAAGTCGTCCCGCCCGAATGAGCGCCCGACCCGCTCTGCCAGCTCCAGGACCGTGGTCTCCGCGCCGGTGCCGATGTTGAAGGGGCCGGGGAGATCGCTCGCCTCGGCCGCCAGCAGGGCGGCCACCACGTCGGCGACGTGCACGTAGTCCCGCGTCTGCCGGCCGTCGCCGAACACCGTGGGGCGCCCGCCGTCGCGGGCGAGCTCGCAGAAGATCGCCACGACGCCCGCCTCGGTCGCGGGGTCCTGCCTCGGCCCGTAGACATTGCCGAGCCGAAGCGTCACGGCTGAGAGGCCGCCGGTGCGCGCGTAGAGGTCGATGAAGCCCTCGGCTGCGAGCTTGCTCTGGCCGTAGACCGAGAAGGGCTCGCACCGCGCCGTCTCGGCGAAGGGCAGCTCGTCCGCCCGCTCCTCTCCCTCTCCGTAGATCGCACCTCCGGTCGAGGTGAACACGAACCGGGACGCTCCCGCGCGGCTCGCCGCGTCCAGCGCGCTCACTGTGCCGACCACGTTGAGGCGCGCATCGAAGCCCGGGTCGGCCATGGAGCGCCGCACGTCGATCTGAGCGGCGAGATGGAAGACGCTCTGCGGCCGGTGGCTCCCGATCGCGGCGCGCATCGTCTCGCCATCCGCGACGTCGAGCTCGGCGAGGACGACGCCCCCCTCCATCGCGGCGGCCAGGTTCTCACGCTTGCCAGTCGAGAGATCGTCGATCACCAGCACGTCGTCGCCGCGCGCCCCCAAGGCGTCGACCAGGTGCGAGCCGATGAAGCCCGCGCCCCCTGTGACCACGGATCTCACGGGATGCAGCCTACGTGAGCCGCCTCCGGCCCCTGCTACGCTCGCCGACCGCATCGGCCGGTTTGATGTAACGCCAGGGGGGCATCTCGGGTCGCGGCTACCGTGGGAAGGCTAAATGCGACTGATAGTCACAGAGAAGAACAACAGCGCGAAGAAGATCGCGGAGATCCTGAGCGGCGGCGCCGCGAAGGAGGGTGCGTCCTACAAGACCCCGTATTACGAGTGGTCCGACGAGAACGGCGACCACGTGACGATCGGGCTGAAGGGCCACGTCCTCAACCCCGCCTTCCCCGAGTCCTACAACAACTGGCAGGAGACCGATCCCCGCGACCTGATCGACGCCGAGCTGATCAAGGAGCCCACGGACAAGAACGTGGTCCGCGCGCTGAAGAAGGTGGCTAAGGGGGCCGACGACATCGTGATCGCCACCGACTACGACCGCGAGGGCGAGCTGATCGGCCTCGAGGCGCTGCAGGAGGTCGTCGAGGCGAACCCGAACCTGGCCGCCAGCGTGAACGGGGACTTCGCCGGCGTGAAGCGCGCCCGCTACTCCGCCCTGACGAAGGAGGAGATCGACCGAGCGTTCAACAACCTCGACGAGCTCTCGATGCCGCTGGCCAACGCCGGCGCCGCGCGCCAGGACATGGACCTGATCTGGGGCGCGACGCTGACCCGCGCCGTCTCGATGGCAACTCGGCGCTTCGGCTCGAACTTCCTCTCGGTAGGCCGCGTGCAGAGCCCGACGCTGGGGCTGATCGTCCAGCGCGAGCTCGAGCGCCGGGCGCACGTCCCGGAGCCCTTCTGGGAGGTGGCCGCGACCTTCGCCCACCCCGACGGCAGCTTCGTCGCCGAGCACACCGCGGACCGCTTCTGGGATGAGGCGGAGGCAAAGGCCGCCGTCGAGAACTCGAAGAGCCCCGGCACGGTCAAGGAGATCTCGGCGCGGAAGAACACGCGCAAGCCGCCGACCCCTCTCAACACCACCGCGTTCACGACGGACGCATCGAATCGGCTCGGCATCACGCCCTCTCGCGCCATGCGGATCGCCGAGGACCTCTACATGGACGGATACATCTCCTACCCGCGCACCGACAACACCGTCTATCCGCGCTCGCTCGACACCAAGGAGCTGATCAACGCCCTGACCAAGATCGATGAGTTCAAGGCTGCGGAGTTCCTGCTCGACGGCCGCTCGCTGCACGCGACGCGCGGCAAGAAGGAGACCACCGACCACCCGCCGATCTACCCGACCCAAGCGGTCAACCCGAAGCGGCTCGAGGCCCGATCCGAGGCCCACCGCCGCGTCTACGAGCTCGTCGCCCGCCGCTTCCTGGCCACCTTCTCGCCGCCGATGGTCACCGAATCGACGCGCGCGAACATCGAGACGGCCAAGGGCCGGGCGGAAGCACAGTCCGGCGAGACCTACTTCGTCCGCGGCTCGGTGGTGCTCGACCCCGGTTTCGCGGCGATCTACACCTACGCCCGCTCGGCCGACACCGAGATCCCCAAGCTCACCGACGGCCAGGAGCTCGAGCTCGAGGGTGTCGAGATCGAGGGCAGGGAGACCCCGGCCCCGCCCCGGATCAGCCAGGGCAAGCTGATCGAGATGATGGAGGAGCGCGGCCTCGGCACGAAGGCGACGCGCGCCGACATCATCCAGAAGCT
>JBKOYL010000068.1:0-21246 GCA_046725395.1 Actinomycetota bacterium | reverse complement strand
TTAGACTGCGCGCCGCCCGTCAGCCGGTGGGCGGCTCGACACCAAACGAGGAGGTCGGTTCAAAGTGCAAGATCGAGGTCTCGCGGCGTACATCGCTGAGCTGGTCGGGACGCTGCTGCTGGTCTTCTTCATCACCAGCGTCGTCGCCCTGTACATCGCCACGGGCCAGAACGCCCAGTTCGGCTCCGACTTCGCCGTCGTCGGCCTGACGCACTTCCTCCTGCTGTTCGCTCTGATCATCAGCGTCGGCGTTGCGAGCGGCGGGCACTTCAATCCGGCGGTGACCGCCGGTTTCATCGCGCTGCGGCGGATCGACCCGATCGACGGCCTCGTCTACATCCTTGCCCAGCTCTCCGGCGGCGTGCTGGGCGCCCTGCTCACCAAGGCCTTCCTGCTGGACGAGGGCCGCGCCTCGGATTACGGCACCCCGAAGATCAGCCCCCTGCTCGCCGGAGCGTTCCAGGGCTTCCTGGTCGAGGGGATCGGCGCTTTCGTCCTCGTGCTCGCCATCCTTGCGGTCGCGCTCAACCCGGAGATCCGCCGCTGGGCGGCGCTCGCGGCCGGCGGTGCGCTGGGCCTGGGCGTGATGGTCCTCGGGCCCCTCACCGGCGGCTCGTTCAACCCGGCGCGCTGGTTCGGACCGGCGCTGGTCGGCAACCACTTCACCGACGCCTGGGCCTACATCTTCGGCCCCCTCGTCGGGGGCCTGCTGGCGGCGGCGCTCTACAAGTTCGTGATCGAGCCCTCGAGCGGTCCGGTGCAGGAGATGGCGGACACGGTTGCCCCGCGCGGCCCGGCGCCGCCCGCCGGTGAGGCACCAAAGCTCCGCCAGGAGCGTCCCGGGCCGGGCGGCCCCGGCGGCCCGCCGCCCGCCTCGCCCCCGGGGGGAATCGCGGGTACCTAAGCGCCGCCAGCCGGCGAGGGTATTTCGCTAGGTTCCCCTGCGATGCGCAGGGTCACCTTCTCGCGCAACTACACGCTCTCCCTCTCACGAACCTGCCAGTGCTATTGCAAGTACTGCGCTTTCGCGACGCACCAGGCGCACATCCACGATCCGGCTGAGGTCGAGCGCCGGCTCGACGAGGCCGTCAGGCGCAAGGCCAAGGAGCTGCTCGTGCTCACCGGCGAGCGGCCGGAGGTCCACCCGGAGGTCGCCCGGCGCCTTGGCGCGTGGGGTCATGAGGACTTCACCTCCTACGTCGTCTGGGCTTGCCAGAGGGCCCTCGAGCGCGGCCTGCTCCCTCACACGAATCTTGGCGTCCTCTCCCGCGAGGACCTCTCCCGCCTGCGCGAAGTGACCGCGTCCCAGGGTCTGATGCTCGAGTCGATTAACCCGGACCTCGTCGTCCACCAGGGATCGCCGACGAAGCACCCCGAGCGCCGGCTGGAGACGCTCCGGCTCGCTGGCGAGCTCAGGATTCCGTTCACAAGCGGCATCCTGGTCGGCATTGGGGAGAGCCCGGAGGACCGGATCCGTTCGTTGCATGCGCTGGCCGAACTGCACGCCGAGTACGGCCACATCCAGGAGGTGATCCTCCAGAACTTCGTCCCGCATCCGCGCTACTACGGCGCGGAAGTGGCGGACATCGCCGACGAGGCTTCACGCCGGCGGTGGGCCGGCGGCGGCGACGCCGTCTCCGGGACACCGGCTCTGGGAGCGTCAGCAGGGACTCCCGCGGATCTAGATGCGCCGCACGTCCCGGATCCGGCGTCGCCCCCGCCGGCCATGCCCGCGTGGGCCTCGACAGTCTCCATCGACGAGATCAGACGCCTGATCAGCGCGTGCCGGAGCCTCATGCCGGACGTCGGGGTGCAGGTGCCGCCGAATCTCGCGGACTGGTGGCCGGAGCTCGTTGAGGCCGGCGCCACCGACCTCGGGGGGCTGTCCAGCAACGGGGATCACATCAGCCCCGAAGAGCCGTTTCCCAGTCCGCACCAGGTGCGCAAGGAGCTGGCGCCACGGGGCTATGCGTTGACGGAGCGACTTTGCGCCTATCCGCAGTACCTCGACCCCGAGTGGATGGAGCAGGGCGTCCTGGACGTCGTGAAGCTCAAGTACTGGAGCTTCATCCCGCGGCGCGGCTCCGGGCGCCGCCAGGAGAGCCCGCCGTCGCCCGAGGTCGCGCCGCGCGCGATCGAGAAGGGGCGCCGCAGCGAGGACCTGACCGAGGAGGAGCTCACGGCGCTCTTCTCCGAGACCCGGGCCGGGGTGATCGAGGAGATGCGCGCGGCCGCGGATGAGCTGCGGGCCGAGGTCGCGGGGGAGACCGCGACGTTCGTCGTCAACCGGAACATCAACTTCACCAACGTCTGCGTGGTCGGCTGCGCCTTCTGCGGCTTCGGCCAGGGCAAGCGCTCACCGGACGCCTACCACGTCAGCGAGGAGGACTTCGCGGCCCGGGTTCAAGAGGCGATTGACTTCGGCGCGACCGAGATCTGCATGCAGGGCGGTATCCATCCCGACTACAAGCTCGAGGACTACGGCCGCTGGCTGCGCCTGGCGAAGGAATGCGCGCCGCACATCCATCTCCATGCGTACTCGCCGATGGAGATCCACTACATGTGCGAGCGATCCGGCCGCTCGCCCGACTCCGTCTTCGGGTACCTGATCGAGTGCGGGCTCGGCTCGACGCCCGGCACCGCAGCCGAGGTGCTCCACGACGGCGTCCGCCAGCGAATCTCGCCCAACAAGCTTCCCGTCGCTCGCTGGATCGAGATCATCGAGGCGTCACATCGGGCCGGCCTGCGCTCGACCTCGACGGTGATGTTCGGGCACATCGAGGAGCCGCGTGAGCTGGCCCGCCACATGCGGATCGTCCGTGCCCTACAGGAGCGGACCGGCGGGATCACCGAGTTCGTCCCACTCAGCTTCATCCCGTACAACACCCTGCTCGGTCGGACGCACGGCGTGGAGGAGATCGCACGCGACGACAACCTGAAGCACACCGCCGCATTCCGCCTCGCCCTCGGCAAGACGATCCCGAACCTGCAGGCGAGCTGGGTGAAGATGGGCCTCGACGCGGCGACCGAGAGCCTGCGCTGGGGAGTCAACGATCTCGGCGGCACCCTGATGGAGGAGAACATCTCGCGGATGGCGGGCTCGAAGCACGGCGTCCGCCTGGAGCCCGAGCAGCTGATCGACGCCGCCCGCCGGGCCGGGAGGACCCCGGCCCAGCGGACGACCCTCTACGAGATCGTCGAGACCTACTGACTCGGCCGCTGGCCGACGCGCTCGCCGCGCGCACCGGCCGCCGCGCCCGTCGCTGCACCCGTGACCGCGCCACGGATGCGTTCGGTGAGGTTGGGGCTCCCGACCTGCGCTGCCTCGCGAGCCCAGGCGGTGATCAGTGCGCTCAGGGCGAAGATCGCCGCGAACGCGAGGATCAGCGGGACGAAGAGGCCGAGGACGCCGTCACCCGCGAACGCCCCGGTCTTGGTGAACATCGCGCCGAAGGTGAGCGGCTGGACGATGGCCGCGGCCACCAGCAGCCAGCCGAGCCAGGCCGGGAACGCGCCGGTGCGCAGGATCACCAGGGCGGTCGCCCCGAAGAACGCCGTGAACCCGGGGATCGCAGCCACGCCCGAGAGCACGAAGACGTCGCTCAGCAGCCGCGTCAGGGTCGGGTCGACCGCTTGGGGCCGGTAGGAGGCGACGATCTCGGTCGAGAGGCCGACCAGAAGCGCCGCGACGCCGATCAGACCCCCGGCGAACGCGATCGAAGGCAGCCTCGGGGTTCCCGTCGCGATCCGCAGGACGCTGGTGAGCGTGCCGAGGAACCAGATGAAGAAGAACACCCCGGCGGCAACCAGCACGGCCGCGGCTCGCACCGCGCCATCGTGGGCCGTGAAGTAGCTGGTCCACTCCTGCGCTGGAGCATCCAGGTCCGGCGGGTTCGGCATCACGATCGCGAAGCCGATGATCGTCAGGATCACGAACACGATGCCCGTCGCCGCGCCGTACTCCACGAAGCGATCGTCGTTCATGGCGCCTCCTCTCTGACCCCTGGCCGCGGCGATCCTATTCGACACAATCGCCTCATGCGAGCGATGGTCCTCGAACGCCCCGGCGAGTCACTGGTCAAGCGAGAACTGCCGGATCCGGAACCCGGGGAGTCACAGGTCCTGCTCGAGGTCTCCGCCTGCGGCGTCTGCCGCACCGACCTGCACATCGTGGACGGCGAGCTCACCGAGCCGAAGCTGCCGCTCGTGCCGGGCCACCAGATCGTCGGCAGGGTGGTGGGGACCGGGCGCAACGCAACCCGCTTCGCGGAGGGCGATCGCGTGGGCGTTCCATGGCTCGGCTGGACGGACGGCACCTGCCGCTACTGCCGCTCCGGGCGGGAGAACCTGTGCGAGCACGCCAGGTTCACCGGCTATGACATCGATGGCGGTTACGCCGAGCGGGCGGTCGCCGACGAGCGCTTCTGCTTCCCGCTCCCCGGGGAGATCCCCGACGAGCATGTGGCGCCGCTTCTATGTGCCGGCTTGATCGGCTACCGCTCCCTGCGCCTCGCGGGTCAGGGTGAGCGGCTCGGTCTCTACGGCTTCGGCTCCTCCGCACACCTGATCTGTCAGGTGGCGGTGGCCCAGGGCTGGCACGTCTTCGCGCTCACCCGAGAGGGCGACACCGAGACCCAGGAGCTGGCCCGCGAGCTGGGAGCGGAGTGGGCCGGGGCGGTGGGAGATCCCGCCGCCGCGGATCTCGATGCCGCCATCGTCTTCGCCCCCGTGGGCGAGCTCGTGCCAGCCGCGCTGAGGGCGACGGCCCCCGGCGGGACCGTCGTCTGCGCCGGAATCCACATGAGCGACATCCCCTCGTTCCCGTACGAGATCCTCTGGCACGAGCGCACGCTGCGCTCCGTCGCGAACCTGACCCGCCTTGACGGAGAGGAGTTTCTCCCGCTCGCCCAATCCGTGCCCGTCCGGACGGAGATCCAGACGTATCCGCTGGCCGACGCCAACCAGGCGTTAGATGACATACGTCACGGTAGGGTGGGTGGGTCCGCCGTCCTCGTGATCGGCGGGTAGCCTCAACCATCATGATCATGCGAGGGTGCGCCGCGGGCGCAACCCGTTTCGTGGTGGGGAGAGGAAGGATCAAATGCCAGATGTGACCGTCAAGCGCGTCGAGGACTTCGAGGCGATCTTCGGTGGCGGCTTCCGGCGAGTGAGAGCGGGACTCGGAGTGACTTCCTTCGGCCTCGCGGTCATCGATCTGCCGGCCAACTTCACCCGCTTTCCGGAGCACGACCAGACCCACGACGACCAGGAGGAGGTCTACACGCCGCTGTCGGGGCGAGTCATCCTGCGCGCCGGGGGTGAGGAGTACGAGCTCGAGCCGGGCGTCTTCGCACGGGTGGGCGCCACCGAGAAGCGCAAGTTGATCACCGGCGACGAGCCGGCCCGCGTGATCGCGATGGGCGCGATGCCCGGGAAGGTCTACGAGCCGCCCGAGTTCACGTACGAGGGCGCGACGCCGCCGCCGCTGAAGAAGCTCGTCGACAAGGCGCCCGCGTAGTCAGCGAAAGAGGTCGTCACGAGCCGGGCGCCGCAGAGCGGCGGCGCCGGGGCCGTCCTCGGGCGTAACCAGCTCGCCGAGGCCCGAGACGATCGAGACCGGAACGCCCGAGTCCTTCTCGCGGGTCAGATCGGCGGCCGAGGCGAGTTCGTCAGCGATCGCGATCACCGTCGCGGAGAGCTCGTTACCGCCGCGATCGCGGCGTCCGCGCCAATCCGCCAGCGGCGCCAAACCGGCGCAGCCGACCGCGATGTCGGCCTGCCCCAGTCTCCAGGCGCGCCCGAAGCTGTCGGCCACCACAATCGCCGGGGAGCTCCCCGTCGCCGCGGCGACCTGACCGCGGATTCGCCGTGCGGAGGCATCCCCGTCGAGGGGGAGAAGCGAGACGTGACCGGCTGAGAGGTTCGAGGAGTCGATGCCTGCGTTCGCGCAGATCCAGCCCGCGCGCGTCTCGGTGATCAGGACGCCGCGCTCGGCGCGCACGACCCGCTCGCTCTCCTGCAGCACCAGCTCGACCAGCGCAGGGTCCTTCTCGAGGCGCGTCGCCAGCTCGCGCGCTGCGACGCTCGGCGTCACCTCGCTGAGCCGGCGCACGCGTCCCTCGACCTTCGAGACCGCCTTCTGCGATACGACCACGATCTCGTCGCTCGCCGGCCCGCCAGCCGCCGCGATCAGCCCACCGAGGTCGTCGCCGTCGCGCAGCTCGGGCAGGCCGCCGACCGGCCTGATCCTCAACTCGCGAACGGGGCTCATGCTCGGCGACCGGGGGCCGGGCGCCGAGGTCCGGCGGGGAAGAGCACCGCCGTGGGTTCAGGCCGCCGCCGTCTGGGTGCGGTCGCCCAGCTCCCAGAGCACCTGCGCCGTGCGCGGAGCCGGCTGCGGGTCGAGCAGCAGCTTGTCGCGCAGGAGAGAGAAGTCCTCCGGGGTGTCGAGGTCGAACGAGATCGACTCGATCTTCTCGAGCGCGAAGCTGGTCCCCGAGGCGCGAGCGCGGCTGACGTGGCGGGCGCAGCTGTCCGGGCCGAAGGCGGGAGGGAAGACGTCCGGTGGTGCGAGGACGAGAGCGTTGGTGCCGGTGCCGTGATGATCGGGGACGATCAGCGCGGTGCGAGGCGAGCGCCCGACGTGGGCGTCGAGCTCGTCGGTGTCGAGCATGGGGCAGTCCACCGGCAGCATCGCCACGCGGCCCGCCCCCTTCGCCATCGCGGCGTGGGCGCCGGCGCTCGCCGCCTCGGAGTGGCCCTCGTCGCTCCTCTGGACGAGCACCTGGTGGCCGAACCAGCGCGCCTGACGAGCGACCGAATCGTCAGCGGTCACGACCAGCACGTCGTCGATGCAGTGAGCCCGGGGCAGCTTCACGATCAGGTCGAGGAAGAGAGCCTCGGCCAGCCGCTTGCGCTCGGCCGCGGACAGCAGCCCGTCGAGTCGCCCGTTTGCGACCGAGAGCCCCTTCACCGGAACGATCGCAGTGGTTTCCAAGTTGTTGGAGTCCGTTCCCAGGAGAGTCAGGCTACCGGGTGAGGCGCGGCTAATACCCGCAAGCTGCGGCATTTATTCCTGATTGCTCAGGCTCGATGCGAACTCGAGGGTCCGCTCGGCGAGCTCCCGCCGCCCCGAGCGGCCCTCCATCAGGGTGGGGCAGCCAAGCACGCGGACGCGCTCGGGCGGCGGATCGGGGTCCCCGGGGTCGCAGACCATGCCGTCGATCAGCCCCTCATACAGCGAGGCGACACCCGCGGCGGTCGAGGGCCGGCCGATGGCAGCCATGAAGATCTCGGTCGGCCCCTTCACCACCTGTCCCGCGACATAGGGGCTGACAGCGACCACCGGAGCGTCGGCGGCGGAAATCGCCTCACGCAGGGCGGGCACCGAGACGATCGGGCCAATCGAGATCACGGGGTTGGACGGGCCGATCACGATCGCATCCGCTCCGGCGATCGCCGCCAGGACTTCGGGCGTCGGCTGAGCCTCCGCGATTCCCTCGATCTCGATCTCGTGGACCTGGGCCTGGGCCTGCTCGGCGACGAGATACTGCTGCAGCCCGCGCCAGCCCTCCGCCGTCCGGACGCGGGTCCGGACGCGCTCCTCGCACATCGGCAGCACGGCAGCGCGCACGCCGAGTGCCCGCGCGATCTGCGCCTGCGCGTCGGTCCGCCGGCCGCCCTCGGAGACGAAATGTCTGCGGTACAGGCAGGTGGCGAGGTCGCGGTCGGAGAGGCGGAACCAGTCCGGTGTGCCCAGCCGGACCAGGCGGTCGAAGACGGTGAACGTGTCACCCTTGATGCCCCAGCCCCGCTCCTCGTCGACCTCTCCGCTGAGCCAGTAGGTGATCAGGTCCGGATCGGGCGAGACGTCGACACCCGCGACCTCGATGTCGTCCGCGGTGTTGGCGACAACGGAGAGTCCCGCTCCGAGCAGGTCCTGAACGCCCGCCGCCAGCTTGGCGCCTCCGGTGCCGCCGGCGAGGACGGCGCAGCGAGCGATCTCGGCCATGGCCTAGTCCCAGGGAGCGTTGCCGGGGAGGCCCGTGACCCTGATTCCCGCGTGAGTCTTGTAGCGGCCGTTGATCCCGATCAGGAGCGCGGTCAGCGACTCGACGATCCGCGCCTGGTCGAGCGGCCCGGCGTCCACTGCTCGGAGGCCGTCGATCAGGCCGATCAGCGCGGCGACCCGCTTCTTGTCGGCCCTGCGATCGCCGCAGATCAACACGTCCTCGTCGAGCTCGGCATCGCCGGCGAGTCTGGGAGCACTGACCGTGTGAAGCGCCGATACGACCACGACGCCATCCGGCGCCATCTCCTTGGCCTGCTCGGCGGCCGAGCCCTGCCACACGCCCACCGTCCGCGTCGCTCTCCCCGAGACGGCCGCGGCGAGGGGAACCGTGCAGTCGACCAGCAGCTGTCCCTCCCGCAGTGAGCCCTTCAGGTTCGTGAGCGTCTCCGATTGAGCGCGGAAGGGGACGGTCAGGAAGATGATCGAGCCGCGTTGCGCGGCCTCGCCGTTCTCCAGCCCCTCCGCCTTCGCGTCAGGCACGTTGGCGCCCAGCCGCTCTGCGGCCTCCTGCGCACGCTCCAGCTTGCGCGAGCCGATCACGATCTCCTGGCCGGCCCGCGCCAGGCGAACCGCAAGCCCGTAGCCGAGCGCGCCGGTGCCTCCGATGATCGGTATGGGGTCGGCCACCGGCGAGCAAGCTACAGGGCGCCCCGAATAGGCTGCTGGCCGCCATGAGAATGGAGGGAAGGAAGGCGCTCGTCACGGGCGGGGCCAGTGGGATCGGGGCGGCGATCGCCCGGCGCCTGGCGGCGGAGGGAGCGCAGGTCACGATCGGCGACCTCAACCTCGAGGGCGCAACGGAGGTCGCGGGAGAGATCTCCGGTCTCGCCGTTGAGCTCGACGTCACCGACCTCGGCTCGGCCCAGGCGGCGGTCGACACCGCCGGAGCGCCGATCGACATCCTGGTCAACAACGCCGGCACCGACGAGTTCGGCTTCTTCGCGCAAACCACGCCCGAGCAATGGGAGACGGTGATTGCCGTGAACCTGAAGGGAGTGCTCAACTGCACCTTCGCCGTCCTGCCCGGTATGCAGGAGGCCGGCTACGGGCGAATGGTCAACATCGCCTCGGAGGCCGGCCGGGTGGGGTCGAAGGGATCCGCGGTCTACTCGGCGGCGAAGGGCGGGGTGATCGCCTTCACCAAGGTGATGGCGCGCGAGGGTGCCCGCTTCGGGATCACCGCCAACTCGATCGCCCCGGGTCCGATCGAGACGCCGCTGCTGATGCAGGCGAGGCATTTCGGCGAGATCGGCGAGAAGATCATCGAAACGATGAAGGGCAGCACGCAGCTCCGTCGGCTTGGCCAGCCCGAGGAGGTCGCGGCCGCGGTCGCCTTCCTGGCCTCCGACGATTCCTCCTACGTCACCGGCGAGACGCTCGGCGTGAGCGGCGGATTGGGGATGGTCTGATTCGCGTAGCCCCCGTTAATGCGAGGGCGCGCGACAGCGCGACCCGTGAGATTCTGGAGGAGGCGAGGCGTTGATGCTGGAGCCCGGGATCGAGCGGGCCGACGAGTTCGTCGTCGAGGGGAGGCTGCTCACCGACGTGGGTGGCACGATCGGGGCCAGCGTCCTCTCGACGCCCGGGATGATCGCGATGATCGAGCGGAACGCCGCCGTGCTTGCCTTCGAGCATCTCGGCGAGGGCATGGCGACGGTCGGCTTCGAGGTCTGCGTCAAGCACGTGGCGGCGGCGGCCGAGGGCCAGACCTGCGCCGTCCACGCCAAGCTCCGCGAGGTCGTCGACGGCCGCAAGCTCCGCTTCGACGTGGAGGTCAAGGAGGGCGACCGCACCATCGGGGTCGGGACGCACGAGCGCCGCGTGATCCAGATCGGGTCGGTGACGGGCGGATAGGAATGTGGTGGCCGGCGGAGCCGCGCTGCTCCTCTCGTCCACGGAGCAGCAACGGCTCCTCGGCCACGGTGCTAGGTCGCCGCCTGCGCCTTGTCCAGATCATCGACGCCGAGCACGAGCCTGACACCACCGAAGGTGGTGTACGCGAACTCGATGTTGACGTCCGCGTCGGCGAGCTTGCGTGCCACCTCGGCCATCGTGCCGGGACGGTCCTCGACCTCCACCACGAGGACGTCGCGTTCTCCGCTCACCTCGATCCCGGCTCCCTGGAGCGCTTCGCGACTCGCCTCGGGGTCCTCCACCAGGATGTGGATCTCGCCCTTGCCGCCGGCAGTGGTGGCGCAGATGCCCTCGATGTTGATGTTCGCTCCGCCGGTCGCCTCGCCGAGGTCGGCGAGGGTCCCCGGCTTGTCGTCGAGCACCACGGTCAGATCCTTCATCGCTTCACCTCCTCCCTTTCGCACGGAACGGCATAGCGCTCGTCCCAGCGCCTGTCAACGGCCCGCGGGAGGCTTCCGGCTAGGCTGAAAAGCGATGGCCGAGCAGCTGCCGAAAGGCGTCCGCATCCGCGAGGTCGGGCCTCGCGACGGGTTCCAGAACGAGCCGGAGGTGATCCCAACCGAGGAGAAGCTGCGCCTGATCGGCATGCTCGCCGACGCCGGCCTGAAGCGGATCGAAGTGACCTCGTTCGTGCGTCCCGACGTGATCCCCCAGCTGGCCGACGGCGCGGAGGTGCTGAGCCGCTTCGAGCCGCGGGAGGGCGTTGCCTACTCCGTCTTGATCCCGAACCGCAAGGGACTCGACAACGCCTTGAAGCTCCGCGATCGCTTCCAGGAGGCGAACTTCTTCCTCTCCGCCTCGGAGACGCACAACCGCAAGAACGTCAACCGCTCGATCGCCGAGTCGCTCGCGGACCTGGAGGGCACGGTCGGCGCCGCGCGGGACGCCGGCCTGCGCTGCGAGGGCGTGATCTCGACCAGCTTCGGCTGTCCGTACGAGGGGGAGGTCCCGCAGGACCGCGTCTTCGAGATCGCTGAGAAGCTGGCTTCGTTCGGCTGCGAGGAGATCGCCTTCGGCGACACGACGGGCATGGCCAATCCGCGCCAGGTGGGCGAGTTCTTCGCCGTTGGTGGAGACCGGCTCAAGGAGGTCGAGCTGACCGCCCATTTCCACAACACCCGCGGCCAGGGGCTCGCCAATGTCCTGGCCGCGCTCGAGCAGGGAATCGATTCGTTCGAGAGCTCCTTCGGCGAGCTCGGCGGCTGCCCGGTGCCGCCGGGCTCCACGGGGAACATCTCCACCGAGGACCTCGTCTCGATGCTCGAGGAGATGGGCGTCGAAACCGGCGTGAACCTGCCGAAGCTGATCGCGGCATCGGGGGAGGCTCAGAAGTTCCTCGGTCGCCCGCTGGGTGCGCACCTGCTGACCGCCGGCCCCGTGGACTGGCACCGATAGGTGAGGGCATGAAGAGCGACCGCTTCCGTGCCGCTGCCGAATCCAAGGACTTCTCAGCGATCGACGAGCTGTTCGCCGAAGACGTGGTCTTCCGCAGCCCTGTCGTCTTCAAGCCGTATGAGGGACGCGAAGCGGTGGCGATGTTGCTCGGGGCGGTCGTCCAGGTCTTCGAGGGCTTCCGCTACACCGATCAGGTGGAGACCGGCGATGCCGCCGCGCTCGCCTTCAGCGCCAGAGTGGGCGATCGCGAGCTCGACGGCATCGACTTCCTCCACTTTGACTCCGAGGATCGCGTGAGCCGGATGGCCGTCTACGTCCGCCCGATGAGCGGTGTCACCGCGCTGGCTGAGGCGATGAGGCGACAGCTCGAGACGGCTTCGCCCCAGGATTAACGGCCGCCACAACACCGCGGCCGGACCAACACAACGCCGCCGCCGAATCACCGCCTAGTTGCAGGAGGGCCCGGCGCAGCGGCGAAGCTGCGCCAGCCGGTCGGCGAGCTGATCCCGGATCGCCTCGTAGGACGCGGCGACCCCCGGGCGCGCCAGCAGGTTGTCGAGCTCGTATGGGTCCTCGTCCAGGTTGTAGAGCTCCTGATCGCCGTTGTCCCAGGCGTTGTACTTCCATGGGCCGCGACGAATGCCATAGGCGCCGGGGTAGACGGGGCTCTCGAAGAGCAGGTCGCGGTTGGCCGCGACGCCGGGATCGCTGATCAGCGGGAGCAGGGAGATCCCGTCCATCACCCTGAGCGGGCGGGACTTCGTGATCTCGACGATCGTCGGCGCCAGGTCTATGTTCGCCACCGGCTGATCCCGTACGGCGTTCTCGGGGATACCAGGGCCGCGGATGATCAGCGGTACGCGCTCGCCCTCCTCGTAGAGGAAGTTCTTGAACCGGACCCGGTGTGATCCCAGCTCGATGCCGTTGTCCGAGGTGAAGATGAAGAAGGTCTTCCGCTTGTCCCCGTACTTGCGGACCAGCCCGACGATCTTCTTGACCTCATCGTCGACCGACAGCAGGCTCTCGAGGCGACCGCGGTAGCGCTGATCGATGTCCGCGATCTGGGCGTCGGATAGGCGAGGGATGTCGCGGATCAGCTCCGGCTTGTCGGAGACGTTCGCCTCGTCGAAGCTCGGGGTGCGCGGCGCTTGCGCATCGCCGAACGCTCCGAGGTATTGGGGAGCGGGCTCGGGGTTGCGAGTGGACCAGGGGGGCAGGGCTCGCTCGCCATGCGGATTGTTCGGGTTGTAGTAGAGGAAGAAGGGCTTCGGGCTCGGCGCCCACATCTTGAGGAGTCCGTTGACCTTGTCGCCGAGGACGTAATCGACGTAGTTCCGCGGCTTCCGGGGGTAGTTGTGGACCTTGCCGTTCTCGTTGAGCCTGAAGGCGTAGCGTTTCTGTTCGGTGCCCCCTGTGAGCCCGAACCATTGGGTCCACCCGGGTGGCACCTCTCGTGGATAGATCTCGCCGTAGCCGTTCAGGTACTTGCCGACCATCGCGGTGCGGTACTTCGCCCGCCGCAGCCAAACCGCGAGCGTGTTGGTGCCGTCCAGATCGACGTAGCGCTGATCGGTGAGCACATGGTGGTTATGCGCGTACTGTCCGGTCAGGAAGGTGGCGCGGGAAGGGCAACAGAGCGGGTAGGAGACATAGCTGTTCCTGAACGTCGTCCCCCTGGCGGCGAGAAGCGCGAGCGTCTTCTGCATGACAGGCATGTCCGTCAGGTTCTGATCGTCGGTGTCGATCACGACCACGTTGGGGCGCTTCTGCCGGGCGTTTTGCCGGCGTAGCTCCCGCCGCCGCTCGCGACCCGACTCGCAATTCTCGGCGCACCCGGCCGAGGCACTGGCCGCCGGTTGCGCGCTGCCCGCCTTCATCGAAGCGGGCGAGCCCAGCGCCCCGGCGGCTGCCCAGGCGCCCGCGGCCGCGCAAATCGCAGCCAGCGCGAAGCCCGCCCGATGTGCTCTCCCGCCGCGCATTCCGATCAAGAACCCGGGACACCTTAGGTGGTTGCGCACCGTATGCTCCCCGCCGCCTGGATCACTAGCGAGAGGGGACAAACGCATATGGCGATCAGCAAGGTCGGGGTCCTTGGCTGCGGGTTGATGGGACACGGGATCTCGCAGATTTGCGCGCAGGTCGGCTGGGATGTCGTGGTCCGCGAGATCGACCAGGCGCCGCTCCACAAAGGCATGGCGAAGATCGAGAAGCAGCTCGCCCGCGCCGTCGAGAGGGGCAGGATGGAGCAGGCCGAGGCGGACGCCGTCCGCAGCCGGATCACGCCGACGTTGGACTACGCCGATCTCGCCGATTGCGACCTGGTGATCGAGGCGATCACGGAGGACCTCGACGGCAAGCTGGAGATGTGGGGCGAGGTCGACGGGTTGGTCAGGGACGGTGCCTTCCTGGCCACCAATACCTCCTCGCTACCGGTGGCCACGCAGGCCGACGCAACCAAGCGCCCCGAGCGGATGATCGGCCTGCATTTCTTCAATCCGCCTCAGGTGATGCCACTGCTCGAGGTGGTGCGGGCGGAGAAGTCCGGGGACGAGGCGGTCGAACTCGGCTTTGAGGTCGGCGAGAAGCTCGGCAAGACGACCGTGGCCGCGAAGGACAACCGGGGCTTCATCGTCAACCGACTGCTCATCCCCTACATGCTGGATGCGATTCGCGCGCGCGAGCAGGGCGTGGGCTCGATCCAGGACATCGACACCGGCATGATGGCCGGGGCCAGCCATCCGATGGGGCCGCTGACGCTCGCGGACTTCGTGGGCCTCGACACGCTTGCGGCGATCGCCGAGGTGATGGTCGACGCCTACGGTGAGGAGCGTTTCGCCGCGCCCGAGACCCTCAGGAAGATGGTCGAGGCCGGGGACTTCGGCCGCAAGTCGGGCAAGGGGTTCTACGATTACTCGGGCGATCAGCCGGTCCCTGTCGATTCAGGGAGCTAGGCCACCGAAGGAGGATCTGAAGGCATGGGAGTCGACCAGACCAGTCTCGACCGCATCAGGAACGCCACCTTCCCGTCCACGCGGCGAGGGTATGACAAGCACGAGGTGGAGAAGTTCCTCGCTCGCCTCGCCGACTGGCTCGAGACGGGCGCCGGCGACGAGTCTCGCTCGGACGTGGTCAAGCGAGAGCTGGAGAAGGTCGGGGAGAGGACGGGCGCGATCCTCGCCCAGGCCGCGGAGAGCGCACAGCAGATCCGCGCCGAGGCCGAGGAGGAGGCCCGAGGCACGGTCAATGCGGCGAACATGGAGGCGGTGGAGACTCGCAGCGCGGCCGACCAGTATGCGGCCGAGACGCGCTCGTCGGTAGATGCCTATGCCAAGCAGACTCGCGAGGCGGCCGACAGCGACGCCGCATCGACCCGCGCGCAGGCAGAGCAGGAGGCTCGCGAGGCTATCGATGCCGCCGAGGCGCGGGCGCGGCGGATCGTCGAGGAGGGCAGCCAGCGCCGCGAGGACATCGAGGCGGTGATCGCCGACCTCGTGCGCCGTCGCGACGACGTCCTTGCCGACACCGAGGAGCTCAGCACGAAGCTGACCGCCGCCGTCTCGCAGCACCGCCCCGCCCCGGGCGAGGACCCGTTCGACAAGCCGGATGAGCTCGACCCCCTCGCCCGCGAGGGTGCCGACGACGCTCTGGGCGCGGAGGAGGCGGAGCCAGTCGAAGATCAGGCGGAGGCCACCGCCGACGAGTCGGAGTCCGAGCGGGAAGCGGACCTGAGAACCTGAGGCCCGGATGAGCGACGTCAGGGCGGCCCTCGAGGCGGCGCTCGAGGGGGGGCCCGAGAGGCATCGAAAGAAGGTCGCCGAGCAGCAGAAGCTGCCCGTTCGCGAGCGGGTCGCCCGGCTGCTCGATGCGGACTCCCTCGCCGAGGAGGGTCTGCTGGCGAACTGGGAGCAGGAGGGCCTCGGCGCCGACGGGGTGGTCACGGGCATGGGAACGGTCGCCGGTCGCCCGGTTGCGCTGATGGCGAACGACCCCGCGGTCAAGGCGGGCTCGTGGGGGCCGAAGACCGTCGAGAAGATCCTCCGGATCCAGGAGCGGGCGCTCGCCCACCAGGTGCCGATCGTCTACCTGGTCGACTCCGCCGGGGCGCGGATCACCGACCAGGTGCGGATGTTCCCCGGCCGACGCGGGGCCGGTCGCATCTTCCACACGCAGGTGCGCCTCTCCGGCCAGGTGCCTCAGGTCTGCCTGCTGTTCGGGCCGAGCGCCGCGGGCGGTGCCTACATCCCGGCGTTCTGCGACGTGGTGATCATGAGGAACGGAAACGCTTCCATGTACCTGGGCTCGCCGCGTATGGCCGAGATGGTGATCGGCGAGAAGGTGACGCTCGAGGAGATGGGCGGCGCGCGCATGCACACCGCCGTCTCGGGCTGCGGCCACTTCCTCAGCGAGTCCGACGCGGACGCAATCGATCTCGCTCGGCGATACCTCTCCTACATGCCGGCCAACTGGCGGGAGGATCCCCCCGGGGCGCCGCCCGCCGAGCCCGAGGAGAGTCCGGCTGTCTCGGAGATCGTGCCCGCCAACGAGAAGGATCCGTTCGACGTGAAGGATCTGATCCGCGCCTGCGTCGACGCCGACTCGTTCCTCGAGATCCATGACCGCTGGGCGAAGGAGGTGGTGGTCGGCTACGCGCGGCTGGAGGGCCGGGTGATCGGGATCGTCGCCAACCAGCCGAAGGTGAAGGGCGGCGTGCTGTTCGTTGACTCGGCCGACAAGGCGGCGCGGTTCATCGCGACCTGCAACGCCTTCAACGTGCCGCTGCTCTTCCTCGCGGACGTCCCGGGCTTCATGATCGGCAAGGAGGTCGAGCGGCAGGGGATCATCCGCCACGGCGCGAAGATGATCAGCGCGGTCTCGGAGGCGACCGTCCCGAAGATCTCGGTGATCGTGCGGAAGGCCTACGGCGCCGGCCTCTACGCGATGGCCGGGCCGGCGTTCGAGCCGGACTCGTGCCTGGCCTTCCCGCAGGCCCAGATCGCGGTGATGGGCCCCGAGGCGGCGATCAACGCCGTCTTCTTCAACCAGATCCAGGCGATCGAGGATCCGGGTGAGCGGGAGCGGTTCGTCAAGGAGAAGCGCGAGGAGTACGCCGAGGACATCGACATCCTCCACCTCGCGTCCGAGCTGGTCGTCGACGCCGTGATCGAGCCGGACCAGCTACGAGCCGAGCTCGTCAGTCGCTACGCGCTGGCGGCGAGGAAGGACCGCCGCTTCGCCGAGCGCAGGAACTCGGTCACGCCGGCCTAGATTCGGCGGCGGTTTTTGTGGCGGCCGTTGATGGCGAAGCCGGCGCTTCTCTGGGAACTGGATCAAAGACTCGCTCTCGGTGTCCCAGAGCTTCAGGCGAAACGCCTCGATGCTCGTCCGCAGGGTCACCACGGGCGTGCGCCGGAACATCGGATGGGACTCGTGTGAGGCGCGCAGCTTGTAGTTCGGGATCTTGGCGCTCAGGTGGTGCACGTGGTGGTAGTTGGCATTGCCGACCATCCAGGCGAGCGGGCGCGGCAGCTGGAGGTAGGAGCTGCCCTGTAGGGCGGCGAGCTCGAACTCCCACTGCTCGGATGCCTGGTAGTAGGTGCCCTCGTACTGATGCTGGATGTAGAGCATCCAAGCGGCGATGGCGCCGCCGGCGATCAGCGTCGTGCCCTGGATCAGCAGGAAGGTCTGCAGACCCACGAGTGAGCTCCAGCCGAGGACCCAGGCCGCGAGCGCGACGTTCGTCAGCACCACGCTCAACAGGATCCGCGGGGTCATGCCCCTCTGCGGGAAGCGGCGCTCGAACAGGAAGACGAGGCTTGGACCGACCAGCAGCATGAGCAGCGGATGGCGGTAGAGGCGGTAGGCCAGCCGGCGCAGGCGGGACGCTCGCTCGTACTCGGCGAGGGTCATCGTGTTGATCTCGCCGATGCCGCGATGGTCGAGATCGCCGGTGTGCGCGTGATGGATGGCGTGCTGCCGCTGCCACCAGCGGTACGGCGTGAAGAGCAGGAAGCCGAGGGAGTGGCCCCAGCGGCTGTTGGTGCGCCGCGAGGAGAACAGCGAGTTGTGGGTGAGGTCATGGAAGATCGAGTACATGCGGGTGAGGAAGACGGTCGCGATGATTCCGAGGCCGATCGCGACCGGGACGCTCGGCTCGATCAGGGCGGCGAGGATCCAGACGGAGAAGTAGGGGAGAACCACGCTCGCGATCTGACCGAGGCTGCGAGGCTCGTCGGCCTTGAGAAAGGGCGCGAGGTCCTGTTTCCAGCTCCGCCGCGGCGGGACGTCTGCGTACACGATGACTCACTACGGCGGCCTGTCGCGACCGGATCAACGCGGAGCTCAGCGGGTGTCTGCGAGTTCGGTGAAGTAGTCGAGGGAGGAGGGGTTGGCGAGCGAATCGCGGCTCGCCGCCTCCTCGGGCGCCTCGCCCATCAGGATCCGCTTCACCGGCACCTCGAGGGCCTTGCCGCTCAGGGTGCGGGGGACCTCCTTGATCTGGAAGACGTCGCTCGGGACGTGGCGGGGGGAGCACTGCTCGCGAATCCGTCGCTTGATCTCGGCGACGAGGTCGTCGTCGAGCTCCGCGTCCTCGCGGAGGACCACGAAGAGAGGCATCCAGCCCTCGGTGCCCGGTTTGGGGACGTCGACGACCAGCGCGTCGAGGACCTCGGGCACCGCCGAGACCGCGCGGTAGATCTCGCTCGTTCCCATCCGGATCCCGCCGCGGTTGATGGTCGAGTCGGAACGGCCGTAGATGATCGCCGTCCCGCGCGAGGTGATCTCGATCCAGTCGCCGTGCCGCCAGATGCCCGGATACATCTCGAAGTAGCTGGAGCGGTAGCGCGAGCCGCCCTCGTCGCCCCAGAAGAAGACCGGCATGGAGGGCATCGGCTCTGTGATCACCAGCTCGCCGACCTGGTCGATCACCGGGCTGCCCTCCTCGTCGAAGGCCTCGACCTTGGCGCCGAGGGCTCGCGCCTGCAGCTCGCCGCGATAGACGGGGAGGAGGGGAACCCCGCCGACGAAGGCGGTGCAGAGGTCGGTGCCACCACTGGTGGAGAAGAGCCAGGTGTCCGAACCAACGTGCTCGTAGACCCACTCGAAGCCCTCGGGCGCGAGCGGGGAGCCGGTCGAGCCGACCGATCGGAGCGTGGCGAGATCGCGGCCCTCGCCGGGCTCAATCCCGTCCTTCATGCAGGCGGCGATGTAAGCGGCGCTGGTGCCGAAGCAGGTCATGCCGGTCTGCTCGGCGAGGTCCCAGAGGACACCCATGTCGGGAGTGGCGGGGTTGCCGTCGTAGAGGATTATCGAGGCCGGGGTGAGCAGCACGCCGATCAGGAAGTTCCACATCATCCAACCGGTGGTGGTGAACCAGAAGACGCGATCCCCGGGGTGGGTGTCGAGGTGGAGGTTTCCCTTCTTGAGCTGCTCGAGCAGGATCCCGCCGTGGCCCTGGACGATGGCCTTGGGGAGCCCGGTGGTGCCGGAGGAGTAGAGAACCCAGAGCGGGTGATCGAACGGCACCCGTTCGAAGGCGAGGTGGGCGCCTCGGCCGAGCTCCGTCAGCTGCCCCCACGTCATCGGGGCCGCGACCTTCGGGTGCTCCTCCAGCACCGCCAACTCGGGATCCGCGCTCAGGTAGGGGAAGACGACGATCCGCTCGAGGCTGGGTATCTGGGTGGCCACCTCCGCGACAGTGTCGAGGCGGCCGAAGTCCTTGCCGCCGTAGCGGTAGCCGTCCACGCAGAACATCACCTTGGGCTCGATCTGCGCAAAGCGGTCGACGACGCTGCCGGGCCCGAAGTCGGGAGAGCAGCTCGACCAGATCGCGCCGAGGCTGGCGGTCGCGAGGAAGGCGATCAGCGCTTCGGGCCCGTTGGGTAGGTAGGCGATGACGCGGTCGCCCTCCGTGACGCCGAGCGAACGAAGCCCCTCGCGGACCGCGCCGACCTGCTCCCGGAGCTCGCGCCAGCGCAGCTCGGTGAGCGGACGGAGCTCCGAGGCGTAGCGGACGGCAACCTCGTCGTCGTCCTTGCCCCGGAAGATGTGCTCGGCGTAGTTGAGCCGGGTGCCGGGGAACCAGCGGGCGCCGGGCATGACGCGTTCCCCCAGGACCTCATCCGGCGGAGAGTCCGAAATGACGTGGAAGTGGTCCCAGATCGTCCGCCAGAACTCCTCGATCTCGGTGACGGACCAGCGCCAGAGCGCGTGGTAGTCGTCGAAGTGAAGGTCGTGCTCGTCGGCCAGCCAGCGCATGTACCGGGTGAGCTGGGAGCGCTCGACCATCTCGGCCGATGGCGCCCAGAGGACCTCCGCCTCGAGCGTTCTCTGCGCCATGGGCCGATCTTTACACGCGGTCGGCCGCCTTGGACCCCCGCGATACGGGCTCCTCACTGCCCGCTGCGGACGAGCTCGCCGGCACGGACGGGCGGCGCCGCCCGGCCTCGCGGTCGAGCAGGCGGGCGAGGGAGACGACGAACCGAGTGGCGTGAGTCAGCGCCGCGGGGTCGACCCGGTCGGGGACGTCATCGTGGGTGTGGTACCACGGCGCCAGGTTGCCGTCCGCGTCGGTGGTCCGGATCGTGATCGAGCGCATCCGGCGTATGCGCGGCGGCAGCGCGTCGTCGATCAGCGGGTGGCGGATCGGGAGCGCCTCGCCCGCCCCCGCCCCGGAGAGGGCCTCGCAGAGCTCGATCAGCTGCGGGTCGTGGTCGAGGCTGATCACGGCGCCCTGGCTGACCTCGTAGGCGAGCCCTCCGTAGGAGACCGAGTCGACGTTGACGAATGCCGTGTTCTCCCGGTCGAGCTCCTTGCGGTGGGTGCGGACGAAGGCGCGCGATCCCTCGCAGAAGGACTCCTCGGCTCCGGTCAGGAGGATCCAGACGTCGAGGTTCGCCGGCGGGTCGGCGGTGAGTTCCTCGGCCGCGGAGAGGACGGCCGCGACCCCCGAGGCGTTGTCGTAAGCGCCAGGGACGATCTCGGAGAGGGCGATATCGATCAGCAGGAAGGCGGCGACAATCAGCACGATCGTGGGGACCGCCTGGACGGCGGACAGCCAGGTACCGTCCACGCCGGCCATGCGCGCCCCGATGATGGGGAGAAGGGGGGCGAGGCCGGCCCAGAAGAAGAGCCGGAAGGGGCCGAGGGCAAGGCGGACGCGCTCGGGCAGCCGCCGGATCCGATCGGACGCCTTGGAGAAGACGAAGCCGGTGCGGGCGGCGTCGTAGTGGGCCGTCAGGACGAGGCGGGCGGAGGCGTCGGGCCGGTCTCCCGGCGAGACGACGTTCTGCGAGGTTCGGCGGAAGAGCAGGGAGCGAATCAGGTAGAGGCGCGTGTTCAGGTCGAGGTAGGTCGAGACGGCGGCGGCGAAGACGATCGTGAAGCCGACCGCGGGCTGCACGGTCGCCAGCAGGCTTCCCGCGACCCCGAGCGCCGCGTGGATCAGGTGGACGACCGCGTACTGGGGATGGCAGAAGAAGGGCTCGGTCCGCGCCCTGCGGCCGATGCCCCGTACGCGGCCGGCGAGCATGTTCGCGGCGCGCCGCTCGGCATCGGTCCCGGGCCCCCGCCCCTCGAAGGAGCAGAGCTCGCGAATCACCTCCATGGGTCCCGCTTGGTCCACCGGCGGCGATTATCCCGGCATGCCAGGGCTATCGTTCGCGACAGGCCGGAGTGCATGGAACTGGTATACAGCATCGGCTCAAAACCGATGGTCCTTCGGGACATGTGGGTTCGAGTCCCACCTCCGGCACTGGTCAACGCTTCGGGCCAACGAACGCATCCAGGAACGCGACAGACTTACGTCGGGCGACCGAAATGGTCTTGGCATTCATCACGCGCCATTCGATGCCCAGCAGGTCACAGCT
>JBKOYL010000080.1:0-7820 GCA_046725395.1 Actinomycetota bacterium | reverse complement strand
CATCACCTCTTCGCGATCCATCCGGGCCATTATCGCCTATCGCTCCGTCGCCCCTTCATTAGACGGGTTGCTCCTCACTTCGCTCGGAGCACCCTCGCATCACTCGCGGAGCGCCTCCCGCCTGGCGCCCGAGGCGGAGAGAAGCTCGTCGGTGCGCTCGACCGCCCTCTCCTCCACCGCCCGGTTGGCCAGGCGCACGGCGTTGGCGATTCCCTCGGGCGTCGAGCTTCCGTGCGCGACGACCGCGACACCGCGCAGGCCCAGCAGGATCGCCCCGCCGACCGAGTTGGGGTCCATGCTCCGCCGCAGGCTGGCCAGCGCCGGCCGAAGCAGCAGGCCCCCCGCCGCGGCCATCGGGTTCGACCGGGCCGCTGCGCGCACCGCCTGCGCGACCGCCCTCGCAGTGCCCTCCACGGTCTTGAGCGTGACATTGCCGGTGAAGCCATCGGCGACGACCACGTCGGCCTCGCCCGTGAGCAGGTCGCGGCCCTCGAGATTCCCGATGAAGCGGATCCCGTCCACGTCCGAGAGCGCCTCGTGTGCCTCGATCACGTCGGCGCGGCCCTTCTTCTGCTCCTCGCCGACGGAGAGCAGCGCGACCCGCGGGCTCTCGGCGCCCAGCACCGCCCGGCTGAACGCGGAGCCCAGGAAGGCGAACTGGATCAGGTGCTGGGGCCGCACGTCGCTGTTGGCGCCACAGTCGAGCAGCAGCAATGGCGGCCCCTCGGCGCCAGGCACCGGGATCTGCACGGCGAGCGCGGGCCGATGCACGCCCTGGGCTCGCTTCAGCGCGAACAGAGCCGCGGTCATCGTGGCGCCCGTGGACCCCGCGCTGACCAGCGAGCTGCAGCTCCCCTCCGCGACGGCCCCGGCGGCACGGACGACCGAGGCATCCGGCGTCGAGCGCACCGCCGCCACCGGTTCGGCCTCGTTGCCGATCCATTCGGTGGTCGGCTCGAGTTCCACGCCCGTGGCCAAATCCAGCCCGGTGGGACCGAAGACGCGGACCGGGATCCCGTCGGATGCCGCGAGGCGCGCTCCTTCGAGGACCGCCTCGGGCCCGGCGTCGGCCCCGTAAGCATCGAGCGCCACGGGTCTCATCGATGACTTCTCAGTCCTGCGGCGAGGGCTGTTCCGCCGGCGGCGTCGCCTCGGCGACTTCGTGGCGGATCACCTCGCGCCCGGCGTAGGTGCCGCAGGTCGGGCAGACGCGGTGCGGCAGCCGGGGGCTATGGCAACGCGGGCATTCGTTCAGCCGCGGTGCGGAGACCTTGTGCTGGGCGCGTCGCTTGTCGCGCCGCGTCCTCGACTGTCGCTTCTTGGGGACCGCCATGGGTCGGGCATGGTAGCGATCGCATCTACTCCTCCAGCTTCAGCTCCCTGAGCTTGGCGAAGCGGGGATCCCCTCCCCGATCGTGGCGGTGCGCCTCCGGATCTGTGTCGTTGAGCGACTCCCCACAGACCGGGCAGAGGCCGGCGCAGTCCTCCCGGCAGAGGGGCTGCGAGGGGAAGGCGAGGACGAGGGCGTCGTTCGCCCAGCGGTCCACGTCCAGGTTGCCCTCGCTGACGTAGGGGCTGCGCAGCTCCTCATCGGCGGTGCCGCCCTGATCGACCTCCCGGGAATCGACTTCGATCTCGGTCGCGGCGGCCTCGAGGCAGCGAACGCAGGGACCGATCACCTCGCTCGAGAAGCGCAGTCGCACGGCGTAGCCGGTGCTGGTTCTGGAGACGTCCAGCCGCGCCTCGCTCCCTCCGCCGGCCGGGGCGTAGCCCTGACCGCCGAGCTCGATCCGGTCGAGCCCTACCTCGAGATCGAGCGCGCGAGCCTGTCCGTGGGACAGCGCCAGGCGCTCCAGATCGACGTTTCCGCCTTCCGCATACACTCGTTTCGAGGGTAGCGAGCCACGTGTGCGCGCAATTCCACTGGAACCCGGACACCTACCTGGAGGAGATCCGGGCCGAGGTCCCGCGCTACGACGAGCTGCAAAGGGCGACCGTGGACGCCATCCCGTTTCCGCCGGATCGCGTGCTGGAGCTCGGGATGGGAACCGGCGAGACCACTCGGGTCCTGCTCGAGGCCTACCCGGACGCCTGGGTGATCGGCCTCGACTCAAGCCCCGAGATGGTCTTCCGTCTGCGCCAGGAGTACGACGGCGTGCAGCTCGCCCGGATGGAGGACCCCCTCCCCGACGGCCCCTGGGACTTGGTCATCTCGGTCCTCTCGGTCCATCATCTGAAAGGCGACGCCAAGCGCACCCTCTTCCGGCGGGTCCGGGAGCACTCCCGGGCGCTCGTCATCGGCGACGTGGTCAAGGCCGAGAAGCAGGTCACCCCGATCGACCCGAGCTTCGACTTCCCCGACACCGCCGAGGAGCTGGCCGAGTGGTGCGACGGGGAGATCACGTGGACCGCCGACGACCTGGCCGTGGTCAGCGCCACTTACTAAACGGGTTGCTCCTCGCGGAGCACCCTCGCACAAATGAAGGGAGTTCGATGACTCACCACAACCCAGACCGGCCCGGGCCACCACCCTCGGCCGACGAGGGCGTCGTGCTCTACGAGAAGCGAGACCGGATCGCCTACGTGACGCTCAACCGGCCCGAGGCGCGGAACGCCGTCAGCCCTGAGGTGCACCGCGCGATGATCGCGGCCTGGGCCGACTTCGCCGAGGACGACTCGCTCGACGTCGCCATCCTCACGGGCGCCGGCGACGACGCCTTCTGCGCCGGCGCCGACCTGAAGGAGTACATCCCGCCGATCTTCTCCGACAGCTCACCCGAGGACCTGCGCGCGATCGCGGAGCTGGGGCTGAACGGGTTCACCCGCGGCATGCACCGGATCTACAAGCCGATCATCGGGGCGATCAACGGCTGGGCCCTGGCGGGCGGCCTCGAGACCGCGCTCGCCTGCGACATCCGGATCGCATCCGAGCGCGCGATGTTCGGCTCCTTCGAGGCGCGCCGCGGCTTCCACCACGGCGACGGTGGCATCGTTCGCCTGGTCAACACCTGCGGGACGGGCATCGCCCTCGAAATGCTGCTCACCGCCGAGGCGATCGACGCCCGGCAGGCGCTGCGGTGCAACCTCGTCTCCAAGGTGGTCCCGCACGACCGCCTGATGGAGGAGGCGGAGACCGTCGCCCGCCAGATCCTGCGCAACTCCCAGCGCGCGGTTCGCTCGGCGAAGCAGACGATCCTCGACACGGTGGGCAAGACGCTCGACGAGCAGCTCCGCAACGAGGCCTGGAACGCCTACACCTGCGCCGACCGGGAGGAGACGCTGGAGCTGCTGGGCCGCTTCTACGAGAAGACCGACGCCGGGCGCGCCGGAGCGCACGAGACCGGGCTCTAGACGTCGGAGCGGCCCCCCCGAGAGAGGGCCTACAACCAGCGTCGGCGCGGCCCGAGCAGGCTGCGGCGCCTGCCGAACACACCCCGGCGCGGACCGGCCACGAAGTAGACGATCGCCGCCGCGCAGATCACCGCCAGCACGAACCCGAGAACCGGATGCTTGCCGGGTTTGTCGGCCAGGGCCCAGAAGAGGACGCCGGCGACGAACGAGCCCGCGATCCCTGCGAGCGCGGTACCCACCAGCCCCATCGCCTGGCGACCGGGCACCAGCAACCTTGCGATCGCCCCCACGATCAGGCCGATCGCGCACAGCCAGAAGATGAAGGTGATCAGTTCCATGCCAGCCCGATACCCGGGCCCGGCGCCCCGAACCCTGGTTGCGTGGCCAGCTAGCCGATCTCCGACGGCTCCCGCTCGCGACCCTGGAGCCGGTCGCGACCGCGCTGCACGGCCTGCAGGAACTTCTGGAGGTTGACCTCGAGGGTCGAGAGGATGTCGTCGGCGTAGTCCTCGGCGCCGAGCCGAATCTCCCGCTCGCGCTCACGGGCCTCCTCGACGATCTCCTCCGCGGCGCGCTCCGCCTGCCGCGTGATCTCCTCGTTGGCGACCAGGCGGGCCTGCTGCTCGCGGGCCTCCTTCACGATCCGCTCGGCCTCGCGCTTCGCCTCGGCGAGCATCTCCTGGCGCTCCTTGACGATCCAGCGCGCCTGCTTGATCTCCTCGGGGATCGTGGCGCGCATCTGATCGAGGAGGTCGTAAATCTCCTCACGGTCGACACGCACCTGATCGGTGAGCGGCACCGGCCGCGCGTTGTGAACCAGGTCGTCGAGCTTGTCTATGAGAACGAGAACGTCCATCTGCGGGTTTCTTTAGTCGGGTTGCCCTCGGCTGACGCCCGCGAGCACCCTCGGATCTTACGCATCGGGCACACGGGCCGACCGCGCGTTGCCTTTCGACGGCTTCTTGCAAGCTCCTGCCCAGCGCCCACGCACGACGCAATCAGCGTGCGAGCCGTTCCGCAAGCGCTTTTGCAACCGGTCCTGGCACCAGGTCGCCGATGTCGCCCCCGAACGTGGCGATCTCCTTCACCCCGGTCGAGGAGAGGAAGCTGTAGCTCGGCGAGGCAAAGATGTACATCGACTCGATCTCGGGGGCGAGCTTGCGGTTGAGCTGGTTCATCTCGAACTCGTACTCGAAGTCCGAGATCGCCCGCAGCCCCTTGATCACTGCGGTCGCCTTGTGCTCCCGAGCGAACTCGACCAGCAGATTGCTCATCACGCCGACCTCGACGTTGCCGAGCTCGGCAGTGGCATCCTCGATGAACTTCTTGCGCTCATCGGCGGTGAACAGCGTCTTCTGCTTGCGAACCGGGTTGTTGACGACCCCGACCACGACCTTGTCGAACACCCGCGACGCGCGCCCGATCACGTCGAGGTGCCCGTTCGTGACCGGGTCATAGCTGCCTGGGCAGACCGCGACTCGGGGGCTCTCCTCGCTCACCGTCCACCAGCGTAGATCCGGACCAGCGTGTCGCCGTAGCTGCGCTCGGTGATCAGGATCAGCCCGAGAGACAGAGGGCGGTCGGGGGAGGTCTCGACCATCACCCTCCCTCCCTCGGCGAGCGCAGCTCGTATGAGCGGATCGAGTTCGGCTGCAAGGCGGTCGGCGAGTCTATAGGGCGGATCGCACAGCACGAGGTCGAAGGAGCCGGGCGTGGCGCGGCGCAGGAACCGAGCCGCATCGGCGCGCACCACCTCTGCTCGATCGCTCAGGTCAAGCGACTCCACGTTACGCCTGGCCGCCGTCACGCGGCTGTCCACCAAAGTGGCCTCCGCCGCCCCGCGAGACAGCGCCTCGACGCCGAGCACGCCGGTGCCGCAGAAGAGATCTAGTACTCGAGCATCCTCGACGCTGCCGAGGATCGAGAAGATCGCCTCCCGCACCCGCCCCGTGGTCGGCCGCACCCCCGTCTTCGGCACGTAGAGCCGGCGACCACGCAGGTCGCCGCCGGTGATCCGAATCTCCGCCATCCCGGAGCGAGATCTAACCCGGTGGATCGGGCCCGTACAAGCGGTCCGCGACCACGCTGACCACCCAATCCCGGTCCATCCGCTCGCCCGTGCCGCTCAGGCAGGTCTCGCTGTCGATCCCGTAACCCGCCTCAGAATTGAGCCGCTTGAGCTCGCGAGGATCGCCCCGCGGTGCGGGTGGGGAGCTGTGGAGCTCGGTTCCATCGGGAAGGCGGAAACGCACCCGCTCGTCGGCGTTTCCGGTTACCTGAACGCGGCCCTCGTGAGCAAGGCGATGGTGCTGGCGGCAGAGCAGGATCAGGTTGCGCTTGTCGGTCGCGCCCCCGTGAGCCCAGTGGACGATGTGATGGGTATCCAGGAAGCGGCGGCTCTCGCAGCCTGGGAAGCGGCAGTGGCCGTCGCGCGCCTCGACGGCCCGGCGAATGGCGGGCGGAACGGCGCGCGTCTTGCGGCCCACCGATAAGGCGTGACCCTCACGCTCGATGATCGGGATCAACGAGGAATCGCAGGCGAGTCGTCGGGCGGTCTCGGGCGCGAGCGCAGGGCCATCGGCAACCCGCACCTGCCCGCCTGCGTTGCGTGAGAGCACCTCGACGTCGACATGAACCGTGACGTCATAGCCGGCCCCGCCGCGGGCGACCTCGACCAGCGCGTCAGCATGGGTCTGATCGACCGGTCGCCGCGGTTCCGCGGAACCTCTACGGGCGCCCTCGCGATCGCGATCGCGCTGCTCGCGCAGCCGGTCATGAGCGGCATCGAGCCCGGCGAGGAAGGCGGCGCCGCCCTCGGCGGGTAGCCGGCCCCGGATGGAGAGCGAGCCGTCCTCCTCCCACCAGGTGACCACGTAGCGGTTGAGCTGCTGCTCCTCGGCTTCCGCCGCGGTCACGTGACGCAGGCCACGCAAGATCCGCTCGAGCTGGGAGGCGGTGGCGTGGCGGGCAAGTTCCATCAGATCTTCCTCAGTGTCTGGCTCCGCCACCCGCGTGAGCGCCCGCACCTTGGCGTAGGAGAGCCGGCCGGCCGCGAACTGCTCGTGGATGCGGGGAAGCTCCGCCAACCGGCGCGCAACCCGTACGTGCTCCCTCGCCGAGCGCGTGTTGAGCGCGCACTGCCAGGCGACCCACTCGGCGCAGGACCGGCAGCCCCAACCGGCCCAGGTCCCGCGACGATCGAACTCGGCGACCAGCTCAAGCCAGCGGCAGCAGCCGGCGTTCAGGTGGCCGGCGAGCTCGGTGATCTCGTGCTCCAGCTGCTCGGTCGGCAGCTCGTCGGGGTCGCCGGCCTTGACGACAGCGGCTGGCTCATCCGGCTCTTCGGTCGTCACGAACATACGTTCGATGGTAAGCCCGACGGCGGACGGAACACTCCGCACTCTTACGCGGCGATCTGCTCGAGCCGCTCGTCGCCGAAGCGACGTCTCGCTTCGTCCATCAGGGGGCCCAGCGCGGCCGCCTCCAGGGAACCGTGGCGGTTGCGCAGTTCCAGCACACGGCGGCGGGCCTCGAGCAGCAGCGCCGTGTCCTCCGGCAGCGAGGCGGCGCGGAAGCGCGGCAGGCCGTGCTGGCGCGTGCCGAGGATCTCGCCCTCGCCGCGAATCGAGAGGTCGACCTCCGCGAGGGCGAAGCCATCGCCCTCTCCTGCGATCGCCTCGAGCCTCACCTTCGCGGCCTCGGAGTCCGGATCGCCGAACAGGATGCAGAACGACTCGTGTTTCCCCCGTCCCACCCGGCCGCGGAGCTGATGAAGCTGGGAGAGGCCGAAGCGCTCGGCCCCCTCGACCAGCATCACGGTCGCATTGGGGACGTCGATACCAACCTCGATCACGGTCGTGGCGACGAGGACGTCGGCCTCCCCGGAGGAAAAGCTCTCCATCGCCCGCGCCTTGGCCTCGGAGGACAGCTGTCCGTGCAGCAGCGCGACCCTGAAGTGCCGGAACTCGGTCGCCGCGAGGCGTTTCGCCTCCGCCTCGGCCGCGCGAGCCTCCGTCGTCTCCGATTCGCTCACGAGGGGACAGACCACGTAGGCCTGCCGTCCCTCGCGGAGCTTCCCGCGGATGAACTCGTAGCCCTCTCCCCGGCGGCCTTCCCCCACCACCCGAGTCCGGATCGGCTGCCTGCCCGTCGGCAGCTCGCGCAGTGCCGTGGTGTCCAGGTCGCCGTAGGCGGTCAGCGAGAGCGTCCGCGGAATCGGCGTCGCGGTCATGTGCAGGACGTGTGGGAGGCGGCGGCCTGGTCCCTTCGCGTCGAGCGCCGCCCGCTGCCGCACCCCGAAGCGGTGCTGCTCGTCGACGACGGCCACCGCCAGCGAGCAGAACTCGACAGGCTGCTCGATCAGCGCGTGGGTTCCGACGACCAGCTGAGGCTCCCCCGCGGCGAGGGAGTCGAGCAGCTCGCGCCGGCGCGCGGGCAGCGTCGCGGAGGTGAGGAGCGTGACGGGAACC
>JBKOYL010000099.1:0-21534 GCA_046725395.1 Actinomycetota bacterium | reverse complement strand
GGACCAGGTGATCATCTGGGGGGAGCGGCTGTGGCGAAGCCCCGGTGCCATGGAGGCGCTCCACGCCTGCGCGCGTCAGCTCGAGATGCACCAGCGGATCGGGCCGGGATTGCTCGAGGTCCCCGAGGAGTCGAATGGGCGCGGGCTGCGCGAGGTCGGCTGCCTACCGGGCGCCAAGCCGGGCCTTGAGCCAACCGACCCGGGACGCGGCAGCTCGGCGATCAAGGACGGCCTCGCGGCTCACCAGATCGGCGCCATCCTCCTGGTCAACTCCGATCCCGTCCGCACCCATCCGGCCTCCGACGGCTGGCGGCAGGCGCTCGCCGGCTCCTTCGTCGTCTCGATCGCCGGCTTCGATGACGAGTCGACCCGGCTCGCCGACATCGTGATCCCGGCCGAGGGGCACGCCGAGAAGGAGGGCACCGTCACCCACCCCGACGGCCGCCTCCAGCGGCTGCGCCGCAACGTGCCGCTGCCCGACGGAATGATCGCCGGCTGGCGCTTTCTCGCCGCAGTCGCGGCTGAGCTCGGCGACGGCCTCGCGCCCGAGTCCCCAGCGGACGTCTTCGAAGCACTCTCCAACGAGGTCCCCTTCTACGACTCGCTGACCTACGAGGAAATCGGCGGCCAGGGCTTGCGCTGGGGTGATCGGGATCCCGGGCAATCGTGGACCCCGGCCGGCGCGGCGGCGGGGGGGCCGGCCGCGGGAACTCCGGGTGAGCCGCCGCTAACCGAAAGGCGGTCAGCCGATCCCTCTCTCGGCGGCGACAGCCCGCCCGCGGACGGCCCCCCCGGCGGCGCGCTCGTCCTGGGCACGTACCGCGACCTCTGGGCCACCGACATCACAAAGCGCAACCCGGCGCTGCGGTTCCTGATGCCGAAGCAGAAGCTGGAGCTCCACGCCAAGGACGCCGAGTCACTCGAGCTCAGCAACGGCGACCAGGTCACCGTGGCTGTCAACGGCCACAGCGTCGAGGCCACGGTCGCAATCCGCGAGCGGATGCGGCAAGGCGCCGCCTTCCTGATCGAGGGGACCGACGAGGGCAATGCGAACGTGCTCGCCAATGGCGTCCCCCAGCGGATCACGGTGGCAAAGCGATGAGCCTGCTCGCGGAGGTCAGCTACACCGAGGCCGTCTGGGTGATGGTCGTGAAGTCGATCGTCATCTTTCTCGGCGTCTTTGCGATCGTGCCAGTGCTTACGGTCGTCGAACGCAAGCTGATCGGCCGCTTCCAGAATCGCTACGGCCCGAACCGGGTGGGACCGGTTGGCCTGGTCCAGCCGCTCGCCGACATCGTCAAGCTCGCCGGCAAGGAGATGTTCCGGCCACAGGCCGCGGTACCGCTCCTCTACGCGATCGCCCCCGCGATCGTGATCTTCTCGGGCATCGTCACGCTGGCAATCCTGCCCTTCGGCAACGTCCAGAACGGGCTAGGCCTCTACGGGATCGATGTCTCGATCGGCGTCCTCTACTTCTTCGCCTTCGGGTCGCTGTCGTTCTACGGCCTGCTGCTGGCCGGCTGGTCCTCGGGCTCCAAGTACAGCTTCCTGGGCGCGATGCGCTCGGCTGCCCAGCTGATCTCCTACGAGGTCTCGATGGGGCTCTCCCTGCTGGGCGTGGTGATGATGACCGGCTCGCTCTCGCTCACCAGCGTGGTCGACGGCCAGGGCGAGATCTGGAACGTCGTGCCCCAGATCGTCGGCTTCCTGATCTTCATGGTCGCCGGCTTCGCCGAGACCAACCGCGCCCCCTTCGACCTGCCGGAGGCGGACGCCGAGCTGGTCCAGGGCTACATGACCGAGTACGGCGGCATGCGGTTCGGTTCGTACCTGCTCGCCGAATACCTGGAGATGTTCGTCGTCTCCGGAATCGCCGTGACGTTCTTCTTGGGCGGATGGCAGGGCCCGGGCCCCGGGTGGCTCGACCCGGTCTGGATGGTCGCCAAGACGCTGTCGCTGGTCTGCTTCTTCATCTGGGTGCGGGCGACGTTGCCGCGCCTGCGCTACGACCAGCTGATGTCCCTGGGTTGGAAGATCCTGCTGCCTCTGGCGACGCTCAACGTTCTCGCCACCGCTGTGATCGTGACGGTGAGCTGATGGAGGCGAAGCTCAACACCGAGAAGACCGACTGGACCGCCTTCCCCTACCTGGAGAGCGCCGAGGAGGTGATCTCCGTCCAGCGGGGGCCGAATCCGGGCGGCGTCGGCGGCGCCTACCGAGCCTTCGGCGAGACGCTGCGCGGTCTGCGTACCACCTTCGCCCGCGTCCTGGAGGGCCCGGTGACGATCCAGTATCCGGAGGAGAAGACCGCGGTTTACCAGCGCTTCCGCGGCCGCCACAAGCTGCACCGCTTCGAGGACACCGGCCTCGAGAAGTGCGTCGGGTGCTCGCTCTGTGCGGCAGCCTGCCCCGCCGACTGCATCCGGGTGGTCGCCGAGGAGAACGACCCGAACAACAGGATCAGCGCCGGCGAGCGCTACGCCGAGGTCTACGAGATCAACCTTTCCCGCTGCATCTTCTGCGGCTACTGCGAGGTCGCCTGTCCGTTCGATGCGATCACGATGGGCCACGACTACGAGATGTCCGACTACAACCGCTCGGACCTGATCTTCACCAAGGAGATGCTGCTCGCCGAGCCGATCGACCGCACGCCGCTGCGAAGTGAGGGCGAGTGAAGGAGGTCGCGTTCTTCGCCGGAGCGATCGGCGCGCTGGGGGGCGCGATCGCGGTGATCGCGCTGCGGAACGCCTTCTACAGCGTGCTCGCGCTGATCGTCCATTTGATCTCGCTCGCCGGCCTCTTCCTGTTGCTACAGGGCGAGTTCATCGCCGCTGCGCAGATCGTGGTCTACGCCGGCGCGGTGATGGTGCTCTACGTCTTCGTCGCGGCCTACATAGGCAACGTCGACGAACCGCTCTGGGAGCCGATTCCCGGGCAGAGATTCATCGCGCCAGTCCTCGGGCTGGCGTTGTTCGTGGAGCTGGCGATCGCGATCACCGGCTCGGGGCTCCAGGCGATCGACACCGAGGGTCCAACGGTCGAGCTCGGCTTCGGCTCGCCCTCGGCGATCGGCAAGCTGCTGCTCGAGCGCTTCCTGATCGCCTTCGAGGCCGCCTCGCTGCTGCTGCTCGTCGCCGCGGTCGGAGCGGTCGTCCTCGCCGGGCGTCACCGGGAGCAGCCGGTCCCGGAGGAGGAAGCCGCCTGATGGACACCTCCTGGTTCCTCGTCCTCTCGGCGCTGCTCTTCGCGGTGGGCGTCTCCGGGGTGCTGCTGCGCCGCAGCCCGCTCGTGATCCTGCTCTGCCTGGAGCTGATGCTCAACGCCGGGAACCTGGCCCTGCTCTCCTTCTCGCGCTCGCTGGGTGACCAGGACGGGCAGGTCTTTGCCCTGATCGTGATGGTGATCGCCGCCTGCGAGGTGGTGGTGGGGCTGGGGATCATCGTCGCGGCCTACCGGCGCCGGATCCCGCTCAACGTCGACGACCTGCGAAGCCTCCGGGGCTGAGCTCGTGTCCGCGACCGCGTATGGCTGGCTCGTGCTCGCCTTCCCGCTCGCCGGGACGCTGATCAACGGCATCGGCTTCAAGCGGCTGCCGGGCCGGTCGCCGGGCTGGATCGGCACCGCGGCGATCGGGCTCTCCTTCCTCGCCTCGCTCGGGATGCTCTTCCAGGTGCTCGACGTAGGCACCGCCGACCGCCACTTCACCTCCTCTCTCTACGAGTACGCCAGTGCCGCCGGGCTCGACATCCAGATGAACATCCTGGTCGACCCGCTCTCGGCCTTCATGTGCCTCGTCGTCAGCGGGGTCTCGATGCTGATCCACCTCTACTCGGTCAGCTACATGACCTCGGACCGGGGGTTCGCGCGCTTCTTCACCTACCTCAACTTCTTCGTCTTCTCGATGCTGCTGCTGGTCCTGGCCGGGAACCTGGTGCTGCTGATCGTCGGCTGGGCCTTCGTCGGCTTCGCCTCCTACGCGCTGATCAGCTTCTGGTACCGGCGGAACACGGCGACCGGCGCCGGGATGAAGGCGTTCGTGATCAACGTGATCGGCGACGTCGGCATGATGCTGGCCGCCTTCTTCATCTTCCGCGAGCTCGGCACCTTCGACCTCGAGGCCCTGTTCGCCGGCGCGCAGGACAATTTCGACACAAACGAGGGTGTCGTGGTCGCGATCTGCCTGCTGTTGACGGTCGGCGCCTTCGCCAAGTCGGCGCAGGTCCCGCTGCACACCTGGCTCCCCGACGCGATGGAGGGCCCCACCCCCGTCTCCGCCCTGATCCACGCGGCGACGATGGTGACCGCCGGCGTCTATCTGATCGCGCGCTTCTGGCCGGTCTTCGAGCTGGCCCCGACGGCCGCCGACATCGTCGCCCTGGGCGGCCTCGCCACCCTGCTGATCGCCGCGACGATCGCCCTGGTCGTCACCGACCTGAAGCGGATCATCGCCTACTCGACCATGAGCCAGATCGGCTACATGATGGTCGGGGTCGGGATCGGGGCCTACTCGGCGGGGCTCTTCCATCTGATGACCCACGCCTTCTTCAAGGCGCTCCTGTTCATGGCGGCCGGCTCGGTGATCGGGGCGATGGCGAACCGCCAGAACATCGACCTGATGTCCGGCTTCCGCCGGGCGATGCCGTTCACCTCCGCGCTGCTGATAGTCGGCGCTCTCGCCCTCGCGGCCTTCCCGCTCACCTCGGGCTTCTTCTCCAAGGACGAGATCCTCGTCTTCGCCGCCGATCGTGGCGGTTGGTACTGGCTGTTCGCGATCGGCGGCTACCTCGGCGCGCTGCTCACCGCCTTCTACGCCTTCCGGATCGGCTTCCGGGTCGTCTACGGGGAGCCCTGCGAGGAGGCCAGGGAGCTCGAGCAGGGACACATCCACCACGCCGAGCCCGAGAACCCGATGACCGGCGAGCGCGAGGACACCGACATCGGCTTCCCCGGCCCGAGCCACCAGATCGCCGAGCGGGAATGGCCCATGAAGGTGGCGATGTCCATCCTGGGGTTCGGCTCGCTCTTCGCGGGCTTCCTGCAGGTCCCGGGCGTCGACGACGTGGTCGAGAACTTCCTCGAGCCGACCTTCGCGGGCTCGAGGTTCGCCGACACGGCTCCGTCCGATCAGTCGGCGTGGATCGGCCTGCTCGTCGGCGGCGTGATGTCGATCGCCGGCATCGCGATCGCCTACTCGATGTACGTGATGCGGCCGGGAGTCTCCGCCGCCCTCATCCGGCGCTTCCGCTGGGCGCACGACTTCCTTGAGCGCAAGTGGTACTTCGACGAGGCGATCGACCTGCTCTTCGTCCAGCCGGCGCTCGCACTCGGCCGCTTCGCCAACTCGATCTTCGAGCGCTATGTCGTCCAGGGCCTTGTCGTCGGGGCGACCGACCTGGCCCGCGGGGCGAGCGCGGGTGTCCGGGGCGCCCAGTCCGGCTACCTCCGTTCCTACGCCCTGCTCCTGGTGACCGGCTTCGCCGGCCTCGGCCTCTACTTCCTGCTGCAGTCATGAGGGGCCGATCCGACACCCAGTCCGGCTTTTGGTCCCTTTGGTGCGCCATAGCGACGCGAAGTGACCAAAAGGGGGCGGCCCGGTGATCCAGGTTCTTCTCTGGGCACCGCTGGCTGCCGGGCTCCTTGCCTGCCTGGCGCCCGGCCGGCTCGCGGGCTGGGTCGCGGTGCTCGGACCGCTCGTCTCGCTCGCCTTCGCCGTTGGGATCGTCGCCGGATTCGATCCGTCCGCAGGCCTCCAGCACACCGTCGACGAGAGCTGGATCCCGACGCTGGGCGTCCGCTACCAGCTCGCGGTCGACGGGATCAGTCTCTTCCTCGTCCTGCTCACGTCGGTCCTCTGGTTCGCCGCGACGCTCTGGTCGGCGACCAACCCGCCGGAGCGGCCGCGCATCTACTTTCTGATGTTCGGGCTGGCGGAGACGGCCGTGCTCGGCGCCTTCCTCGCACAGGACCTGATCCTCTTCGTCCTCTTCTTCGACCTGATGCTGATCCCGTTCTACTTCTTGTTCGGGTCGTGGGGGACCGAGCACACCGGACGGCCGGAGGAGGGCGAAGGGCCGATCCGCCCGCAGCCTGCCGTGATCAAGATGATCGTCTACACGCTGGTGGGATCGCTGCTGATGCTGGTGGGCGCGATCGCGACTGGCGTACTCGCGGCGGACGGCGGGACCGTGGACTTCAACATCCAGCACCTCACCGCCGACCCTCTGGGCACCGGCAGTCAGTACTGGATCTTCTGGTTCTTCGCCGCCGCCTTCCTGGTCAAGATGCCTTCCTTCCCAGTGCACGGCTGGATGCCCGACGCCTACCGCGTCGCGCCGCTGCCGGCGCTGGCGCTGTTCTCCGGCGTCCTTTCCAAGGTCGGCGCCTACGGCTTCCTGCGGGTGGTGCTGCCGGTCTTCCCGGCCGCGACCAACCACTTCCAGGAGCTGATCCTGGTGATCTCCGTCGCCTCGATCCTCTACGGCTCGGTCATGGCCTTCAGCCAGACGAGCGCGCGCCTGATCCTCGGCTACTCCTCGATGGCGCAGCTGGGCTTCATCACCCTCGGCATCTTCAGCCTCCGGCCCGACGGCGCGGACGGCGCGGTGCTGCAGATGGTCAACCACGGGCTGGTGGTAGCGCCTCTGATGCTGATCGCCATCGTGCTGGTGGCGCGGACCGGCACGGACGACGTCACCCGAATGGGCGGCCTGGCGATGCAAGCGCCGGTGTTGGCGGCGTTGTTCCTGATCGCCACGCTGGCCCTGCTGGCGATGCCCGGCTCCGCCAACTTCGTGGGCGAGTTCTACATCCTCAACGGCACCTTCCAGGAGAAGATCGTCTACGCCTTGGTCGCCGCGGTCGGCATCGCGCTCGCCGCCTACTACGCGCTCCGCCTCTACCAGCACGCGATGCACAACCGAAAGCCCGAGGGGATCGAGTCGCGTGAGATCGGGCTGCTCAACGGCACGGTGATCGGCGGCCTCGTCGCCTGCATCGTGGCGCTCGCGCTCTGGCCCGGATTGATCCTCCATCGCGCCGACCACTCCGTCAGCGGCCAACTCTCCTCGACCCAGCAGCAGGCGACCGAGGTGGCTCAGCGATGAGCTTCAACGCCCCCCACATCGACTACGCGGGGCTCTCGCCCGTCATCGCCCTCACCGGGGGGCTGTGCGTCGTTCTGCTGCTGGGCCTCTTTCCCCGCCTCGGTCGGTTCACGATGGCCTATCTCACGATCTCGGTGCTCGGCACCACGGCCGGCCTCTCGATCTGGCAGTGGGGCTCCAACACGGACCTGGTGGCCGCCGCGCTGCGGCTCGACGCCTTCGGCCTCGCCGCCACCTTGATCGCCTGCCTCGCCGCGGCGATCGCCGTGCTGCTCTCGATCCGCGAGCCGGCAGCCGAGGAGGCCGGGCACGGCGCGTTCTACTCGCTGCTGCTCGGCTCCGTGCTCGGCATGACGCTGATCGCGCAGGCCCAGAACCTGATCGCCTTCTTCGTCGGCCTGGAACTGCTCTCGATCCCCCTCTACGTCCTCTGCGCCTCGGCGCGCCGCGCCGAGCGCTCGCTCGAGTCCGGGCTCAAGTATCTGATCATCGGCTCGATCGGCTCGGCCACCGTCCTCTACGGCTTCGCCCTCCTATACGGCGCCTCGGGCTCCACGGATTTCTCGGGGATCGCCCAGGCCCTCGGTCCCGGCGGGAACGGCAACGACACGCTTGTTCTGATCGGCACCGCGATGGTGGCGACGGGACTCGCATTCAAGACCTCGGTGGCGCCGTTCCACCAGTGGACCCCGGACGTCTACCAGGGCGCACCCACCCCGATCACCGCATTCATGGCGGTGGCGACCAAGGCTGCCGCCTTCATCGCGCTGGCCCGGCTCTTCGAGATCGCGCTGGGGCCGATCGCCGACGACTGGAAGCCGGCGCTAGCCGCCCTCGCGGTGGTTTCGATCGCGGTTGGCAACGTCGGCGCGCTGGCTCAGGACTCACTCAAGCGGCTGATGGGCTACTCGGGGATCGCGCAGGCCGGCTACATGCTCGCCGGCGTCGTGGTCGCGACCGGGAAGGGTCTCGAGGCGCTGGTCTTCTATCTCGCCGCGTACGTGCTGATGAACCTGGCGGTGTTCGCCGTGGTGGTCGTCCGCGAGCGCGAGACCGATCGCGGCGACGACATCGAGGCGCTCGCCGGCATCGGCCGCACCCGGCCGCTGCTCGCCTGGCCGCTCACCATCGGCATGCTCGCCCTGGCCGGCCTGCCCGGCACCTCCGGGTTCATGGGCAAGCTGTTCCTGATCGAGGCGACCGTCGACGGCGACTACACCTGGCTCGGGGTCGCCATTGTGATCGGGACGATGGTCTCGCTCGCCTACTACCTCCGGGTGATCGCGGCGGTCTGGATGAGGCCCGGCCCCATCCCGACCCCAGCCGAGCCGCTGCCGGCGATCGCGGGCGGCTCACCGGAGGCCGACGCGGTGCCCAGGGGAGCCAGCCGCTGCGGACTGATCGTCGGCTCCGCCCTGCTCTGCGGCGCCGCCACTGTCGCCTTCGGCGTCGCGCCCTCGCCGCTGATCGACTGGGCCTCACACGCGGCGGGATCCGTGGCGACCACGATCGGCTGACCACCGACATCCAGGCACGCCGATGAGGTTGCCGGTACGCCTGAGTCACTAGTTTCAGTGGACATGCCGACCCCGCGCTCCATCCAGCGCACCTACCTGTCGCTCCTGCTCGGGAACACGCTGGCCGCCTCCCTGATCTGGGGGATCAACACGATCTTCCTGCTCGACGCGGGCCTCTCGAATCTGGAGGCGTTCGCCGCCAACGCCTTCTTCACCGCCGGCATGGTGATCTTCGAGGTGCCGACGGGCATCGTCGCCGACACGATCGGGCGCCGCACCTCCTACCTGCTAGGCACCATCACCCTGTCGGCCGCGAGCCTCCTCTACGTGATGCTGTGGCAGATCGAGGCGCCGTTCTGGGCCTGGGCGGTCGTCTCCTTGGCGCTCGGACTCGGCTTCACCTTCTTCTCCGGGGCCGTCGAGGCGTGGCTGGTGGACGCGCTGACCGCGACCGGCTTCACCGGCGATCTCGAATCGGTCTTCGGACGGGGCCAGATCGTCACTGGCATCGGCATGCTGAGCGGGTCGGTGGCGGGGGGCTTCCTCGCCCAGCAGGTCAGCCTGGGATTTCCGTTCGTGCTCCGCGGGGCGATCCTGATCGTGATGTTCGCGGCAGCGTTCAGGTTGATGCACGACGTCGGCTTCACGCCCGAGAAGGGCGGCCGCCCGCTGGCGGAGATGAGGAAGATCGCCTCCAACTCGATCGACTACGGCTGGCGCGTCCCGGCCGTCAAGTGGCTGATGGTCGAGGCGCTGTTCACCGGGGGCGTCGGGATCTACGGCTTCTATGCGCTGCAGCCGTACCTGCTGGAGCTCTACGGCGATCCGGAGGCGTACCAGATCGCCGGGCTGGCGGCTGCGATCGTGGCCGGCGCCCAGATCCTCGGTGGCGTCGCGGCCCCGCGAATCCGAGGCCTCTTTCACCGCCGCACCTCGGCCCTCCTGGTGATGGCCGGCGCCAGCACCGCCAGCCTCGTCCTGATCGGGACGGTGCAGAGCTTCTGGCCGGTGATCGCCGCGACGGTGGCCTGGGGGCTGCTGTTCGCGGCGACGATGCCGATCCGCCAGACCTACATCAACGGGATGATCCCCTCGCGCCAGCGGGCCACGATCCTCTCCTTCGACTCGATGATGGCCTCGTCCGGCGGGGTCTGGGCGCAGCCGGTGCTGGGGCGCGCCGCGGACGCGTGGGGCTACGCCCAGTCGTATCTGCTCTCAGCCGGGATCGCCGCCTTCGCCGTCCCGTGCCTGGCCCTGTCCAGGCGGCAGAACAACCCGGCCGACGTCCTCGACCTCACCGAAGCGGAGCCCGTACCGCAGCCTGCCTAACGGCTCAGGTGCCGCAGCAGCTCCGGGACGATCTGCTCGTGCGCGTCCTCCTGCAGGTAATGGCCGGCATCCTCGAGGCGGATCACCTCCGCGTCCGGGAAGGTGCGCAGCCAGAGCGCCTCGAGCATCTCGGGCGTGAAGGCGACGTCCTTCATCGCCCAGGCAATCGTCACGGGCTTGGAGCGGAAGTGGTGCTCGAGGCCACGCTCGATCTCGGTGTTCATTTCGACCACCGGCCCCTCGCCGGTGATCGGGATCTCCCGCGGGAAGACCAGGATCGACGTCCGCTCCGACCAGCCCCGGTGAACGTCCCGGTAGGCGCGCTTGACGGTCGGCGTGATGCGATCGCGGTGCACCACGCCCTGCCCGAAGAGAAAGCCCCGCTTGAAGGCGTCAATGCCCTTGACGAGCACCTCGCCCACCACCGGCGTCCTGAACAGACGGAGCGGCAGCGGGAGCGGCACCTTGTCCTTGCCCGGCGGCAGCGCCTCCGGATGCCAGCCATGCGCCCAGGTGTTGAGGATGAAGAGTCCGTCTACCCGCTCGGGGTGCCGGGTCGCCCAGTAGAGGCCGATCGGGCCGCCCCAATCCTGGGGCACGACGGTCGCGCCGTTCAGGTCGAGCGACTGGAGCAGCGCCTCCAGCCTCCTGGCGTGCCGCGGCACGCGGTAGAGCTCGGGGTCATCCGGCTTGTCGGAGCGGCCGAAGCCGAGGTGGTCGGGGACGATCGCCCGGTAGCCGGCCTCGACGAGAGGCGGGATGAAGTTCCGGTAGAGATAGCCCCAGGTCGGGTTGCCGTGGACCATCACCACGGGACGGCCGTCGCGCGGCCCCTCGTCGACGTAGTGCATCCGGCCGTCCTCTGACTCGAACCATCGGGGCTCGTAGGGCCAGGTCCCCTCGAACGTCCAGTCGATCGCCGCCATCGATCCTCACGCTACCGCGCGACGCTGGGAGGATGGCGCCCCTTGGGCGTCCTGCTCACCATCGCGGCGATCGTCATCTCCGGCACCGCGGGCGTCGCCGCCGAGCGGCGCTGGCCGGCGAGCGCGGTGGGGTGGGCGCGGGGCGCGCTCGTCGTCTCGCTCTACACGCTGATCCCGTTCGTCGTCTTCTTCAACCTGGCACGAACCGAGATCGACACGGACGAGGCGGGGGGTCTGGTGATCGGCTGGGTGGCGATCCTCGCCGCGGCCGGCCTGGCCTGGCTTGCGGGCAGCCGCCTGTTGCGGCTCTCGCGTCCGGCCACGGGCTCGCTGATCACCGGCACGCTGATCCCGAACTCGGGCTACCTGGGCTACCCGCTGGTCGCTTCGCTGCTCGGCTTCCACGCGCTCGGGGAGGCGGTGGTCTACGACATCGTCGTCCCCGCGCCGTCGCTGCTGCTGCTCGGTTTCGGCACCGGCGCCGCCTTCGGCACCAAGGTGGGGGAGGGCTTCCGCGACCGGGTGATCGCCTTCTTCACCCGCAACCCTCCGCTCTACGCCGCGATCGCCGGCCTGCTTGCGCCGGGCGCCCTCGCCCCCGACGTCTTGGTCGACGTCTCGCGGGGCGTCGTGATCGCGCTGCTCCCGATCGGCTTCTTCGCCGTCGGGGCGGTGCTGGCCGAGGAGGTGGAGGAGAAGCGGGTGGAGCTGAGCACGCCCCTCAACCCGCCGGTCGGCGCGTCGATCCTCCTACGGCTGGTGATCGCTCCCGGCCTCCTCATGCTCCTCTCGCTGCCCTTCATCGACCTGCCGGGGCCGTATCTGCTGCTCGCGGCGATGCCCTGCGGGATCAACACGCTGCTGGTCGCCCACGTCTATGGCCTCGACTCGAAGCTGGCGGCGCAGGCCGTGGCCTGGACCACCGCAATCGCCGTCGTCGCTGCCCTGATCGCCCAGTCGATCTGGGGATGAGAGAGCGACCTGATCCCGTGTCCGAACCATCGGCCGCGCCGTCTACGATGGCTCGCCCGTGCGCTACCCGGTCGAGGAATTCACGGAAGAGGAACGCAGGCTCCTCTCCCCGCACGTCACCAACCTCGACCGTCCCGTCTTCGCCCTCGTCAACCTGCCGGAGACGATCAAGGGGGCGCTCTTCGCCCGCTACTCGCGCTATGCGGGGACGCTCCGCCGCCTCTACCTCGATGAGTTCGCTGCCGACGTCCCTGAGGGCGGACGTCCGTTCGAGGGCGTGGAGGGGGAGCGGGCCGCGGGACTCTACGAGCGGGTGTTCATGGGGTACGGCGACGATTCGATCGCCCAGGTCGGCGGCGCCCACGTGGCCTGCGAGTGGGTCTCGAACGTGCTCACCAAGGTCCTGCAGCGGGGTCGCCTCGCCGCCTACCTCGAGCAGTCGACCCGTTACATCCCGTACGACCAGACCCTGCCGGACTCGGCGGGCGGGGGGCGCCGCTTCTACCGCGACGACGAGCTCGGCCCCGAGTACGCCGCGTCGATGGAGGAGCTGTTCGCGATCTACTCCCGCTCGCTCGCACAGGTCCGCCAGTGGGCGGCCGAGCGCTGGCCGCGGGGCGACGAGCCGCAGGCCGCCTGGGAGCGCTCGATTAAGGCCAAGGCTCTGGACTTGCTCCGCGGCCTGCTGCCCGCCTCGACCCTGAGCCACGTCGGGGTCTTCGCCTCGGGTCAGGCCTACGAGCAGCTGCTCCTTCGGATGCTGGCCTCGCCGCTGCCCGAGGCTCGGCACTTCGCCTCGATGATCCTCGAGGAGCTCAAGCAGGTGATGCCGAGTTTCGTCGCCCGCGTGGAGCGGCCGGATCGGGGCGGCGAGTGGATTTCCTACCTGGAGCGCCGACGCGAGGCGGCCGAGCACTGGGTGTCGCGGATGGGCCTCGATCGCTCTCCCGAGGGCGACGAGAACGCACCTTCCGTCGAGCTGGTCGATGTCGAGGGCTCAGAGGATGAGCTGATCGCCGCGTCGCTGTTCGAGTCAGCCTCGAGCTCCGAGCGCACCATCCTTGACCGCGTTCGCGCTCTGCCTCCCGACGAGCTGGCGGAGGTCATCGCCGACCTCGTCGGATCGCGGTCCAACCGGCGGCACCGCCCCGGCCGCGGCTGGGAGGCGGTTCGCTACCGCTTCGAGATCGTCTCGGACTACGGCGGCTTCCGCGACCTGCAGCGGCATCGCATGCTGACCTGCCAGTGGCAGCGCCTCAGCCCCAATCTCGGCGCCGGCATCCCGGACGAGGTGCGGGAGGCCGGGGCCGGCTCGGAGTACGAGCGGGCGCTGGAGATCTCACGGGCCGAGTACGAGCGCCTGGCCGCCGCCGGGATGACCGAGGTGGCCCCCTACGCGCTCTGCCTGGGCTACCGGATCCGCTATCTGCTCGACCTGAACGCGCGCGAGGCGATGCACCTGATCGAGCTCCGTTCCGGCCGCGAGGGGCATCCGACCTATCGGGCGGTCGCCCAGGCGATGCACGAGCGGATCGCCTCCGTCCACCCCGCGATCGCGGCGGCGATGACCCACGTGGACGCCTCGACCGAGCCTCGCCTGGAGCGAATCATGAGCGAGATCCGGACCCACCGGAAACGGGTAGCCGCCGATACCGAGCCGGAGCCCTCGGATGCCCCGCCCGGCGTCAGCGCCTTGGGATAAATCCCGCAGCGGCCGTCGCCCGTAACGACGTACGTGGCGATGGGACCCCTAGGATGATGCCGGTGAAGGGAGCGAGAGCCCTGGCGAGCGGGATGCTCGTCCTGGCGGCGATCTGCGCCGCCCCCGCGATCTCCGCCGCGCAGGACACCGGCACCACCACGGACGCGACCACGACGACTACGGACGCGACGACGACCACTGCGCCCGCGACTCCTCCCATCGCAGATCCGGTTACGACGCCTTCCCAGCAGGGCGGCGAGGGCCCCGCCGCAGACGAGCAGGACGCCCCGGCGCCCGACCCAGTCACGACCACCGCCGAGAGCCCGGTTCCTGCGGTCTCGGCACCGACCGGCAAGGCGCACGCGTCCGCCTCAGCGAGCGTGACCATCGGCGACTTCTTCTTCTCGCCCGCCTCGGTGACGGTCGCCGTCGGTGACACCGTCATCTGGCGCAACACCGGCGACGCTCCGCACAACGCAACAGCCGACGACGGCAGCTTCAGGACACCTGACCTCAACAAGGGCCAGAGCGCCTCGCACACCTTCAGCTCGCCCGGCACCTTCAGCTACATCTGCACGATCCACCCGAACATGAAGGGCACGGTTCGCGTTCTCAGTTCCGGCTCCGGGGGCGGCGGGTCGTCCGGATCGAGCTCGGGCGGCTCCGGCACCTCGGAGGCCTCCGGGGTTGCGTCGCCGGACGCCGCGGGCGACGCGAACACGCTGCCGGTGACCGGGTTGGCCGCCGGTGCGCTGGCGCTCGTCGGCCTCGTGCTGCTGGCCGGGGGCGTCCTCATGCACGGCGCGGTACGGCGCTGGCTATCGTCGCTCTAGCCTTCGCGGCGTGCTCCATCACGTCTCGCTCGAGATCCCGCCCGAGGAGGCCGATCGGTCAGTCGAGTTCTGGAGCCTGGTCGGCTTCGACCAAGTCGCCTCGCCAGAGCCGCTCGGCGACAGGGTGCTCTGGCTCGAACGCAACGGCACCCAGATCCATCTGATCCTCACCGAAGGACACACCGCTCCCGCTCTCGGACATCCGGCGATCGTGGCGCCGGATCACGCGGAAGCCAAGGAGCGGCTGCGAAAGGCCGGTTTCGAGGTCGAGGACACCCGCCGGCTATGGGGCGCCGACCGCGCCTTCGCGATCGCGCCCGGCGGCCACCGGGTCGAGCTGATGGCGGCTCCGCCTCCGCCCAAAGACTGACTACTTCCGGCGCTTGCGCTTCTTTCGGCGCTGCCCCCGTCCTTCCGGCTGTTGGGTGGTAGCGCCGTTCTCCGCCAGCGGTGGCTCCGAGACCTCGCGCCCACTGCCCTCGACCGTTCGAGGGGGTCCCTCCGCCGGCGGTGTCTCCACCTCGTCGCCGGGCCGCGGCCAGGGGATCGCCTCCCCCGCGGCCCACGCCGGCGGCAGCGGGCGGATCCACCAGCCCGCGAGCATCAGGCCCAGCACCGCGAACCAGAGGATCAGCCCGAACAGCCCGAGCTGCGGGATCAGCAGCAGCGTCCCGATGAAGATCATCCCGAGCGTCGCCATGAACCTGGTGAGCAGTCCGGTCCGCATCGTCCAGACGAGGGTGTAGACCGCCCCGGCGAGCAGGGCGAGCCCTCCGAACAGGCGGATGAACACCGCGATCTGGGTCTTGCCGGAGTCCTGCACCTGGTCCTCGGCGAAGTCGTCCTTCGCGTCGGAGACGCGATCCTCGACGCTCCTGGGCTGCGCGGCGCCGGAGGTGGTCGCCGCCTGCCGAGCCTTCGCCTCGACCGCAGGGACCCCGGCGACGTACTGATCGGAGGCGTCCTTCAAGCCGAGCGCGAAGAGGACGCCCTGGACCGCGACCAGGAGGGCGCCGAGCGCGATCAGCGGTCCGGCAAAGGACCGCATCCTGTCGGACCGAGCGAAAGCCGAGCGAAAGAGGAAGTAGAGCGGGATCGAAACCAGGAGCAGCCCCAGCCCGGAGATTACGCTCGAGAGCTCCAGTCGACCCGCGTGGTCCTGGTAGAGCTCGAGCTGCTCGGCGGTGTCGTCGGCGGAGCCGACGCTGCCGACGACGCCGGCGACGACCAGCAGAGCGGCGGCCACGATCCCGGCGATTCCCGCCGGCCGCATCCAGCGGGCTTGGAACTCGAGGATCTGGGTTCGTGGCATTGCGGTCGGCACTCGGGCCCGGAGGCGCCGGGATGTTACGCGGGCGGGGTCAGCCGCGCTCGTGGAAGTAGAAGCCGGGCAGGGCGCCCTCGATGACGTCGGCGGTCATGCGCTGGGCGACCTCCAGGTCGCCGGTGCGGACGGCGATGTCGTCGATGCTGACGATCCCCTCCAGGCGTCCCGCCTCGACGACCGGGAGCCGCCGCACCCTGTGGCGCACCATCAACGCCGCGGCCTCCTCCAGCTCCATGTCGGGCTCTCCGGTGATCAGCGGGCGTGACGCGTGCCTTCCCACCGGCTCGTCGAGCGGGCGCTCGTCGGCGGCGATCCGCACGGCGAGGTCGCGGTCGGTAATCATCGCTGTTGGGCCTCCCTTCGGGTCGCAGATGACGACCGACCCGACTCCGCGGTCGCGCATCAGCCGAGCCACCTCCAGCACCTCTTCCCCCTCATCAGCCGTGACGACCCCCGCGGTCATGATCTCGCGGAGCTGCATGGGGGGACTGTATCTTGGCCGCGATGCCGCTTCTCTCCCGGCAGACCGGCCCGATCGCGGTCTACGGAGCCACCGGCTACACCGGCCGGCTGGTCGCCGCCGAGCTGGCACGGTCCGGTGCCGCCTTCGTCCTCTCCGGGCGCAACCCCGAGAAGCTCGAGGCGCTCCGCGCCGAGCTCGGGCTGGAGGCCGCGCCGAGAACGGCGCGGATCGACGATCCCGCCTCTCTCCGGGACCTCCTCTCCGACTGCTCGGTGGTGATCAACTGCGCGGGCCCGTTCGTGCTGCACGGCGAGCCGGTCCTCCGGGCCGCCGTCGAGACCTCGACGCACTACCTGGATACGAGTGGCGAGCAACCCTGGATGAAGCTCGCCTTCGAGCGCTACGGGCCGGGCGCGGCGGACGCCGAGGTGGCCGTGATCCCGGCGATGGGCTTCGACTACGCGCCGGGCGACATGATCGCCGCGCTGACGGCCGACGGGATGGGCGAGCTCGACGAGGTAGCCCTCCACTACTGCTGGCAGGGCTTCACGCCGAGCCGCGGGACCGCCCGGACCACGCTTGAGATCCTCGCCGGGTCCGATCTGGAGTGGGACAACATGGAGTGGCGCAAGCCCTCCGGCGGAATGGGGCGCGGCACCTTCGACTTCCCGGCTCCGGTCGGGCGGCGGCGGATGATCCGTTACCCCGCCGGGGAGCAGGTGACGGTCCCCCGCCACGTCCCCACCCGCAGCGTCAGGACGACGATCAACGCCGGCGCCTTCTCCAGCGATCTGCTCGCCCGCCTCTACGGCGCGATCGTGACGCCCGCGACCATGGCGATGCGCGTCGGGCTGCTCCGCCGCACGGCGGGCAGGCTCATTTCGCGGCTCCCGGAGGGACCCTCCTCCCAACAGCGCGAGCGGATGCGCTGGATGATCGTCTGTGAGGCCAAGCGCGGCGACGTCGAGCGCAAGGGCGTGATCAGCGGCACGGACGTCTACGGCCTGACGGCGGCGACGGTCGCCCGGGGCGCGATCCTCGCCTCCAGGCGAGGCTTCCGCGCGCGCGGCGGGCTGGCGCCCTCGCAGGCCTTCGATCCGAAGGGCTTCCTCTCGGACCTCGACCGGTTTGAGATCCGCCGGCAGGTGGACTCGGCCGAGCAGCGCGTTCCGGTCGAGGCCTGAGGGAATGCCGATCGGACTCGGCACCCGGCGCCGGCGGGCAGTGAGCCTCGAGCAGGGCGCGGGCCCCGAGGCCGCGCGCTGTCCGGCCTGCGGCCAGCCCCTGTTCGTCTGGGTGGAGGACATAAGACGGGTCGCGCCTATCGGCGCGCCCTCCCGTAACGGACCCCGAGAGGACCAGGTGATCGATCGCTGCGAGAACTGCGGGCTACTCGCGGCGCGCGACGCGGCCGCCTCTCCCGACGCGGCGGCGGAGCAGCTGCTCCTCGGCAGTGAACCCCGGCGCGAGCGGATCGCGATCCGCACCGAGAACGCCGCCAGCCTGCAGGCCTGGCTGGGGGCGGAGAACTGGGCGGCGCTCCGTCCCGGAGGCACTGGAATCAAACCCACTCCTCGTGCCGCCTCGCTGCTCCTCGCCCGGCGAGCCCTCGAGGTCCGCCGGGTCCGCCACCTGGTACGGCCTGGCATGGCCGCGATGTGGCAGACGCTGCTCAACCTGCTCACCTTTCACCGCGACTTCGCCGCCGAGGCGGTCTCCCGTCGGCTGCGGCCCGGGACCGGCCGCGGTCGTGTGGCTTATTGGATGGATGCAGTCGTCACGGTGCTGGCCGCCGTTCCCACCGCGATCATCGCCGTCGCGCTGGAAAGCGCGGCGGTGGTAGCGCGCCATGGCGGCGTGATCGAGCTCGAGGCCGAGCGGCTGCCGGCTACGGACTAGTCACCAGTTCGAGGGCGAGCCCGGCGACCTCGCCGGCGGCGCCGAGGTGAGGAGGAAGCTGTGCCGAGCCCACCTGTCTGAGCTCGCCCGACTCCATGCGGCCGGCGAGAGCCGTCGAGGCGTCGGCCAGCAGGGGAGGCGTCGAGGCCGCCGTGACGATCGCGGACGGCCGATCGTCGTGTACGAGACGCGTCAGCGGGAGCTGCCATCCCGCCGCGAGGCCCAGCTCCGCGATCACGCTCGCCGGGCGGCCACGGGCGAGATCCTTGAGCTCGCCCGGGAGGCGGGCAACGCCCGGCCCGAGCGCCGGCAGCCCGCCGGAGAGGTAGAGCTCGATCACGTCCTCGCCCGCGGCAGCCGCGGTCTCGAGCCGGCGCCTGTCGTCAGAGAGCGCCTCAGTGGCGACCGGCAGCAGCTGGAGGAGGGGCGGCTCGATCAGGACCGTGGCACTGATCAGCTCCGGGCGGCGGAGCTGGAGGTCGAGGGCCATCACCGCACCGGTGCCAGCGCCGCAGGCCACCACCGGTCCGGTTTCGAGCGATTCGATCAGGGCGGCCGCATCCTCGCTGTGCTCCTCGACGGTGGTGCGGCGGTAGTCCTCGGGCGCGCTCGAGTCTCCCCAGCCACGACGGTCGTAGACGACGGCCCGTCCGTGCGCCGAAAGCTGCTCGACCATCAGCTCCCAGACCCGCGAGGTGGCGGCCGTCTCGTGGATCAGCAGGTTCGGCGCCCCCTGGCCCCGCTCGCTCCAGGCGAGCTCGACGCCGCGGGCCTCGAGCGTGGGCATCGCCGGTCAGAGCTTGCGCCAGATCCGGCCGATCAGCGGCAGGGCGACGGCCCTCGGGCTGTGCTGGCCGGCGAGGGCGCCGGCGCGGTTGAGCACGCCGGGGACGACGACTCGCTTGTCGTGCGCGGCTCCGTCGACCGCGTGGCGGGCGATGTCCTCCGCGGACATCCAGACGATGCCCGGCGTGCGGTCCTCCACGCCGGGGATGCCCGCCGCCTCGGTGAACTCGGTCCGCACCGGGCCGGGGCAGACCGCGGTGACGCTCACGCCCGAGCCGCGCAGCTCGGTGCGGATCGCCTCGCTGAAGGAGAGGACGAATGCCTTGCTCGCGCCGTAGACGGCCGAGCCGGGCAGAGGCTGAAAGGCCCCGATCGAGGCGATGTTGATGACGCTGCCGCGACCGCGCTCGACCATCGGGCCGATGTATCGGCTGGTCAGGTCGACCACCGCTTCGACATTGACTCGGACCATCTGCACCATCCGCTCCCGCGGGCTGGTCGCGAAGTCCGCCTGATGGCCGAAGCCGGCGTTGTTGACCAGCACCTCGACCGAGCGGCCACGCGTCCGGAGCTCGTCCGCGAAGCGATCGCGCTCGGCGGCATCGGCGAGGTCGCAGACGAACGCCTCGGCGGTGACGCCGTGCTCGGCCGTCAGATCGGTGGCCAGACTGCGGAGCCGCTCGTCGCGGCGAGCGACGAGGGCGATCGAATATCCGCGGGAGGCCAGCTCCCCTGCCATCGCCGCACCGATCCCCGATGACGCGCCGGTGACCAGCACCGTGCCGCTGACCGAGGGCTCTGGGAGGCCCACATCAACGGCGGCCACAAAAGCCGCCGCCGGATCTACCGGAGCCGGCCGGACCGCGCATCAGTCCTGCAGGCCCTCCCTGGCCTCCCTCACCAGCGTGACCGCCTCGGGAAAGACGATCCTGATCGCGTCGCGCACCTGAACCGCCTGCTCGTCGCTCGAGCCGGTCAGCTCGAGCGAGCTGATCGCGGCAACCGTCATCTCGACCGCGAGCTTGATCGCGTTGTCGGCCCAGGCGACCTTCTGAGCTCCCTGCATCTGCTCCTGGAGCTCTTCCATCCGCTTGCGCATCTCCTCGGGATCGCCGAACAGACCTCCAAAGCCTTCCATGGCACCGATCATAGAACTCGCGACTCCCCGGGCGAAGATCCGGCACGGAAAGCGCGCAAACCGCCTCACGAGCGAGGCGAGCGTCCGGGGGTGCGCGGTTCGGAGAACGCCAGCAGGGGAGCGGCCTCGGTCGAGTACCTGGCGCTGGCCGGCCTGATCGGGTTGCTGGTCGTCACCGCGGTCGCCGCGCTGGTCGCGGCCCCCCCTCGCCGCGCCGACCGGGAGCTTGGCGAGATGCTGGCCCGCCGGATCGCGTGTGTGCCCCGCTACCCCGTCCCCTGCGGGCGCAACCCGCTCGCCCTCGCCTACGGCTTTCCGCTCGGGAAGCTCGTCCGCAGCCTCGCTCCCGCCCCGGCGATCGAGGCGGGCGAGCTCCCCGTCGACTTCCGCTATTGCCGACGGGCCAGCTGCGCCGCTCCGGGTCGCGAGCCGGGGCTCACCGCCTCGGGCCGGAGGGTGACGGAGTTCACCTCGATCGAGGATCTCCGGCGGGTCGGCGGCCCGGTCCGGGTCACGTACTGGCTCTACCGACCCGGCCTCGGCTGGCAACACATCGTCCGCGCCGCGTGGGCCACTGAGATCGCCGCCGCCTCCCACCTGCACCTCAGCCTGGACGACGATCCCGCCTTGGTTCCGCTCGAGGCCCTGCCCGGGCGGGACCACTACCTGTTCCCGCCCGGCGAGGAACCTCCCTGGCGCTGGTCGATCGCCTCACGACCGAGCGGTCGTCCCTTCGGTTACAGCTGCGATGCGAGATTAGCGGGCATCCGCCCTCAGTTCGTCCAGACGACGCAGGGAGGTCATCGCCCGGACTGCGTGGGGTCGGTGTCCTCGGCCTCGGCTTCCTTCGCATCGGTAACCGCCCATCCCAGGCGCTCGATCAGTTGGGCCGCGTGGTGATTGCTGGCCAAGTGCTCCGGTTGAATATTCTCCGCGAGCACCACGGCGGAGTCGTGCTCCGCGCTCTCGTTGCTGATGACGATGATCGTGGGCATAAGCTTGTTCCTTCCCGTTGAGGTGGGCTGCCGGATGGAGCCATGAGGGGCAAGGCGCCCATCGTTGTCTCCTTGCGTTGTGTCCTCTTCAGAGTCCGCGTCAGGGTCCGCGCGGAAACCAGAGGGCTTGAACCACCGAGCGGTGAACCGGATAGAGGCGAATCACCGGGCCGGCGGGGTAACGCCCTGGAGAGCCTGCACCGGCCCCGCAGTCGAACCAGTGACCCCCATCTCGCGCCTCGTGGCGCAGGTCGCGCCGTCGGTGGCAATCCGGTGGGGACTCAGCGTTGGGCTGCAGGGCCAGCCTCTATTGACACTACTCCTATTGCTTGGGGTTGTGTGCGCACGCTCGAAGGCCGGATAGTGCTCCGGACCCCTACACACGATCAGCGCAGTCGGCCCGGGGCCAAAAGGTCGCTGGTTCAAATCCAGTCGCCCCGGCTACTTCTATTTCGTCTCGCTGGCGTCCCCCAGCGTCCCCATCACCCCATGTTGGCGGGCGCGAGTCTGGTTCCCGGTACCGCTTTGCATGGAAATGTCATGA
>JBKOYL010000034.1:0-8274 GCA_046725395.1 Actinomycetota bacterium | reverse complement strand
CCCAAGCGCCGCTCATCCTTCAGGTACTCCTCAAAACGTCCCGGCGGCGTCTCGGCGAGCAGCCGTTGCAACGTGGTCGGGACCGGGTCGACGCTCCCCTGGAGGTGAGGGTGAAAGAGCGAGCCTCCCGACGGAAGCATGTGATTCGCGTTGATCGAGGCCCAGCGGGCCGCGGGATCGCTCCGCATCACCGCCCTGGCGAACTCGACCTGCGTGGCGAGGTTATCGGCCACCAGGCGCGCGGTCATACGCCCGAGCGGCAGGAAGTGAAGCTCGGGCGCATACACCGACACCGAGCTGTGTGTCGAGTACGCGGTCAGGTTCGGGAACAGGACCGCCCGGCCCCGGCGGATGCGTCCCTCCGGCCACACCTCCGATGGGAGCTGCGGCGTCATCTGCTCGATCCGCTCCGCACAGAAGGGGCACCTCTCAGCGAATTTCCTTCCGACCGCCTCCAGGTCGAGATCGGAGCGGGGAATCAACTCGGCGGGGCTGCGCACCAAGCGCGTGGTGTGGCCCGTGAGCGGATCCCAGCGAATCTCAAGCGCGGCATCCGCCCGCTCGAATCCGCGGCGCGGATCAAGGAACTCCGCGGACAGACGCTGCCGACGTAGCTCCATGCGCGGCGATCATAGGACCGCGATCAGGCCTGGCCGAGGTGGCTGGCCGCCACCGGTTATCTGCTGCGTTACGAAACCGGAGCCAGCGGCCGGCGCCTGACACCGGCCCCTTAGCCCTCGCTTGACTCCAGGACTCCCTTCAGGCGTCGCAGAGCGCGGGATTGCTGCTGGCGGACTGCATCGGGGCTGCAATCGAGCATCACCGCCACCTCCTCCGACTTGAACCCGAAGGCGAATCGAAGCAGCAGCATCCGTTGCTGTTCCACCGGAAGGGACGCGAAGGCAACTGCAGTCCGTTGGTCATCAAGCCAACCCGAGCCCGCGGATCCCTCGCGGGCCGCCTCGAGAAGCTGCTCGAGGTGGTCATCCGGCTCCAGCCGGGTGAGCCTGTTGCGGCGCAGTAGGTCGATCGCATGGTTCCTCGCGATTCGCTGCAGCCAGAAGCGGAACGGGGTATCCCTCAGCTCATAGGTCGGCAGGGCCTTCAGCATCAGGATGAAGACCTCCTGGGCTGCGTCCGCCACATCGCGGGGGTCCTTCAGGTACCGCGAGAGATGGAGGTGGAGATCCGGCTCGTGCAGCGCCCAAAGGCGCTCGATCGCCGTCTTGTCCCCGCCCTTGGCTTGAACGACGAGCTCGCCGCTCTGGTCCTCTGCTCTGCCGGGTGAAGTGCGCGGCCGAGCCTCGCGCTTATTGGCTGCCTCTTGCGTGAGCCAATCTTCCGCCGCCGGACGCCTGTTCGCTTCGCCAATTCTCTGCATCAGGCGATCCTGCCCACCACTGTCACAAAAGTAGGTATGCCATCCGTTTTATTAGGTAGATGGTCTGGGATAGTCACTTTTCGGTAGGCAGCGAGGGACCAGCTCCTATGGGGGTACGGCGCTCGGGACGCCACGGCACCGGAAGCCATGCCCGTGGCGATCCCGAGCGCTGGATCGCGATCTGGCCGCTGCTGCCCGGCGACATGGCCGAGGTGCTCGACAGCGCCTTCATTCACGAGTCGCTCAACCGGCCCGGCGCTCCGGGCGCCGGCGCGGAGTCAGACGGACTGCCTCAGGGATGACCGCGAGAAAGCCAAGGAGGGCACATGTACCAGTTCAGCCGCCGGATCTACCGTGAGCTCGCCCCGCGGATCGACCAGCTAGAGAGCAGCGACGAAGCGCGCGCCACCGCGAAGCACCGCCTGCTCGAGGCGTGCGAGGCGACGATCGAGCGCCTGGCAAGCGATCACCGCTACTTCGCGCGCCCGGTCCAGACGCTGTTCGCGGATGTGAGGGATCTCTTTCCGCTCGGCGAGCAGGTGCACATCTACATGGTGATCGAGCTCTACATCGAGATGGCGGTGGCGTACATCGAATCGCTGCCGGACAACGTCACACCTGACGGAAACCCGCGGCGGTGCCCCGCCAGCACGCGGAAGGGAACGCCGTGCCAGCGTGAGCCGCGTCCGGGCCGCGAATACTGTCCCTCGCACCGGCATCTCGAGGAGACCCCGACCACCCTCGCGGCAGCGGCCTGACAGGGGAGGTCAGGATGCGAACAGGAGAGCTTGTTCCGATCGGGAGGGGCGCCGGAGGCGACGTGACGCGGGTCGACCCCTGGACCCATGGCAATCGGGTGCTCGGCTTCGACCCCGAGCTGCGCAGGCTGTGGGTCGCCGGGCAGCGACTGCATCACGGCGCCTCCGGCGTCGCGGTCCTCTGCGCGGGTGTGGCCGGAATGCTCGCGGGCCGGACCGACGCCAGGCGGGCGATCGCGTGGGCGCTGGCGGGCAGCGCAATGATCGCCCATGACTGGAAGGACCGCTCCGTCTGGTTCCAGCGCGGTCGACAGAACGACGAAGGTGCCCTGATCAACTGAGGTGAGAGCCTGCGCTCTTCGGGCGCCTCGCCACGTCAGGAGGGCGAGCTAGCTGCTGTCTCCAAGTGGGTCGTCGGGCAACTGGACCTTACGACGCATCCGACCGACACCCCGCTCAATCCCCACATCCTGCACGAACTCGGCGTAGCAGGACCTGCAGATCCGATGGACCGTCTCGCGTGCAGACCACCGCTCCCCGGGGGGTGGCCGGGGTCGATCCTTCTTCCCGGCGCAGACGTCGCAGGCCTCCGCGTGTGGTGGAACGATCTCCATCCAGGAGTCGGGGTTCCGTTACCCGAATCTCCGGATAACCAACGACCCCACTCGAAAACGTCGCCTTGCCCGCTTGCAGCCCGTGCAGGATGATGTGGCTACTGGAGACCAAGTCCCCGAGGTGCTCGCTTGGAAGGCACCAGGAATCTCGCGGCGCGCGCCGGGAGGTGGAGCGCCCTCCATCCCGCCAAGGCGATCATCGCATGGTTCCTGCTCGTCCTGCTAGCAGTCTTCATCGGCGGGTCGATCGAGACCAACCCGATCGAGGACGAGGACCAGTCGGTCGGCGAGGCGCGCGACGCCGATCACCTGATCGCGGACGCGTTTCCCGAGAATGCGGACGAGACGGTCCTGGTGCAGAGCAAGGACCCGGATACCACGGCCGACATGCCGGCCTTCCGGGCAGTCGTCGACGACTCGGTCACGCAACTCGAGTCGACCGACAACGTCGTCGACGTCGAGAGCCCGTATTTCGCCGGCAGCGAGGGGGCGATCTCGCGGGACGGACGCTCGGCGCTGATCACATTCGAGATTCCCGACCCCGGCGAGGGCAGCGACGTGACCACCGAGGACCTCGTCGACGCACCTCTGGGGACCGTCGCGCGGTTGAGCGAGGCGCATCCGGAATTCCGGGTCGAGGAGTTCGGAGACGCGAGCGCGAACAAGCAGCTCGGGGAGTCGTTCGAGGACGACTTCCGCCAGGCGGAGGTGACCTCCGTGCCGATCACCCTGATCATCCTGCTGCTCGCGTTTGCCGCCCTCGTCGCCGCCCTGGTCCCGCTCATCCTGGCGGCGACGGCGGTCGCGGCGGCGGTCGGCCTGCTCGGCCCACTCAGCCAGATCTGGCCGGTGGACGACGCGGTCACATCGGTCGTGCTCCTCGTCGGCCTCGCGGTCGGCGTCGACTACTCCATGTTCTACCTGCGGCGAATGCGCGAGGAGAGGGCGCGGGGCGTGAGCTCGGAGCCGGCACTCGAGGCGGCGGCGGCGACGTCCGGACGGGCCGTGCTGGTCTCCGGGGGGACGGTCGCGATCGCGATGGCCGGGATGTTCCTCGCCGGCGCCGCGACGTTCACGTCGTTCGCGGTCGGGACGATCACCGTGGTCGTGATCGCCGTAGGCGGCTCGCTCACCGTGCTGCCGGCGGTGCTCTCGAAGCTCGGCGATCGGGTGAACCGCGGCCGGATCCCGTTCCTCACTCGGCCCGAGGAGCGGGCGGCACGCGAGTCACGCGTCTGGGCCGCGATCCTCGACCGGGTCCTGGCGAGGCCGCTCGTCGCGGCGGTCGCCTCGACCGCGTTGCTGCTCCTGCTTGCGAGCCCGGTGTTGAACCTGAAGCTGGCGGTGCCGGGTTTCGAGACGCTGCCGCAGGACCTGCCGGTGGTGAAGACGTATGACCGGATCCAGGCGGCCTTCCCCGGCAACCAGATCCCGGCGGACGTCGCGATCGACCGCGGCGACGCCTCGAACGTCGAGCTGACGATCGCCGTGCACCGCCTCCGCCAGGCGGTCGAGGCGAGCGACGTGGTCGAGCCGCCCGTCACCGTCGAGTTCAGCTCGGATCACCGCGTCGCGGTGCTCAGCGTCCCCATCGTCGGCGACGGGACCGATGACGCCTCCTACGCGGCGCTCGCGGAGGTTCGCGACGGGCTCGTCCCGGCGGCGGTGGACCCACACCCCGGGCTGGAGGCGAACGTCACCGGCTACACGGCGGGGTCGAAGGACTTCAACGACCTGATGGGGGTGCGTGTGCCGGTAGTAATCGCATTCGTTCTCGGGCTCGCCTTCCTGCTTCTCCTGGTGACGTTCCGCTCGATCGTGATCCCGATCAAGGCGATCCTGCTCAACCTGCTCTCGGTCGGCGCCGCCTACGGGGTGGTCGTCTGGATCTTCCAGGACGGCCATCTCGAGTCGGCCCTCGGCTTCGAGTCCACGGGGGCGGTCGTCTCCTGGCTGCCGCTGTTCCTGTTCGTGCTCCTCTTTGGGCTCTCGATGGACTACCACGTCTTCGTCCTCAGCCGAGTTCGGGAGCTCTATGACCAGGGGATGTCGACGAGGGAGGCGGTCAGCCGTGGTGTGAAGCACACCGCCTCGGTCGTGACCGCGGCGGCGGCGGTGATGGTCGCCGTCTTCGCGATCTTCGCGACGCTCTCCTCGGTGATCTTCAAGGAGTTCGGCGTCGGCCTCGCTGCGGCAGTGTTGATCGACGCGACGATCATCCGCGGGGTGCTGCTGCCGGCGACGATGACCCTGCTCGGCGACTGGAACTGGTACCTCCCGCGCTCGCTCGACTGGCTGCCTCGGGTCGGAATCGGCGCGCGGGCCGGCGCCGGGCCGAGGCCGACCAAGGCCTGAGTCCAGGATCAGCGCACGTAGCCAAACTCGACCAGGTAGCGCCTCGCCGCCTCCGCCGGCTGCTCCCCGTCGACGTCGACGCGCGCGTTGAGCTCCTGCATCACGTCCAGGGTCAGGTTCTCCTGCACGCTCCTGATCGTCTCCGCGAAGTCCGGCCCGGCCTCGTTGGCGGTTTGCTTGCGAGCGACGAAGAGGACGTTGCCGGCCGGCAGGACGCCGAGGTCGTCGTCGAGGATCACGTAGTTGTCGGAGACGAAGAGTTGCGCGTCGGTGGTGAAGAGGATCGATAGATCCGCCTCACCGGTATCGAGCACCTGGTAGCGCCGGTCGATCTTCACCGGCGTGAAGCTCCTGAACTTCAACTGGTAGTAGCGCTCGAGACCGGCGAGGCAGTCGATTCGCCGGCGGCACTCCGGGGCACCGTAGAGGCTCAGATTCTGGGAGATGCCCCGGAGGTCGGAGACCTTCGTCACGTTGAGCCGGTCGGCCGTATCCGTGAGCATGCCGACGGCGTTGGCGCTCGAGAACGGCGTCGGCGGGAAGGCGACCAGGCCGAACCGCTCGAAGTCGTCCCGGCTCTCCTCGTACCCCTGCTGGGCGTCGGCGGGCACGTTTGCGGGTGGGAACTTGAAGAACGAGGTGAGCGCGGTCGAGGTGTACTCCGGGTACGCGTCTATGGTCCCCCGCCTGAGGGCGTCGAGCGCGACCCGCTCCGAGCCCAGGTTGAGGTCCGTCTTGACCTGGTAACCCGCCGCCTGAAGCGCCTGGGCATAGATCTCGCCGAGGACGTATTGCTCGGTGAAGTTCTTCGAGCCGACGATGACCTGGACGCCGGCGTTGTCCGGGTTGCTCTCGATCTGGTTCGCCCTGAGCGCGCTGCTGCCGCCCTCTTGAGTGACGCCGCCTGCGCCCGCGCCGCATGCCGCAATACCGAGCGCCAGGACGAGGGCGATGAGCGTGAACAGGAACCGGGGGCGAGTTTGGATGCTCATCCGGGCTCTTCGATCGTCGATGAGCGTTCGGGCCTTGTCATCGACAAGCCTACGCCGATCAAGGCACCGGTTCTGCAACGGCCCGTCGGCCGCTCGAGCGCGGCTCTCGCTACGGCGTGCCGTTCACGAGCGGCTGATAGTCGCGGCACGGCTCGCCGCGCAGGCCCGGGCAAGGCGGAAGCCCAGTCGGGGCGCTCCCGCCCGGCACCACGGGGAGGATGAGCCGCGACGGCGTCTTTCGGCCATACCCGATCGCGACCTGCGCCTGCCCGGCGGGATCGGTCTCGCCGAATGACCAGATGGGCTGGTCGCCATTGGGCGCGCTGATCCTCACGCGGATCTGCGATCCGGCGCGATACACGTGCCCCTCGTAATACAGGGGGATCGTGACCTCGGCGAAGCGGTTGGAGGGCAGCGGCGAGACGTCCTCTTGGCGGAGGCTGAGGACGGGCTCGAGCAGCGTGCTCTTGGCGGCGTCGAGCTTGCGCTCGTTGCCACGCACCCAGCCGTTCTGCACGAACGTCTCCTTGCCGTCCGGCCGGACCTCGCTGATCGTCGCCTGCAGATCGACGTTCGGGGCCTGTGAGCGGACCCAGACGTCAACGGCGCCGGCGCCCACCACCGTGCCGTCGCTGCTCAGCGGCGGGGTGAGGTAGGCCACGGCGGTGCGGTCGGGATCCTGGGTCCACTGGTAGTTCGGCGTCGCTGTCCAGAGGCCCCCCGAGCCGGCGCCGGTGTCTCCGGAGAAGTCGGTCAGCGTCCGGGCGTGGGCGTCCCAGGTGAAGGCGTCCGCCCCGGTGTCCTTCGCGGGCTGGTCCGCGAGTGCGCCGTGCGGCGCGAGGTACCAGGACCGAGCCGTGGTGCCCGGGACGGGGAAGCTCGAGTACGACCGCTCGAAGGCCGGATAGGGCCAGCCGGCATTCGAGTTGCCGGCGCCGTTGTCGAACAGGACGCGGATCGGCTTCTGCGCCTCGAACGCCGCCTTGGCAAGGTCGTAGGTCGGCTGCTGCTGGATCGGGTCAGGCGGCAGCGTCATGGGCCCGTCGATCCCGAAGATCGCCTGCAACGCCGCGGGAGCGCTGGCCTGGACCAGGGCCGATTTGGTGATCGGCGCCTCCCGGGCGACGTAGAGCTCCAAGAAGTCGTAGAGGCGGTTGTAGACCTCGGGAGACAGCGAGTCGACGTGCGTCCCGTTCGTGAACGTGAACCACTTCTTGTCCGTGCCGGTCATGTGCTCGGCGAGCGTCGGGCAGTGCCCGCCGGTCTGCTCGTCGGTCCACTGGCAGGCCATGAAGACCGGCACCTTGATCCTGTCGACGAAGGTGATCGGCGACAACGGGTCGGCGACCTCGGGCAGGTAGTGGTCGTTTTCGCGGATCTTGGCGAGCAGATCGACCGCCTCCGGATGCAGGGCCTGGTTGTCGGCGCAGGTCTGGTCGCCCTCCTGGATCCGCTCATAGGCCCAGGGCTGCCCGCTGTCGGGGCCGGCAGGGAGTGCCTCGTGCTGCCGCTCCAGGGCCCAGTTGACGGCGAAGCCCGTGTTGAGGATGCCGCCCGGGTAGAGCGTCGTCTGCGTCTGGTCGATCACCGAGAGCGGCGTGATCGCGGCCAGGCTGGGCGGCTGGGTCTGGGCGGTGAACAGCTGGCTGATGCCGCCGTAGGAGATGCCCAGCATGCCGACGGTGTTGTTGGCGACCCAGGGCTGACGGGCGACCGTCTCGATGACGTCGTAGCCATCGAGGTTCTGCAACGGCTCGAAGAAGTCAAATGCCCCGCCCGAGCAGCCCGTGCCGCGCATGTTGACGTCGACGACCGTGAACCCCATCAGGTTGGCGAGGGTCGCGATCCCGCTCACCGGTCCGTCCGGCTTCGCGTAGCCGTAGCCCGAGTACTCGATCAGGGTCGGGGACGGCAGGCTGTCGCCGACCGGGTTGTGTGGGAGGTCGACGCCCCCCACGTTGGTCACGTCCGTCGGCGGATGCACCGAGTAGGCCAGCTTGGTGCCGTCGCGGGTGCTCAGGTACCCGTAGCCATCGGAGGGGACGGTCTGGTCATAGATCTGCGTCGACGGCGGCGCCGACTGCGTCGTCAGCACCGTCAGCGGCCCAGACGTCTCGCCGTCTGTCACCAGGCGGACGCGGTAGCCGTCTCCCGGCGGGACGTTACGGAACAGC
>JBKOYL010000011.1:0-22481 GCA_046725395.1 Actinomycetota bacterium | reverse complement strand
CGGGCGTGAGCCCGAAGGTCGTCTCGGAGCGGCTCGGCCACGCGTCCGTGAGCTTCACCCTCGACGTCTACTCGCACGTCATGCCGCGGATGCAGGAGGACGCCGCGGCGAAGGTCGCGAGCCTCGTGCTCGACGGCTAGGGTTGCAAAATGGTTGCAATCGGCCTTGTGCGCCGCTCGCGGCGTCCACGAGATCCCACAGAAAGCCCCCACTTGCGGGGGCTTTCACAGTGGGCCGTGCAGGGATCGAACCTGCGACCTTGAGATTAAGAGTCTCCTGCTCTACCAGCTGAGCTAACGGCCCTGGTGGAGGGCGAAATTATAGGAAGGGCCGGGAGCCACCCGACGCCGGGAGCCGACGGATCCTAGAGCCCGCCGCCGAGCCCGCCGAGCGGGTTGCCGCCGTCCGTGGCGCCGCCGGTGCCGCCCGCGCCCTGGGTCTGCTGCTGCTGCTTCGTGAGCTGCTTGATCGCGGCCTGAAGCTGCTGGCCGAGCTGCTGGATCTGATTGAGCTGGCTGTCGATCGCTGACGGGTTGGCGCCCTTGGCGCCCTTGGCCTTGGCGACAGCCTGGTCCGCGGCCTGGGAGTCGCCGGAGAGGTAGAGGTAAGAGGCAAGCCGCGCGTAGGAGTTGGAAGCGCTCTTCTGCGGCTGGGCATCGATCAGAACCTGCTGCGCCTTGGCGGCGCCCTTCCAGTCGTCGACGGCTGCCGTGACGTCGGTGAGCGCCTCAGTCGTGCTGGTGTCGCTGCGGGCCTGCGCAAAGTCGATCGCGCCGAGCTGATCGAAGGTGTTGAGTGCGAACAGTGCCGCCGTGCGGTCGATGTTCCCCTTGCTGACCGTGACGTACTTGTTCCAGGCGTCGGCGCTCTCCCGCAGCTGCTGCTCGCCGTCCCCGGTCAGGGTGCCGTCGCTGTTCACATCCTGGCTCCCGGCCTGGTAGCGGAGCTGGACGAGCTCCGCCAGCGCTGCCGTGTCGTTCGGGTTCACGGCGAGCTTCTGCTCCGCGGCCTTGATGTCGTCGTCGAAAGCGCTCGAGGTGTCGCCGCCGCCCCCGGTGCCGAACAGGTCGCTGATGCTGAAGCCGCTGCCGCCGGTGCCCACTCCGAGCAGGACGAAGCTGATCGCGAAGATCGCGGCCAGGGCGCCGAAGGTGATCCGCACCACGCGACGCCGGCCGGGACTCTGCAGGTCGAAGAGCACGGCGGAAGCCTAGAGGGTCGGGCGGGACGGCCTACGCCGCCCCGCTGGGCGGCGGCTCGGAGACGGTGAGGGGCTCGGGAGCCTCTTCCGGCGGTCGTCCGACCAGGCGCGCCAGGATCAGACTCCCCTCAAACAGGAGGAGGAGCGGGATCATGGACAGCAGCATCGTCACCGGGTCCGTTCCAGGGAGGAGCATCGCGACCACGGCGATCACCAGGATCGCGTAGCGACGATTCTGAGCGAGCTGCTTGGGAGTCACGATCCCGAGCCGGGTGATGGCGAGGATGCCGATCGGCAGCTGGAAGATCAGCCCCATTAGCCCGAGGGTCACGGTGAAGAAGCTGTAGTAGTCGCGGGCCCTGACCTGGATGTTGAACTGGGTGTCGTTGAAGTTGAGGAGGAACTTGGTGGCGGCCGGCACGACGACGAAGTAGCCGAAGACGACCCCGGCCACGAACAGGAGCGGCACCAGCAGGAGGAACGGCACGACGACGCGCCTTTCCCGATCGGTCAGCGCCGGCAGAACGAACGCATAGATCTGGTAGAGGATCACCGGCAACGAGATCACCAGCGCGGCATAGGCGCTGATCGTCACGGTCGTCGTGAAGGGCTCGGCAACCCCGAAGGTGATCGGCTCGCGGTCGCCCGGTAGCGGCGCGTTGGCGATGTCGAGCAGCCGATCGTTCTGCCAGAAGCAGAGGCCGAACGCGACCGCGAAGGCCACAATCGAGACGACGATCCGCGTGCGGAGCTCGTCGAGATGCTCCACGAGCGTGAGCCGGTCCTCGAAGTCGACCGGCCGCAGCCGGGCCATCCCTAGCCTTTGTTCTCGGTGACGACCTCGCCCTCGACGGGCTCCGCGGGCTTCTCAGCGCTCGCCTCCCCGGCCATCGCCTGGGGCGGCTGTGGCTGGCTCGCCTGCACCTGCTGGCTCGCCTGCAGCTCGCGCCGCTTCTCCTCGGGGGAATCCTGGTCCTTGTCCCCAGAGAGCGAGTTCTTGAATTCGCGGATTCCACGCCCCATCGACTGACCCAGCTCCGGCAGGCGCTTCGGGCCGAAGATGATCAGGACGATGACGAGGACGACGGCTATCTCCAGCGGTCCCACGTTGGGCATCGAGGCGGATGTTAGCGGCAGGAGACGTGCCCGCCCGCCACGCCTGGCCGGGCCTTACCAAGTCCCCGCGTCGTGCTCAAGACCCTCCCTCACCATCCTCGCGTTCGCTCTCAGCGAAGTTCAGGTAGTAGCGGGAGGGCGTCGGTCCCCGTTGCCCCTGGTACTTCGATCGGGCCTCCTCGCTGCCATAGGGCGCCGCCGCTTCCGTGGTCATTCGCAGAAACGAGATCTGTCCGATCGGCATGCCGGGGTAGATGGCGATCGGCAGGTTCGCGACGTTCGACAGCTCGAGCGTGAGCGGCCCATCCCAACCCGCATCCACGAATCCGGCCGTGCTGTGGATGAGGAGGCCCAGCCGCCCGAGCGAGCTCTTCCCTTCGAGCCTGGCGACCAGATCCGTGCCGAGAGCCACTCGCTCCAGCGTCGAGCCGAGGACGAACTCCCCGGGGTGGAGGATGAACGCACCGTCCTCAGCCACCTCCACCAGCTCGGTGAGATCCTCCTGGGGCTGCTTCGGATCGATGTAGGGAGTGGTGTCGTTTCTGAAGACGCGAAAGAACCGATCGACCCTCAGATCGACCGAGGAGGGCTGCAGCGCACCCTCGCCAAGCGGCTCGATCACGATCCCGCCGCTCTCCAGCTGCTCGCGTATCGACTCGTCCGAGAGGACCACGGAGCGCAGCCTATCCGCGGCCCACGATTGGTTCTATGAGTATCGCTCCACGACCCCGTCGGCGATCATCCCGAACAGCTCGCGCTCCTCATCGCTGAAGCGCTCGGAGGCGAGGATCCGCTTGGCGCGCGAGACGCCATGCTTGGCGCGGTCGCGCACCACCTTGAGCGCTCCGGTAGCGGCGATCCGCTCGCAGAGCGCCTCCGCGTCGCCCTGATCGAGTCCACGCAGCCCGACCCCCTCGAGCCCTGGATCGAGCCGGCGGGCCAGGATCAGCGGGAGCGTCACGGTCCCGTCCAGCAGGTCGGTCCCGCGGGCCTTGCCGGTTCGCTCCGGCGGTCCGGTGACGTCGAGGACGTCATCCAGCAGCTGGAAGGCGAGCCCGATCTCCCGGCCGAAAGCCGCGAGTTCCTCCATCCCCGGCGCGCCGGAGGCGAGCCGCCCCATCCGGCAGGCGGATTCGAAGAGCCGGGCGGTCTTCAGCGCGCAACGCTCGAGGTATCGCTCCTCGGTGGTCGAGGTGTCGTAGGCGTCGTGGCGCTGCGCGAGCTCCCCGAGGGCCAGCGCGACCGAGGCGGAGCTGAGCTCGGCGACCTCCGCCTCCTCGCCCTCGACCGCGAGCTCCGCGAAGGCGCGGGAGAAGAGCAAGTCACCGACCCCCACCGCTCGCTCCCGCCCGGACCGCGCGACCACCGTCGGGCGCCCGCGGCGCACCGGCGCTCCGTCGAGCACGTCGTCGTGGACGAGCGTCGCCATGTGCACGAGCTCAACCGCCACGGCCGCCCGCACCGCCCTCCCACCGGCCGCGTCGCCCGCGGCCATCAGGACGAGCAGGGGACGGAGGCGCTTCCCGCCCGCGGTCAGCGTGGCCTCGGCCTCCTCGCCCAGGCGGGAGCCGTAGCCGACCGACAGCAGCACCAGCCTGTCCTCCACCTCGGCCATGCGCGCCGGCAGCCACGCGCTGGCCGCGTCCATCACCGCAGTCACGGGAGGTGGTACGGACGAGCGCGTCACGACGACCTGGTCGCGCTGTGGATGGCGATGATCCCGCCGGCCAGGAGCAGCCAGCGGATCCGGTCGAAGCCTGCGGCGTCGATCATCTCGGCGAGCGCTTGCGGCTCGGGGAAGCTCCGGACCGAGTTCGGCAGGTAGCTGTAGGCCTCGGGGTCCCCGGCGAAGGTGCCGATCACGGGGACGAGCCGATCGAACCAGAGCGAGTAGAAGGCCGCGAGCGGCTCCCGCCGGGGGCGGGTGATCTCGAGGATCACCAGCCTGCCACCCGGCCTCAGCACCCGCGCCATCTCGGCCAGACCTCGCTCGAGGTCGGCGAGATTCCGCGCTCCGAATCCGATCGTCACCACGTCGAAGCTCGCCTCCCCGTAGGGGAGGTCGAGCGCGTCGGCCCAGCCGAACTCCACGGGTAGACCCTGCTCGCCGCTCTTGCGCCGCGCCAGCTCGAGCATCGGCTCCGAGAAATCGCAGCCCACCACGCGGCCGTCGGGACCGATACGGCGGCGCAGCTCCAGGGCGAGATCGCCGGTGCCGCAGCAGACGTCGAGCGCGTCGGATCCGGGCCCGACCTCCGCTCTGTCAACCGCCCGCTGGCGCCACTGGTGATGCAACCCGGCGGTCATCGCCGAGTTCATCAGGTCGTAGACGCCGGCGATCCGGTCGAACATCCCCCGGACCTGGGTCGCGAACTCCTCGGAGCCGCGCTGCGGCGCGCCGCTCTCGGCCTCGGTGCCGGACGGGACACTCATTGCGCCGAGATTAAAGAGGTGGGCCTTAGTTGAGCGAGGCCAGGAAGGCGGTCAATGCCTGCTGCTTCTGCGGCGGCAGGCCCGAGTAGGAGGGCATGATCCCGGGCCCGACCTGGAGCGACCGGGCGATCGCGTTGCGCGGGATCCGCGCGCCGATGTTGGTCAGCTCCGGTCCGGGACCGTCGTTGCCGTTGTCGCCCAGCTTGTGGCAGGCGAGGCAGCCGGACTGCGCGACCACCTCCTTGCCGGGCTCGAGCGCGGCCGAGGTCTCGAGGTCCACCTCGCTCGGCGGCCCCGCGATGGCGCCCAGATAGGTCAGGTACGCGATCGCGATGATCGTCAGGATGCCGGCCGTGGTCGCGATCGGCCTGCGTTCCGGTCGTCGCTCCGGATTGCGGTCGTAGAAGGGCAGCAGAAGCAGCAGCACCATCGCCAGGGTGGGGATGCCGACCGTCGCGATCGGCACGGCCCAGACCGGCTTGATCACCCGCAGCAGCTCGAAGAGGAAGAAGAAGTACCACTCGGGTCGCGGGGTGTAGGTGGTCGTCGTCGGGTCGACCTTCGGGCCCTGCTCGGCCCCGAGGATGATCGCCATCGCCACGATCACGAGCGCGACGACCAGCGCCATCGTCGAGTCCTTGAGGACGGCGTAGGGGAAGAAGGGCTTGCCCTTCTTCTTCAGGACCTCGTAGTCGCGGAGGTACCTCTCCTTCTCGGCCCGGTTCATCCGACCTCCTCCCTGCGCAGGGCGGACTTGGGCCGTTGAGCTCGCAGCCACGGCGGCGCGGTCGTCCCGAGCTTGACCACCAGGTAAAGGTGGGCGCCGATCAAGGCGAAGATCAGTCCCGGCACAAGGAGCATGTGGATCGCGTAGAACCGCGACAGGGTCGTGGCGCCGATCTCGGGGCCGGCGCGGAGGAAGTCAGCGAGATACGGGCCCAGGACGGGGCCGGTCCCGGTGATGTTGTTGGCGACGATCGTCGCCCAGTAGGAGCGCTGGTCGAAGGGGAGCAGGTAGCCGGTCAGGCCCATGATCAGCGTGAGGATCAGCAGCACGACGCCGATCACCCAGTTGAGCTCCCGCGGGTATTTGTAGGCGCCGAAGAAATAGACGCGGCCCATGTGCAGGAAGATGCAGATGATCATCACCGAGGCGCCCCACTTGTGCATGCCGCGGACGAACTCGCCCAGCCAGACGTCATTGGTGAGGTGGGTGATCGAGCCGTAGGCCTCGGTCGGGGACGGCGTGTAGTACATCGCCAGGAAGACGCCGGTCAGCACCTGGAAGGTGAAGGCGAACAGCGTCGCCGAGCCGAGGGTGTAGAACCAGTTGGTCCCCTTCGGAACCTTCCGGTAGAGCAGCCCGGTGAGGAAGCTCGCCCCGCCCGTTCGCTCGTCCAGCCAGCCGACGACGTCCCCGCCCGCCTCCTTGGCGACTTCCACAGCGCCCGCTCCGTTGGTCGGGCTCGCCCCGTTGGTGCGCTCTCCCGGCCGCGCCGGGCGCTTCAGCGGACCTGGTCTTGGAAGCTTGGGCACGGGCCTCCCTACGGCGGCGGCGGCACCGAGGGCCGCGGCGGGTAGAGGTAGTTCCAGATCCCGCCGGTGAACTCGCCGGGATCCCGGGCGCGCACCGGGTCGAGGCTGCTGGTGACGCTGTAGCGGGGGCCGATCTCGACCTGGCCGTTGGTGACCCGCGTCTGGAAGCGGTCGAGGGGGCGCACCGGCGGGCCGCCGATCCGCTCGCCGAGGAAGCCGTAGACGCCGCCGTGACACGGACAGATGAAGTTGCTGGACGCCTGCACGAATTGCACGGGACAGCCGACGTGGGCGCACCGGGTGGAAATCGCGATGAACTCGTCGGGCGACTCGGGTGGATACTTCGTCTGGTCGGCGGTGACCTGCGGGTTGCCTCGCCGGACGTACACGGTGGTCTTGCCCGTCTCGCCAATGCCGGGCACGATCGTGATCACCACCGACCTGTACGTGTCGGGGCTGAAGTCGGACGTCGGGCCAACCGCCTGCCAGGTCTCCTCCTCCTCCTCGAAGAGCGGCGCGACGGCGAAGCCGACCGCTGGAAGAGCGACGGCGGCAACAGCCAGCCCGCCGACCGCCTGCACACCAACCGAGAAGGCCGTGCGGCGGGTCATCGACTCGCCCTTGAAATAGCCGGCGGGGTCCGGCTTCTCCAGCCGTGTCGGCGCCCCCTGCTTGTCGTTTCCCTGGTCAGCCACGGTTAGGGAGGTCCTTCGCGGCGAAGCCTACCGAGTCGGCTGCGAGCGCCAGCGCATCGACGAGGCCCGCTCGGCGGGCGCCGGCGGCTGCGCTCTCGAGCAGGAGGTCGTCCGCTCGGAGCTGTCGCGCCCGCACGGCCTGCTTGGCCCGCTCGTGCTCCGGCGTCGGCCCGGCGGCCACCGCGACGGTCGCGGCCAGCCAGAGGGCGCCGGCGAGTCGCCGCGCCGAGCCCGCTCCGTTCTCGGCGTGGATCTGCGCCGCCAGGCTGATCAGGTCGGCCAGCTCGCGGACGGCCTGCAGGTCGCCGCGGGCGGCGAGGCGCTCCAGGCCGAGGGCGTAGAGGTAGTCCCCGGCGAGCAGGCGCAAGTCGGAATCGGCTCCCTCGATCAGCCGGGGCGACTCGTAGTGGAGCAGGTAGCCCTCCCTGATCGCCTCGACGAGCAGCACGTATTCATCCGGAGCCTGGGAGGCGCGCGGCCCCGCGCCGGCCAGAGCGCCGAGGACGGGAGCCTCGCCGGATTCGACGACGTACGGTGAGATCACGTTCTCGCCATCGCGCAGCAGCGCCGCCAGGCCGGTGAGCGAGGTCGCGGGCGAGGGCATGCGCCGCGAGGTTAGCCGGGCGGCCCCGCGGGATCCGCTCACATCACGTGGGCGGAGCGCCCCGTCGAGGACCCCTCGAGGATCTGCTCGCCGGTGATGTTGCCATTCGCTGCCGAGCAGAGGAAGACGACCAGGTTGGCCACTTCCTGCGGCGAGGAGAGCCGCCGCGACGGAGCTCTCGACGCCACGGCGTCACGAACCTCGTCGCCGAAGTTCGCGAGGTTGCGCTCCGTCACCGTGAAGCCCGTGCCGATCACGTTGACGAGGATCCCGTCGCGGCCCACGTCCCAGGCGAGCTGGCGCGCCAGGCCCCAGAGGGCCGACTTGCCGACGCCGTAGGGATTCGGGCCGGGCTGACCCTCGTCCGCCACGCTCGAGGAGACCAGGACGATCCGCCCCCAATCGCGCTGCCTCATCGAGGGCAGCGCCGCGAGCAGAGTCGCGATCGTCCCCTCCAGGTTCGTGCGCAGGCTCTCCTGCCATTCGCTCATAGGCAGTGCCTCGGCCCGGCCATCCTCCGCGCGGGCCTGGGGCCAACGAACGGCGTTCGCGACCACCACGTCGATGCCGCCCCACGCCGCCACGACCTGGTCGATCGCGGCCTCGACCGAGTCTGGGTCCTCGAGCGTCAGCGGGACTGTGCGCGCCTCGCCCCCGGCATCCCGTACGCGGTCGGCGACCTGCTCGGCGCGGTCGGCGCCGCTGTTGTAGGTGAGAGCGACCCGCGCGCCCTCGCGGCCGAGCGCGACCGCGGTGGCTGCACCAATGCCGGAGCTCGCACCGGTGACGACCGCGACTTTGTCCTTCAACCCCGTGTGCATCGCGACCTCCTCGATTAGCCTCCTAACTTAGGTACCTAAATTAGCAGGCTGCCAAACGCCGCCCGAACGGGACGTCAAGCCCGGCTACTCCCCGACGAGCTGGGTGAGGAGCTGCTGGAGGCGATCGCGGTCGGCGGCGGAGAGATCACCGACGAAGCCGTTCTCCACCTCCCGCCACACCCGCCGGACCGGCTCCTCGAGCTTCCGGCCAGCCTCCGTCAGGTAGACGCGCTGGACGCGGCGGTTGTCGGAATCGGGCTCACGCGTCAGCAGGCCCTCGCGCTCCAGCCGCTGGACGATCCCCGTCACGGTCGGCGGTTCGACCGAGAGGCGCTCGATCAGCTGCCGCTGGGTGATGCCATCTTCCCGCCAGAGCTCCTGGAGCAGGCGGTCCTGTCCCGCGTGGATCCCGAGAGGAGCGAGGCGCGATTCGAATTCGAGTCGCAGGCGTTTGGCCAGCAAGACGAACATGTAGGCGTTCGGCGATTCCTCACGAACGCCGCTCGGGAGCGCTTTGGTGTCGGTCCTGGGGGCCATGCTCAGTCAAAAGCGAGCCGGAAAGCCTCGTCGGCCGCCTCCAGAGTCTGGCCGATGGCCTCGTCACCGTGGGCGAGCGACGGGAACCAGGCCTCGAATTGGGAGGCGGGGGGGTAGGCGCCGCGCTCGAGCATCGCGCGGCAGAAGCGCGCGTAGGCGGCCGTGTCGCAGGCGGACGCGCCGTCGAAGTCGCTGACCGGCTCGGCGCTGAAGAAGACGGTGACCAGGCCGGGGACGCTGGTCACCTGGACGGGCCGGTCGCCGGCGGCGGCGCGCAGGCCGGCGGCGAGGGTGTCGGTGATCCCGCGCAGGGCCGCGTAGGCCGCGCCGTCGAGCTTCCGCAGCGTCGCCAGCCCGGCTGCGACGGCGAGCGGGTTGCCCGCCAGCGTCCCCGCCTGGTAGACGTCCCCGGCCGGCGCGATCCGCTCCATCAGCTCCGGGGAGCCGCCGTAGGCGGCGGCGGGCAGCCCGCCCCCGAGCACCTTCCCCATCACCGTCAGGTCGGCATCTATGCCGAGCAGCTCCTGGGCCCCGCCGCGCGCCACACGGAACGCGGTGATCACCTCGTCCAGGATGAGCAGCGCCCCGGCCTCGGCCGTCGCGTCACGGAGGTGCTCGAGGAAGCCGGGATCGGGAGGCACCACGCCCATGTTCGCTGGGATCGGCTCCGCGATCACCGCTGCGGGCTGGATCCGTGAGATCGCGTCGGCGACCCCCTCCTCGTCGTTCCAGGGCACGATCACGGTGTCGGAGGCCTGCGCCTCGGTGACGCCGGGGCTCGCCGGCACGCCCGCCGTGGCGAGGCCCGAGCCGGCCTCAGCGAGAAGCCCGTCGACGTGGCCGTGGTAGGCGCCCGCGAACTTGATGACCTTGCTGCGACCCGTGGCCGCCCGGGCGAGTCGAAGCGCCGACATCGTCGCCTCGGTGCCCGAGCTCGTCATTCGCATCATCTCGACGCTGGCAACGCGGCTGATGACCTCGACCGCCAGCTCGACCTCGCCGGCCGTCGGCGCGCCGTAGCTCGTCCCCCGATTGGCTGCCTGGCGGATCGCCTCGACGACGGTCGGCTCGGCGTGACCGAGAATCAGCGGGCCCCAGGAGGAGACCCAGTCGACGTAGCGATTGCCGTCGACATCCCATATGTGGGGGCCCTCGGCGCGCGAGATGAAGATCGGATTCCGCCCGATGGAGCGCATCGCTCGCACCGGGGAGTTGACCCCGCCGGGAAGAACCTCGAGCGCCCGCCGGTACAGCTCGTCCGAGCGGCTTGCGCCTATGAGTGCTCCGCCTCCCAGCGGGCGTAGTCGTCCGTGAAGTAGTGGAGGCGGACCTTCTTGAACTCGGTGGAGGAATAGAGCACGGCGCGATCATCGCCGTGGAGCTCGTGCTCCTCAGCGATCCCGTCGAGGATCGCGTCGCACTCCTCCTTGGAGCGGCCGTGCGCCATGGTGAAGACGCTGTAGGGCCAGTCGGGATAGGTCGGGCGCTGGTAGCAGTGCGAGATGCCTCGCACCGCCGCCATCCGGGAGCCGACCTCGAGGATCTGCTCCTCCGGAACGCGCCAGACGCCCATCCCGTTTGCCGAAAAGCCGGCGCGCCGGTGGTAGAGGATCGCGGCGACGCGGCGGAGCAGCTTGCGGTCGACCATCCCGTGCAGGTGCTCGAGGAAGTCAACGGTGCTCATCCCGACCTCCTCCGCCGCGGCGTCGTAGGGCCGGTCGGTGACCTCCATCGGCCCCTGCAGCGCCCGGATCACCGCGACGTCGAGCTCGTCGTAGGGCTGCGGCTCGAGCTCGCGCGGCGGGGCCGCCTCGACGGCGGCGGCCAGCTCCTCGGTACCGCCCTCCATCTCGAGGTTCATGTTGATCTTGAAGAGCTGCAGGGTGGGAAGCTGGCGGATCGACTCGGCGCCGGTCAGCCGCTGCAACACCTCGAGCGTTCCGTCGAGCCCGAGCTCCGAGTCGGGTGGGGTGGCGATCGTGAACCAGAGGTTGAACTCGTGGGTGCGGAGGTAGTTGTGGGAGACGCCGGGATGGGAGTTGATGATCTGCGCGGGCCGGTGGGGATTCTCCGCGTCGACCTTGGCGGCCACCAGCATCGAGCTGTAGCCGAGGGCGCGCGTGTCGAAGATCGGGGTGATCTCGCGGATGATCCGCTCGTCGAGCAGGCGCTGGGTGCGGGCCCTGACCTCATCGGGCGAGAGCTCTGCTTCGGCGGCGATCAAATCGAAGGGCTCCGGCTCGAGCGGGAAGCTCGACTGAAGCAGGTTCATGAGCCGCTTGTCGGTCTCGTCGAGCGGGACGGCGGCGCCGTCCTTCCGCGACCGGAGCTTCGGCGTCGCGGTCGCCGTCGTGATCCCATCCGCCGGTTTGCTCACCGCCTGGCGGCTCCCATCCTCGTGAAACGGGTCGCGCTGACGCGCGCCCTCGCATAAGCGCTCACGCGCGCCCTCGCATCAGCCAGGCGGCGGCGTCCTTGGCGAAGTAAGTGATGATCATGTCCGCGCCGGCGCGGCGGATCGAGGTGAGCGACTCCATCGCCGCGGCGCGCTCGTCGATCCAGCCATTGGCCGCGGCGGCCTTCAGCATCGAGAACTCGCCTCCCACGTGGTACGCGGCGAGGGGCGCACCGGTCGCATCCTTGACCCGCCGGATGACGTCGAGATACGGCAGCGCCGGCTTCACCATGATCACGTCGGCGCCCTCCTCGAGGTCGAGCTTTGCCTCTCGGATGGCCTCGTCGGCGTTGGCCGGATCCATCTGGTAGCCGCGACGGTCGCCGAACTCGGGCGCGGATCCCGCCGCCTCGCGGAACGGCCCGTAGAAGGCGGAGGCGTACTTGGCGCTGTAGGCGACGATCGGCACGGAGGAGTGGCCCTCCTCGTCGAGCTGGGTGCGGATCGCCCCGACACGGCCGTCCATCATGTCGCTCGGGGCCACCGCGTCGGCGCCGGCGGCGGCGTGGGAGATCGCGGTCTTGGCGAGCAGCTCGAGCGTCAGGTCGTTGTCGACCTCCCCCTCGCGGACGATCCCGCAGTGGCCATGCGACGTGTACTCGCAGAGGCAGACGTCGGTGATCACGACCACCTCGGGATGCGCCTCCTTGAGCGCCCGCACCGCCATCTGGACCACGCCCTCCTCGTCGTAGGCCTCGCTGCCGACCTCGTCCTTGCTTGCGGGGATGCCGAAGAGCAGCACGGCCCTCACGCCGGCGGCGGCGATCTCGGTCACCTCGGCGACCGCCTCGGAGATCGAGAGCCGCTCGATGCCCGGCATCGAGTCGATCGGCTCCCGGATGCCCTCACCCGCGGTGATGAAGAGAGGCTGGACCAGGTGCTCGGCGGTCAGATCGGTCTCGCGGACCAGGTCGCGCAGGGGCTCGGTCCTGCGCAAGCGTCGAAGGCGGGTCGCCGGGAAGCTCATGCGAGTGATTCTAGGCCCGGGGCTAGGCAAACCGGCGCAGGGCCATGCGCGCGAGGACGAGGTATCCGGCGGTCAGCAATGCCAGATGAAGCAGCGGCAGGCCGAGGTCCGGGCCCGAGGCGGAGAGCGACCCGGAGAGGGCGTCCAGGGCCGGGCGGAACGGGAAGGCTCCGGCGATCACGTGGATCACGTCGAGCAGCGTCTTGCTGACCGTGCCAGAGGGCACCAGCGAGATGAACGCCACCGGGAGCGCCAGCGCGAAGGCAAGCAGCGCGCTGGCGCGCACCTCCCGCGCCGCCGCGCCGATCGCGAGGCCGAGCGCGGAGGAGGCAGCGCCGGCGAGCAGGATCGCTGGGACGATCAGGTATATCCGGCTCCAGCCGATCGACTCGAACGGGGTGATCGCGAGCAGCATCAACAGGGTCACGGCCAGGCCCGCCAGCGTGCCGAGCACCGCCTTCTCGATCAGCAACCCCTCCTGGCTGACCAGTCCCCGCGTGAGCCGGGTGAAGGTGTTCTCCTCGCGCTCCAGCGCCAGCGAGCCCGAGACCAGCAGCACCGTCACGAACAGGAGGGTGACCGCGGCGGCGACCGCCACCGCGAAGGTGTCCAGCGGCGGAATGCTCCCGGCGATCACCTCCTTGTCGACCGCGATCGGCTGACGGATCGAGGAGAGCAGCTGGTTCGCGAGGGCCAGGTTCCGCCTTGCCAGCCGAGCGAACTCGCTCACCTGCGCGACCTGGCTGCGCTGCGCGGGCGGCAGGCTGCCCTCTACCGAGCGCAGGATCTGCTCCGACCGCTCGAGGCCGAGGACGTGGACAGTCTGGTTCAGGAACGGGATCTGGAACTCGCCACCGTTCGCCAGGAGCTGCTCGTAGTTGACGGCGACGTCCGTGATCTCGCCCGAGAGCAGCAGGTTCGCCTGGTTGAGCAGCGAGTTGATCCGGTCGTCGACGATCTGCGCCTTGAGCGGGTCGTCCTGGTTGACGAGCACTTCGACCGTCGCGGGCTCCGAGGAGTTCGTGCTGAGCTCGGCTTGGAGCTTGCTGAGGAAGTCGGGCGGGAGGATCAACCCGCCGAGCACCTCACCGTCCTTCACCTTCCGCTCGACGTCGGCGCGGCTCGAAGCCGGCACGCACTCGATCTTCCCGCAGAGTCGACGCCGGGCCTCCGCCTGCGAGAAGCCGCCGGTCTCCCCCAGGCTCAGCCCCGCGCTCGCCGGGATCTGGTTGAGGAAGGCGACCCGCGGCTTCTCCGGGCTGCGCGAGATCGCCAGCCCGATCAGCACCGCGAGCACGATCGGGTAGATCACCAGCAGCCCGGTCACCAGCGGGGAGCGGCGCAGCAGCTGCAGGTCCTTGACCAGGAGCCAGCGCATCAGTGCCCACGGTCCCGCAGGAAGCGCACGAAGTCGCCCTCGGGATCTTCCGAGGCGCCCTTCGGGCGCGGGCCGGCCGCCCGTCGGAGCTGCGGGAAGCTGCCGTCGAAGATCGCCTCGCCGTCGGCCAGGACCACGAGGCGGTCCCCGTAATGGCTCGCCTCCTCGATCTGGTGGGTCGAGTAGATCACCGCGGTCCCGGCCGCAGACAGACCGGCTACGAACTCCCAGAGGCGGATCCGCTGACTCGGGTCGAGGCCCGAGCTGGGCTCGTCGAGCAGCAGCACGGATGGATCTCCGAGCAGCCCGATCGCGATGTTGATCCGCTGCTGGTTGCCGCCCGAGAGAGAGGAGACCTGGTCCGAGCGGCGGTGCGCGAGGCCGGTCTGCGCGAGCATCCGCTCGACGGTCGCGTCGACGTCGGGCGTCTCCTCCATCCGAGCGAAAAGCCTCAGGTTCTCCTCGACGGTGAGGCGGCGGTAGAGCCCGGCCTGCTGCGGCACCCAGCCGACCTCGCCGTTCGCGCGGTCGACCCGGCCCGAATCCGGCTTCGTGATCCCCGCGAGGATCGCGAGCAGCGTCGTCTTGCCCGCGCCGTTCGGGCCGAGGACCGCGAGCAGCTCGCCGCGTCCGAGGTCGAGGCTCACCTCGCGGAGCGCCGTGCGCTCGCCGTAGGACTTGGAGAGGCCGTCCACCTCGAGCACGGGGTCGACTCGGCGCCGGCGCACCCGCGGGGACTGCTCGCTCATCGGGCGAAAGCTAGACGAACGAGGGCGGCTGCCCTTGCACTACGCTGCGCCGCTGTGCGCCTCCTCTTCATAGGGGACGTCGTCGGCAGGCCGGGTCGCAAGGGTCTGGCGGGGGCGATGCCCGAGCTTCGCGCGGAGCGGCTGCCCGACCTGGTCGTCGCCAACGGCGAGAACGCGGCCGGGGGCGTCGGGATCACCGCCGAGACAGCGCGCGAGATCTTCGACGCCGGGGTCGACGTGATCACGCTCGGCAACCACACCTACCGCCACCGGGACGTCTATCCGTACCTGGACTCGGAGCGCCGGATCGTGCGCCCGGCGAACTTCTCCGCGAGCAACCCCGGCCGCGGCCACACGATCGTCGAGGCGGCCGGCATGCGGGTCGCCGTGATCAACCTGAGCGGCGAGATGCACATGCGGGTGGACCGCAACCCGTTCCCCGCGATCGACCAGCTGCTCGACTCCCTCGCCGGCGCCGCCGACGCATTCGTCGTCGACTTCCACGCGGAGCTGACCAGCGAGAAGGTGGCGATGGGCTGGCACCTCGACGGCCGCGTCGCGGCGGTCCTCGGGACGCACACTCACGTGCCGACCGCCGACGCCCGGGTGCTGCCCGGCGGAACGGCCCACGTCACGGACGTCGGCATGACCGGCTCCCGCGCCGGGGTGATCGGCGTGCGCCGCGAGCAGGCTCTACGCGCCTTCCAGACGCAGATGCCCGTTCGCTTCGAGACGGCGGACGAGGACGTCTGGCTGATGGCGGTCGCGGTCGAGATCGCCGACGACGGGCGCGCTCGCGGGATCGACCAGATCCTCCTCCCCGTCGGCGGCTAGCGGCACGGTCCCGGTCGCGAGCAGCGCGATCAGCAGGAACGGCAGGAACCAGGGGATGTAGAGGTAGAACCAGTGGTCGACGGTGAGCTGCATCGCGATCACCACGGCCGCACCAAGCGCAGCGATGGTGACGTGGTCTCGCCGCCGGGGGCGGAACGCGACCAGGACCGCCAGCCCGACGGCCGCCGCCTTGACCACCGCCTGGAGCCAGCCGAGCGACTGATCCTGCCCCCAGACGCTGAACGGCGAGTCCCGACCGCCCTGCTCGGCGATCGTCCGGTGCCAGAAGGTCGAGAGGCCCGGGTCCAGCAATGCCTGAAGGCAGACAACTGCTGTCGTGATCCCGAAGGCGATGGTGAACGGGAGTGCCACACGGAGGTATCGCCGGGCGGGTCCTGACGGCGTGGGCCCCCCATCCTGCGGGCGACGGCGTCGTCGTCGGATGGGGCCCCCCACGCCGCCACCCGCCCGAGACTCCGCCTGGCTCACGTCCGCAGCATCCCCCGGCTCGGCACCCGTCCTAGAATCCGAGCTGGGATCCGTTGCCCCATAGGATGCGAACAGCGGGCCCAGGGCCAGCGGGGCGAACTTGGTCATCGAGGAGAGGGCGAGGGCGATGCCGCGCGCGACGGGGGCGGTCAGGCAGAGGAGGGCGGCTGCCAATGTCAGGGAGACGAGGGCGTCGTTGGTGTTCGATTCGAGGGCGTAGGCGGTGTAGGGGCAGGCGGCCCAGGCGAAACTGAGCAGGACGCCGAGCTCGGTCCCCCGGCGCCCTCGGCGCAGGCGGCGGCCGAGCATGAACAGCGCCGCGATCGTGCCGAGGTCGAAGAAGATCGAGGCCGCGTGCGCGGCGGGCAGGTCGTCCCAGGTGCCACTCCAGGGGAAGGCCTGCTCGAACGGCACGTAGGCGTAGTACGCAACCGGCCCATAGGTGTCCCCTGACTGGTCGTCCTCCGGGAAGTTGCCGTAGAGCGGCTGCTGATCGGCGATCCGGTCCGCGCCGATCACGCCGGAGTAGCCGACGTCGATCACGTTCGAGTCGGCGACGTTGAGGGTGATCCGCCCCGCGACCAGGGCGACGGTGATCACGGCCAGGACCGTGATCGGTAGCGAGGGCCGGAGGCCGCTGCCCTCCTTCCTGCGGAAGCCGAGCCAGAGCGCCCGGCCGAGCAGGTAGACGAGGGGCGGGTAGGCGAGCGGCACCGAGAGGCCGATGTTGGCCTCGTTGAAGAAGTAGTGGGAGAGGCCGAAGCCGCCGAGCAGCACGAGCAGGTCGAGGTGGGCGAGGCGGAAGGGCCGGCGCCAGTCGAGCAGGCCGAGCACGAAGATCGCGCAGAGCGGCAGCCAGATGTACGGGGCATTGATCATCCGCCCGAACGCCCCCGGGTAGCCGCGGGCCATCCGCCAGGCGACCTGGTAGCCCGTCCAGGACTCGAGGATCTCGCCGGTCGCGGGGTGCACCACCACCTGGACGACCTCGTTGCCGCCGGTGAAGAAGCCGACCTCCCAGAGACCGGTGGACTCACTGCGGTTCGCCGATGGGCTCAGGTCGGGATGCTGCTCCGCCGCCGCGATCGCCTTCGAGTCCTGCTTGGCGATCTCGATCGCCCGGCTCTGAGTGACTTTCCGCGGCTCCGCTCCGGCGGTGGCCGGCGACAGCAGGATGAGAGCGACCGCGAAGCAGGCAGCGAGAAGGAGCGGCCTCAGTGGTCGAACGTCCACAGCTTGTTGCCCACGAAGTTGAAGGGCATCGCAATCGCCACGGCGATCGCCTGAGCCAGGACGTCAGCCGTTCCGCCTCGCACCAGAATCTCCAGCGCGATCAGGTTGACCCCCAGCGCCAGCACGCTGACGGTGAAGAAGCGGGCGGCCTGGAAGCCGGCGTGACCGTGCTTCGCCTCGAAGGTCCAATGCCGGTTCCACCAGAAATTGTTGGTCACAGCCACGCAGAAGGCGAGCACCGCCGCGGGGATGTGGTGCAGGCCGAGGGGCCCCACCAGCAAGGCGAAGATGGCCAGGTTGACGATGTAGCCGGAGGCTCCCACCAGCCCGAACTGGAAGAGCTGCACCCAGTTCCCCGGCTTCAGCGTGCCCCGCCCGATTCGCTTGACCTGCTCGACGGGCGGCGTCATCCCCGTGGCCTTCCGGCGTCGATCCCGAAGTGCTCCAGGATCACCGGCGCGAGATCTCGCAGCGCCCACTGCGCCCGCTTACCCGGTCGGTCCGGGCCGCAACCTACGAACAGCACCGGGCTGAGGGAGTCACCTCGTCCGAGCGAGCCGTGGCTGCCGCCGCCGACGTGGCTGATGCCGCCCCAATCCACGCACTCGTAACCCTCGGCGGCCGACATCAGGACGTCGCCGGCGTGCGGCGAGGTCAGCGCGGACCAGAGCCGGGCCAGGCCATCGGGATACTCCTCCGACTCGAACCGCCCGCGGGTTATGTCCCCGGCGAGGGCCTCCGGCTCCCCCCGCATCGACCAGAGGTTCCCGCGCAGATCCTTGAGGGGGCCGCCCGGCCGGAAGCGGAGCTCGTAGCCGTTGCGCTCCACGACCGCCTCGACGCTCATCGGATCGTCCAGGCCGACCCCGGTTCGCTGGAGGGGCGTGCCGTCGCCACCGCCCAGCCAGGTGATCAGGTCCACTCCCGCCAGCTCGCGCAGTCGCAGGCGCGCGCGCTCGTGGGTGCCGGGATGCCGCCTGCCCGTGTCGAGGATGTAGACGGCGGCGGCGCGGGATGTCGGGCTCACGGCGATCTCCGCCTCCTCGGGCCTATCGGTGTTGGGCTGCAGGACGGCCCAGTCCTCGGCCAGCTCGTCGGCGAGGGGCAGCGCGTGCTCCACGGCCGTTTGGGCGTGGTCGGAGGTCAGCATCACCGCGTGCTCCGAGAGGAATTCGTCCAGTCCGCCGCCCGCTTCGACGATCCGCGCAAACATCGCATCCGCCTTGGCGATCGAGTCGACCGTCGCCTCCGGGCCGTGCCGGTGCGAGTGGAAGTCGTTGTCGGGCAGGCTGAAGAGCAGGAAGTCGTAGGCGCCCTCCCGGACCAGCTCCTCCGCGACGCAGGCGGAGTACTCGTCGCGCCTCCCGGGCCGGGTGAAGGTCGGCCCGCAGCCGGTCGGGCGGCTCGCGTAGAGGTCTCCGTAGAAGAACTCGTCCGGTCCCCAGACGGCGTGACGGAAGTTGGCCGCGGCGGCGGCGCGGCGGACCAGACCCTCCAGCCCGAGCTGGTGCCGGTGGCGCCCGCGGTAGATCAGGAAGGGAGTCGCGGCCGTCCGGATCCCCGCGTCCCCGAGGCGCTCGAAGACCGTCTCGGCCTCCCAGCTCAGGTGGTCGAGGTTCATGTTGTAGACGAGGTCGTACATCGCCCGGAAGAGGCCGAAGGTCCGGGTCGCCTCGAAGGACGAGCCGTATTCGATGTAACGGCGCTCGAGCCGGTGGTACCAGTTCATCCCCATCACCCAGTGACCGGCCGGGCCGGTGCCGGTCATCATCTCTGAGCTGGCCACCGGGGTGACCGACGGAAAGCTCGAAACGCAGTCCGTGACCAGGTCGCCGCGCTCGAGCAGCGCACCGAAGGTCGGCGCAACGTCGTCGTCGATCGCCCGAAGCAGCATCTCGGGATGCATCGCGTCGACCACCACGAGGACGAGCTTGCTCGCCACGGCTAGGCAGCGACCCCGGTCGCGTTCACTAGCGGAGGACCCGGAGGCCCTCGTGCTTGCGCTGGGCCCGCTGCCTCCGCGAGATCCCGAGCGAGGCCAGCGCCACCAGAACGACGAGCGAGACGGGCGGCAAGACGAGGCTGACGGCGGCGATCACCACCGCGGCGATCACCACGATCACCGTCACGCCGCTGGGTGCCTGGACCTGCGCTCCGGTCAGGCGATCGCGCTGGCGCCGGATCGCGCCCGAGGCGACATCGCGCGTGACGGCGGCAGCCAGCCCCGCTCCGAGCAAGCCGACGGGCAAGGCCGGCCAGAGCGCCTCGTCCCCACCGTTGAGAGCGGCACCCGCCGCGAGCACGCCGATCGGCGCGACGCCTGCGACGGCGCCCCAGGTCGGCATGATCGGGGGAAGGACGACTCCGAGGATGAGTCCGGCTGCAATCGCAAGTCCCAGCCCCTGACAGATGGCGAGGAACATCGTCGGGCGGGGAGGCTACAGGTGCTGGGGCGCCCGCCAGCGACCCGTCGGTGTCGGCGCCCGACTTCCGCCAAGATGTCCGCCGATGAGGGATCCGCAGGAGCGAGGCAGGCCTGTTCCAGGCCGGGGTGAGGCGCCGCGGCGCCGCCGCGCCCACACCACCGCCCACGACCTCGAGCGCTATGCCGGGCTGTTCGCGCGACGGACGCAGGTGATGCGCTCCTCGGCCATGCGGGATCTGATGGCGATCACCGCCCGCCCCGAGGTGATCTCGCTGGCCGGCGGGCTGCCGGACACCTCCACCTTCCCCTCCGAGAGCTTCGCCGCGCAGATGACCCGGATCGCGCACGAGTCCTCCGCGGAGGCGCTCCAGTACGGGCCGACCGAGGGCTTCGAGGAGACGAAGGCCTGCATCGTCGAGGTCATGGCGGAAGAGGACATGGCACCCGATCCCGACGACCTGATCGTGACCACGGGCGGACAGCAGGCGATCGACCTGATCACAAAGACGCTGGTCAACCCCGGCGACCCGGTGATCTGTGAGGCGCCGACCTACCCGGGGGCCGTCCCGACCTTCTGCAGCTACGAGGCGGACGTCCACCAGGTCACCACCGACGACGACGGCATGCGCATCGACGAGCTCGAGGAGCTCCTCGCCGTCCTCGCGCGCCAGGGCCGGCGCCCGAAGTTCATCTACTCCGTCCCCAGCTTCCAGAACCCAGCCGGGGTCACGCTCTCCGAGGAGCGCCGGCGCCGGCTCGTCGAGCTGGCGCGGGAGCACGAGGTGCTGATCGTCGAGGACAACCCGTACGGGCTGCTCCGCTACGACGGCGACCCCCGGCCGACGCTCTACAGCCTCGACGGCGGGGATTACGTCCTCTATCTCGGGACCCTGTCGAAGATCCTCTCGCCGGGCATCCGGATCGGCTGGGTAGCGGCGCCGCCGCCCGTGTTGGAGAAGATCGGGCTCGGCAAGCAGGCCGCCGACCTCTGCACCTCGACCCTCGCCCAGTATTTCGTCCGGGAGTACTTCGGCGAGCGGCGGTGGCGCGAATACATCGCGGACCTGGTCGAGATCTATCGCTCGCGCCGGGACGCGATGCTCGCCGCCCTCGAGCGGCACTTCCCCGAGCAGTCGGTTTGGACCCGGCCGGACGGCGGCCTGTTCGTCTGGGCGACGCTGCCCGACTACATCGACACGACGGACCTGCTCGCCAAGGCGCTGCGGGAGAACGTCGCCTTCGTGCCGGGGCGGGCTGCCTACGTGGACGGCCGCGGCGGCTCGTCCATGCGCCTCAACTTCTCGGCCTCCGACGAAGAGGAGTTGCGCGAGGGCATCCGCCGCATCGGCAACGTCGTCTCCGAGCAGGTCGCGCTCTACGAGACCATCACGGGCGAACACAGGACCGAGCCGCAGCCCGACCGCGACGACGAGACGGGCGGCGGCGAGATAGTCCCGATGCCGAAACGCAGATGAAGGTCGCGGTGCTGAAGGGCGGCAGCTCGCTGGAGCGCGGCGTATCGCTTCGCTCCGCTGCGCGGGTTGAGGACGCACTCGGGGAGCTGGGGCACGACGCGATCGCGATCGACGTAGGCCGGGACCTCGTCGCCCGGCTGCGAGCGGTGCGGCCGGACGTCGTCTTCATCGCTCTGCACGGGCCGGGAGGCGAGGACGGCACGGTCCAGGAGCTGCTCGAGATCCTCGACCTCCACTACACGGGCCCGGGGGTCGCGGCCTGCGCGCTCTGCATGGACAAGGTCGCCACCAAGCACGAGATCCGGGCGGGTGGGCTCCCTACACCGGATTGGGCGGCCTTCAACGCGACCGCCTTCCGGGAGCTCGGGGCCGCCGAGACCCTCGAGGAGATCGAGGAGCGCCTCGGCTTCCCGCTCGTGGTCAAGCCCGCAAGCCAGGGCTCCTCGCTCGGCGTCGAGTTCGCCTCCGGCCGCGAAGAGGTCCCGCAGGCGCTCCTCGCCGCCTTCAGCTACGACGACCGTGTGCTGCTCGAGCGCTACGTCGACGGAAGGGAGCTCGCGGTGAGCATCCTGGGGGCGGAGGCGCTGCCGGTCGTCGAGGCGATCCCCCGCGAGGAGGACTTCTTCAACTTCGAGGCCCGCTACGAGATCGGGCGGACCGAGTACGTCTGCCCCGCTGAGCTGAGCGATCAGCTGACGCAGCACGTCCAGCGGCTCTCCACCGAGACCTACGAGGCCCTGGGCTGCAGCGGCTTCGCCCGCGTCGATCTGATCCTCGGCGATGAAGGCCCACAGGTGCTCGAGGTGAACGCGATCCCCGGGCTCACCGACACCAGCCTCTTCCCGATGGCGGCGGAGGCGGCCGGCATCGACTTCGCCCAGCTGGTCGAGCGCATCCTGGCCTCCGCGCGGGAGCGGCCGGCCACAGACGCCACGCTTCCCGCTTAGAGCTCGCCCTCGCCCTGGGCGAAGTCCTCGGGAGTGACGTTGTCGAGGAAGTCCTTGAACTTCTCGACGACCTGCTCCTGATCCTCGACCTCCTCACCCTCGAACTCGATCGCGGACTCCTCGATCACCTCGTCGGCGGCGAAGATCGGCGCCGAGGTGCGGACCGCCAGCGCGAGTGCGTCGGAGGGCCGGGAGTCGATCTCGAGCTCGGAACCGTTCATCGAGATCGTGATCGAGGCGAAGAAGGTGTTGTCACGGAGCTCGGTGACCGAGACCTTCTCGCACTTGGCCTCCATCTGCTCGAGCACGTCGGAGAGCAGGTCGTGGGTCATCGGCCGGGGGGTCGAGGCGCCCTGGAGCTTCATCAGGATCGCCGCCGCCTCCGGGTGGCCGATCCAGATCGGCAGAAACTTGTTGCCATCCACGGTCTTCAGCAACACGATCGGCTGCTTGCCGACCATGTCGAAACTCACTCCGTAGATGGTCATCCGCTGCACAGGGTCTCCTCGGGCGTCCGCACGGATTATAGGAGCGGCCCGAAGCCCGCCAGAGACCGTTTGATCCGCGGGCCGATCACGGCGGTACC
>JBKOYL010000088.1:0-27566 GCA_046725395.1 Actinomycetota bacterium | reverse complement strand
AGGGGCCATTGAGTAACAGACCCCGTTACGGATGGGGCGTTCCGGGGGCCTTTATCTCCCTTCCCATCACATGGAGGACGGGTTAGGAGATAGGGCGTTCCCAAACGGCACCCTTCGCCGAAGCGCAACAGAGCCGCGTTCCTCTCGGATTGGGTCTTCCCGAGGATTGAGCGGCAACCCCTGTAAGACGGACGAATCTGGGGATTAGAGTCAAGGTCGTCCTCACAAACGCGAGGTGGCTAGATGAGAAGGACGAGATTCCTGTCTGCGGTCCTGCTGACGATAATCGTTGCTGCACCCGCGTCCGCGACGACGAGCAAGTTCCTCAATCAGGCGAGTGAGCTTGGAGCGTTGGATCCGACCTTCGGGCAGGAGGGCGTGGTTGTAACCGACCTGGGTGGGATGGACTTTGGGAACGCGGTCGCAGTCGGGTCGAGGATCGTCGTTGCGGGAACCCTGCAGATCGGGTTCTGCTGCGACTGGCAACAGGACCTTGCGCTGGTCGGGTACCTCCTCAACGGGAGGGTCGACCCGAGTTTCGGCGATGAAGGTGTGGTCATCACCGACCTCGACCAGAACGACATTCCGGTGGATGTGCAGCTCGACAGCGAGGGGCGAGTTCTCGTTCTGATTAGTGTCGGGGATTCGACCGACACGAGGGGTGCCGTCCTCGCTCGCTACCTTGCCGACGGAACGCTTGACGCTGCTTTCGGCGCAGGGGGCTTCGTAGATGTTGGGACCGACCTCTACCCGTCGCGCGTCGCCGTGCAGCTCGACGGCAAGATCGTGGTCACGGCGAGAGATCCGTTCGTGGTTGCCCGATACTTGCCTAGCGGGCAGCCGGATCCGGAGTTCGGCGAGAACGGGCGGGTCGTCACGTCTCTGGGGTCGGACAATGACTGGCCGATCGGCGTTGACGTTCTCCCAAATGGCAAGTTGTTGGTGATCGCCAGTATGGCGACCCTCATCGACGCGTTCGAAGGAACGTTCAAGCTGGCGCTTGTCCGATACCTGCAGGATGGCTCGCTCGATTCCTCCTTCGGTAAACGAGGCATCGTCCGCCGTCTCATCCCAGATTGGCACGACGTCATCGATGGCGAGGTCGCTGCGGACGGGAAGATCGTGGTCCTGGTCTCCGGCTCAGCCGGCGCGGCCTATTGCGCAGACTCCTACTCCCCCCAGAAGCTGTGGCGGTTCCGCAGGAACGGCCATCTCGATACGACGTTCGACGGCGATGGACGCGCTCGTGTGACCTCTCTCAACGCCCGAGGAATGGCTCTCCAAGCCCGTGACAAAGTCCTTGTTACGGGTGAACGCTGCATCCCTCCGGAGAGCTTGAAGTCCGAGATGGCCTTTGCCGTGGCCCGTTATCGACAGGATGGATCACTCGACCGGCGCTTCGCAAACAAGGGAACGGCGGTGAATCTGGCCGAAGGCCAGCATGCTGTTCCGAGGGATCTGGTCCTGCAGTCAAACGACCGAGTGCTCGTTGTTGGCAACACCGTGCCGAAGAACGATCCCTTCGGGGGACGGGACCTCGCTATCGCCCGATACATTGCAGCCTGAGCCCCCCGAAACGGCACCCCTGCGCCCGAGAGCAACTATGGTTGTGTGGGGGTGCCCAAGCTGCATTCCAGACACAACATGGCTGGGGGTGCCCGGCCGGAACGCCTTTCGTCATCGCGCCGCGCTACCTTGTCTGGAATGATGAGGCCGGACGCGTGACCCGCGACCCACGGAAAGCGGAAGAGTACCGCTCCGCCTTGGACCTTCCGAGCGTTCGCGAAATGCTGGAGCAGATGCACCGTCTCAGACTGCTTACCAATTTCGTGCGACATCGCTCATCCAACGGAGCTAGGAAGGATGATCATCGAACCTGCCGCGGAGCCTATCTAATCCAGCGGGAGGGAGCACGCAGAGCAGGCGGCGGCACCCCGTGAGTTAAGAGTCCCGCATCGCGGACACTCGATGTCGCCGCTCCTCCCCGCTCGGATCAGTACCACTCCTGCGAAGACCCCAAGTAGCAAGCCGGCCATCGTTGACAGAACCAGACCTGCACCCGGCAGCCCAGCACCGAAGGCAGAGTACCCATCCAACTGCTCATTCGACATCATCGAGCGAACAACAGCGAAGAAGATCAAGGCACCGAGAAGCCCGCACGCGGTCACGGTGATCCATGCGTGCCGGGACCACCAACGTTGCTCGGCTGAGCCTAGGCTTGGCTTCATGAACCGCCCCTGCGCGAATCGCCATTCTCACATCGGAGAATCCGCTGAGTCCAGGATTGGAGGCCTGCTCGGCGATCTCAACGCACCGGGGCGCGTGTCATCATGTCTTAGAAGCTTGGAACGTTCCCTGAGCGCCGATGGTCCCGCTCGCATCGCTGGTCGAGAGATTCGTGCAGGAGAGGCTGCCAGACACCGCACTGGCGTCCACCGAATCGACCGTGACCGAACAGGTGCCGTCATTGCTGACGAAAGCGGCGGCGGACGGATCGCCCTCCAGAACTATCGTCACAATAGGGTCCGGTGGTGTGGACGTGGTTGGCCGCGTCCCGGTCTCGATCGGGCCCAGGATAGTGAGGGAAGGAAGTCCCTCCTCGCCTTCCCATGTGAATCCGAAGCCGCCCAGGTCCGTTTCGATTCCAGCGGCAGACAGGACGCAGAGGTCAGCAGTTGTGAGAAGGTCACCCGTCGTCTCTAGATGAGCCGAGCCTTCAAAACCCCTGAATGAGGCCCCGGCGCAATCGGTGGACGCTTCGCGTCGTTCCCGCCGCAAGATGATCCGACGAGCGCGAGTCCTGTTGCCGCGACGACGGCAAGCAACCTCTCTGCGACCCATGGGGCGTGAGACATGGCCACCCTCCCTGGCAGCTCACCATCGTAGCGCCCGGGGCAAGCCTGACTGTTCCGTCCGCAAAGAAAGGCGTCTCCCGTCGTCCTGAGCCAGATGAGCTGCGCGTGTCCGAGGGTTAGCGGTCGGCTTCCCGCAGCATCCCGGAGAGTCGCGCCTTCGCTGAGCTCCTGATCGACTGCGAGGAGGATAGAGTCCTTCGGGCCATACTCGTCGGCATGCTGAGGGAGTCGTCGGCGTGAGCCGTTGGGGGGCCAAGGTTCTCCCTCTCCTGGGCTTGGTCGCCCTTCTCGTTCCGGCCTGTAGCGGGGTGACAGGAGCAACCCGCGACTGCCCTCAGCCCGCTGCCAGCTGGATCAACCATCTACGGGAGAGCTGGCCCTCGGAGTAGCGCGATGCGGTCGTGACGCAGTCCGGGTACGTGAAACTGAGTCTCGCTGACCCCTCTGCCCGAGGTGGAGGCACCGCAGTCGGTGCGTGTCTACCTTCCCATCAAGTCACGGGAGCGCCCTTTCCGTCTGTCGAGTTTCGGTGCAGAGTGATCCCGACCCTGGAGGTCATCGTGAAGAGGGTGTTCAGGCTCCCAGCTGTTCTCACGCTGGTCGTGCTCCTGACCTTGGGTGTCACATCGATCGGCCCTTCGCTCAGGCGGCCGCAGCTCCGCGCAGGGGGATCCGATGTCTCAGGCAGGCCGTTCGTCCGGATCGACACTGAGCTGGCCGCCAGGATGGACGACGTCGCGAAGCGATTGCTGAGCGAGTGGAACGTGGCCGGGTTCTCGGTCGCCATCGCGCACAGAGGAACCGTCGTGTTCGCCGATGGATACGGCTTCGCGGATCTCCAAGGAGAAGTACCGGCCGCTGCCGACACCGTCTACGGGATCGGGTCGATCACCAAGCAGTTCACCGCCGCCGCGATGCTTCGGCTGCAAGAGCAAGGGCGGCTGGCGCTCGACGACGAGATCCACAAGTTTTTGCCCGGTTACCCGTCCCACGGCCAGCCGATCACGATCCAGCAGATCCTGTCGCACACATCCGGCATCCCGGAGCTCACCGCCCAGCCCTCGTATGGCGATGCAGCCGATGCGACCGTTCGGCGCGAGGCGATCATGCGCGAGGTCCTGTCACTGCCCCTGGATTTCGCGCCGGGAACGCAGTGGCGTTACAGCAACTCGGGCTACGTCCTTGCGGGGATGATCATCGAGCGGGTCACCGGCCTCTCGTACGACACCTACCTCACGGAGAAACTTCTCGGATCGCTTGGTCTGCGCCACACCTCGGTGTGCCCGCACAGGTCGTCGGCTCCTTACGCGCGCGGCTACGAACAGCAGACGGGAAGCTGGACTCGGGCCATCCGCCTGGGAGAGCCCTTGCCGCTGGTCCCTGCCGGGCCGGTCGACCTGAGCATCGCTTCCTCCGCCGGGGCCGGCTGTTCGACGGTGCTGGAGCTCCTTGCCTGGACCGAGGCGCTGAGGTCCGGGAGGGTCGTCAGTCCAGCGTCGTACCGCCTGATGACCACGCCCGCCAAGCTTGCCGACGGTCGCACGGTCCCGTACGGGCTCGGCCTGTTCCTGCGGAACTTCGGGACCCATCGGGCCATCGTCCACGAAGGCATCATCGAGAATGGCTTCGTCGGAATGCTCGGCGACTTCCCCGACGACGGCCGGACCGTGGCGATCCTGGCGAACACCCTGATCAACGATCCGGAGTCGTTCATGGCTGAGATCCTCAAAGGAGTGTTCGACGAACCCCATGCGACCTGGGACGTGCCCGACATGGAGCCAGCGTCTTCAGATGGTCGGTCGCCATGACGGATAGGGCGCGGGGTGCGAACGGTTGGGCGGCGGTGGCGGCCGGAACGCTGATCCTTCTTGCGCTTGTCGGGCATCCGGTCGCCGATTGGCTGTGGTTAGCGCTTGTCCCCGCAGCAGCACTCATGGTGCTTGCCGCACGAGACCTCCATTCGTGGCAGGCAGGCCGGGACGGCATGCTCGGCGTGGTGGGCACCCTCGTTGTTCAGGGCGGCTGCCTCCTCCTGCTGCTCTTGGCGCTCGCCAACGCCATCGCGACGACGCTTCTGGGGTTGGAGCCCGCCTGGACGGCCGCGCTCGATGCGTCGTCGGCGTGGGTGTTCCTGCTCGGTGTGATTCTCTTCGGGACCGCCGCCGCGATTGCGGGCGTCCTTCCTCGCGGATTCGCCGTAGCGTTCGCGGCCAGCATCCCTGTCGGCTTCGCACTCGACGCCGTGGCGGAGCGGATGGCGGGGTCGGGCCTGGTCACCGTGATAGCGCCCGGAGCGCTCCTTTCCGGTGTCGGTTTCTACGTGGGACTGGGGATCTTCGGTTTCTCGCTCATACGGTTGGGGCTGGTGGCGAGGCGGCCTCCCCGGCGGTTGTATTAGACGGCGGCCGCCGAAGAACCACTCGCGGGGATGGGCAGTCCTCGCGGAGCTGCGGATCCTCTTCCCGAATGCGTATCTGCGACCCAGACTCGAGATTGGACTCGACGCGTTCATCGTCAGGTGGACCGGGAGCCCCGCGCCGCACGGCGAGCCGGTGGTCTAGTGGCGGCATAGCCTCAAATCCGAGAATCGTGATCGCCAAAATCCGTGCCACTTGACCCCCGGGATGGGGGCCTTCCGAAGGGGAACCGATTGGCGCAGAATCCGGGCGGGGGTGGGGCCGGTGAATCGCTACACCGCCCGTTGGGTGGCGTGGTCCGTCGGCGTCCTCTCGATCGCGCTAATGGTCGCCGCCCTGATCCTGTTCCTGGTCGACCGCTCCCGCATCGAACTGCCTGAGAGCGTCGGCGTGTGGAGCTTGCTGACGGGGTTCGAGATCGCGGTGAGCATCCCCGTGCCGGTCCTCGGCGCGCTGATCGCCTCGCGTCAGCCTAGAAACGCGATCGGCTGGGTGTATCTGGGCGCCACATTCGTGTTCGCGCTGGCGGCGTTTGGACAGCTGTACGCCGTTCACGTTCTGGTGGTGGACCCCGGCGTCCTGCCGGGCGGGAGGTTGCTGGCCTGGCTCAGCGCCGGCCTGCTGCCCATCGCGATCTGCCTGCTGCCGTTCCTGTTTCTGCTGTTCCCGACTGGACACCTGCCCTCGGGGAGATGGCGCCCGGTTGCCTGGCTCGCCGGCGTCGGGCTCCTGTGTCTCACCGCGGGCTCTATCACCCTGGCAACGAGGGTCTGGTCCGATCCGTTCGCGGGTTCCGAGGACGCCACGCGAGGGCTGCCGGCGTTGCTCCTTATTGTCTTCAGCGTCGCCGTGCTCGCATTGCCCGTGACGTTGGTGCTCTCCGCAGTGTCGGTCGGCGTCCGCTTCCGAGGGTCAAGCGGAGACGAGCGCCAGCAGCTGAAGTGGTTCGTCGCTGCGGCCGCCATTGTGGCCGTCTCCATCACCCTCGGGATCTTCTCCGAGGCGATCGCCGCCTCCGTCGCCGCGAGCCTCTCGCTCGCCTTCATGGACGTAGCGATCGCAATTGCGGTTCTCAAATATCGCCTATACGACATCGATCTCATCATCGGCAAGACGATCGTCTACGGCCTGCTTGCGGCCTTCATCAGCGCCATCTACGTCGTCATCGTCGTCGTGATCGGCGCGTTCATCGGCGTGACCGAGGGGCTCTCGCTGCTTGCCACCGCGATCGTTGCCGTCGCCTTCCAGCCGATCCGGCAACGCGCGCAGCGGATCGCGAACCGCCTGGTTTACGGCAATCGCGCGACGCCATACGAAGTGCTCTCTGAGTTCTCCGAGCACGTGGGCGAGACCTACTCGGGCGAGGACGTCCTCCAGCGGATGGTCCGGCTGCTCGCCGAGGGGACCGGAGCGCGCACCACAGTCGTGTGGCTGAGGATCGATTCGGAGCTCCGCCCGGCCGCCACGTGGCCTTCGGACGGCGAGTCGCCCGCGCCCAGGGCGTTCTCTGGCGACAACCTCAGCGTGTTCGCCGACGAGACGCTCGCGCTGCCCGTGCGATACCAGGGCGAGATCCTGGGCGCGCTCAGCCTCACCAAGCCGCCCAACGAGAACGTCTCGCCCGTCGAGCAGAAACTCGTGAACGACCTGGCGGCGCAGGCGGGCCTCGTCCTTCGGAACTCCCGGCTCATCGAGGATCTGCGGGCCTCGCGGCAACGCCTGGTGGCCGCGCAGGACGAGGAGCGCCGGCGCCTCGAACGCAACCTGCACGACGGTGCGCAGCAGCAGCTCGTCGCCCTCGCTGTCAAGGCGCGGCTTGCGTCCGCCCTCGTCGGCAGGGAGCCGGAGAAGGAGCTGGAGATGCTGAGCGATCTACAGGAGGGGTTGGGCGACGCGCTCGAAACGCTCCGCGACCTGGCGCGCGGAATCTACCCGCCGCTACTTGCCGACAAAGGGCTCGTGTCGGCCTTGGAGGCGCAGTCGCGGAAGGCAGCGATGCCGGTCAGAGTAGAGACGGACGGTATCAGCCGCTATTCGCAGGAGTTCGAGGCCGCAGTCTACTTCTGCGTGCTCGAAGCACTGCAGAACGCCTCGAAGTACGCGGATGCATCCGACGTGGCCGTTCGGCTGTGGCAAGAGAATGGCGATCTGCTGTTCTCCGTCGCTGACGACGGCCGAGGGTTCGACCAAGGGACAACCCCGCTCGGAACCGGCCTCCAGAACATGTCCGATCGTCTGGCTGCACTCGGCGGCACACTCGACATCCGGTCCCGGCCAGGCGGCGGGACGACGGTCTCGGGGCGGATCCCGGTTCAGTCCTGACGGGCCCTCTAAGACCTTGCTGACCTTGCTCCGGCTCCGTGAAGCAGTGGAGCCGAAGAGACAAACCGTTCCGACGGCTCAACCGGTGACCCTCAAGGCGAAGATGCTGCGACTCGAGCTCACCCACCCTCGGGTAATGCGAACCGTCACCCTGGCAGATCCTTCACGAAGTGGATGTGCGCGAACCCACGTGGGTAGTCGTCGATCCGACCGTATTCGAGGTAGCCGCGTGCCCGGTACATCTCGGGCGCCTGGAAGCTGTGGCTCGAAGTCACCATCTGGGCGCAACCACGCTCATGCGCCTCGGTTTCTGCGGCGTCGAGGAGCTTCCGGCAGCGGATCATGTCGCCATGCCCAGACGGAACTCCACCCGACCAGTTTGAGCGGGGTGGACGGAGGGAGATGAAAAAGATCCCGTGGACGAACCAGGCGAAGGCCGTTGAGCTCAAGTGCGGTCATACGACAGCTCTATCGCTTCCCGTAAGGACGGGGAAGCTTGCTCTGGATCAGTGCCGTACCTGTACCGCGGAGGCGCCTGTACTTGATTGGGCCTGGAGCCAATTTGGCCACTTACGCTCACACCGATCGGAGCGCGTCCGTCGGCGACAGGCGCGCCGCCCGGATCGCCGGATACAGACCGGCGACGGCGCCGATGAGGAGCGCAGCGCCCACGCCCGCCGCGACGCCGATCGGCGGCACGACGACCGTCCAGTCCTGAGCGCGGGCGAACGCCGCGGTCACCACGGCCCCGAGCGCGGCGCCGGAGATCCCGCCGATCGCCGACAGGATCAGGGCCTCGGTCAGGAACTGGGCGCGAACATGCCGCTTCGTAGCACCCAGGGCCCGGCGCAGGCCGATCTCGGACCGGCGCTCGAGCACGCCGATCACCATCACGTTGGCGATGCCGATGCCGCCGACCAACAGGGCCACGGCGCCGAGGCCGACGAGCAGCGAGGTGAACGCCCGCTCGGCCGCGTCGCGTGCCTCGAGGGCGTCGCTCGGGCGATCCACGCTCACCTCCTCCGGGCTCGCCGGGTTGGCCGTGGCGGCGAGGACACTCTGCACGGCCTCGACGTCCTCCGGATCGGCCCGCACGTAGATCTGGCTCGCGCTCTCGGACGTGTCGAGCAACCGTTCGGCAACCGGCCGACCGATCAGGACACTCCGGTCGAGTTCGGGCGAGAGGGGCATGGGGTCCAGGATCCCGATCACGGTGAACCATCGCTGCCCCAGCCAGACCTGCGCCCCGATGTCCCTACCCGTGATACCGAGACGCTCGGCGGCGACCGAGCCCAACACCACGGTCGGGTACCGGGCGGTCGCGCGGTTGAGGAATGCACCCTCGGCGACGGTGCCCCCCAAGGTGTCGAGCAGCTCCGGGTCGGCCGCCACCACGGAGAGGCCGTTCGTCTCGAAGTCGGGGATCTGGTCGCTCCGATACACGCTCGCGTCCACGTCGGTCACCGCGCTCGCGTCCTGGACCGGTCCGATGCGTCGAACCATCTCCTCGGCCTCATCGGGCAGGGTCGATGCCTCGCCGAAGACCGAGTTCCCCGCGCTCACCGTGAGCAGGTTGGTGCCGAGCTTGTCCAGGGCCGCGAGCAGGTCGGCGCGTGAGGAGTCCGAGATCCCGATCACGGCCACCATCGACGCGATGCCGATCGCGATCCCGAGCGCCGAGAGCGTCGCCCGCAGCTTGCGCGTCCGGAGCCCGATGGCCCCGACACGCACGAGGTCGGCCGTGGACAGGGCGCTCCTCGGCGTCGTGCCGCTCGGGGCGCTCATCGGTTCGAGTCCTCGACGATGCGCCCATCGCGCATCTGCACGCGCCGTCGCATCCCGTCGGCGATCTCCCGGTCGTGCGTGATCACGACGAGCGTCGTGCCCTCCTCGTTCAGCTCACGGAGCAGGCCGAGCACCTCCGCGCCGCTCGCCGAGTCGAGGTTCCCCGTGGGCTCGTCGGCCAGCACGACCTCGGGCCGCGCCAGGATCGCCCGCGCGATCGCGACCCGCTGACGCTCGCCGCCCGACAGCTGGGACGGCAGGTGGTCGAGCCGGTTCGCGAGCCCGACACGCCCGAGGGCCGCGCCGGCCCTGGCGCGGCGCTCGCCCGCCGGCACGCCGGCGTAAAGAAGGCCGTTCGCCACGTTCTCGAGGGCGCTCATCCCCTCGAGCAGGAAGAACTGCTGGAAGACGAACCCGATCCAGCGCGACCGCACGGCCGCGAGCGCGGCGTCCGACGTAGCGGCGACGTCGATGCCGGCGACGCGGACCTCGCCGCGGGTGGGGCGGTCGAGCGTCCCCAGCACGTGCAGCAGCGTGGACTTGCCCGAACCGCTCGGCCCCACGACGGCCAGCGACTCGCCGCGACGGATGCCCAGCGAGCATGCGGCGAGGGCGGTTACCCCGCCCTCGTACTCCTTCCAGACCTCCCGCAGGTCCGCGACGAGCTCCTGGCGGCGATCGCCGTCCACGGACGGATCGCGGGCGATGTCGAGCCGCGCCCTCACGACGCGGTCACCACCTTGAGCCCCTCGGAGATATCCGTGCCCGAGACCTCTACCCAGCCGTCGGCGAACGTGCCGGTGTCGACGCCGACCAGGTGCGAGCGCCCGGGCGCGTCGAGGACCTCGACCCCGTAGCCGCCCTCGGCGAGCGCCAGCAGGGCCTCGACGGGGACAGCCAGGACGCCGTCCGCTCGCGAGGTCTGGACGTCCACCTCGACCGGCGCCTGGTCCAGATCCGTGTTCACGCGCCCGACCAACCGGACCGTCACCTCCACGGTCGGTTCGGCCTCGTCATCCTGCGGATCGCTCTCGGCGACCTTGCCGACCTCGCCGATCCGGCCGGCGATGTGCTCGCCGCCGGGCAGCTCGACCCGGACGCGATCGCCGGGGGAGACCAGATCCTGGTCCGAGGCGTCGAGCTCGATCGTGACGATGCGTTGCAGCGAGGTGATCGTCGCGACCTGCCCGGCGGCGGCCGATCCCTCCTCCAGGACATGCTGTCCCATCCGGCGCGGGCCGGGCACGAACACCACGTCGCCGAGCTCCACGACCCCGGTCCGGTCAAGGCCGAGGTCTTCCTGCCAGTCGCGGACGGCCTCGGCGGTGTCGGCGTCGAAGTCGCCGCTCGCCTCGAGGTCGCCGCCGTCGTCGAACCCCATCGCCAGCAGGTTGCGCTGCAGCTGGCGGACGTCGCGGCCCTCGACGCCCGAAGAGAGCGTCCGGTAGGCGGGCAGATCGCCGACCATCAGGCTCACCGGGCGCCGGTCGACCTCGTACAGCGGGTCGCCTCGCCGGATCGTCGACCCCTCCGGGGCGATCCAGGTGATCGTCCCCGGCCGCGCGCTCGCGAGCGCCTGCTCGTCGGCGAAGCCGAGCGACCCATCGAAGGTCTCGCGCTCGACCAGGTCTCGCCGCTGCACTGAGGCGCTCGACAGGTCGGAGGCGTCGGCCGTATCCGAGTCGCCACCGCCGTCGCCGCCCCACACGAGCCACCCCGTCGCCGCCACACCCGCGATGAGGACGATCGCCACCAAGCCTATCCACCGCCTAGCCATTGGGCGCCTCCCCGAGGTCGATCCCGGCGTCGTCGAGGAAGTGTTTGCAGGCCTCGTCGGCGTCCTGGAACGCTGGGTCCGACGGGTCGAAGTTTCCGCCGCCCTGGGTGACCCGACCTTCCGAGAACTCGGGGTCCGGGAAATCGATGCCGTGGTCGCGCATGCACTCGGCGTACGCGAGCAGGGCATCCTCGAGGGCGGCCTGGTCCTCGGCGGAGGGTCCGCCGTCGCCGGGGCCGAGGTCCTGGGGCAGGAGGTCCTGGCACGCCTCCATCGCCGCGTCGAGCGCCTTCCGATCCGTGCCGCCCTCGCCGCCGACGGGGGCTCCGATCTGGATCCCGCCGTTCTCGTCGATCGTCGGGTCGGGGAAGTCCTCCACCCCATGCTCGCGCATGCACTCGGCGAACGCCTGAAGCGCCTCCTCAGGATTCTCGTTCGCCTCCGATGTGCCCGTCGCGCCCGCCGCCGCGTCGCCGCCGAGCGAGGCCACGCCGCCGTCGTCCGAGCCGTTCGCACACGCCGCCAGCAGCGCGGCGGCGACCACGAACAGCGCGATCCATCTGACCGTTCGAGCCATCGCCCACCTCCGGGTCCGTTCCACGGAGGCGAGTCAACCGCCCGAGGGTGAGCTCCCCGTGAGCGAGTCGTGAGAGTTGGATGAGACTTCGAGTCGAACGACGGCTCCCCCGCCGGGTGCGTTCTCGGCGACGGCTCTGCCCCCGTGCGCCTCGGCCACCTGGCGAACGATCGCGAGCCCGAGCCCGCTGCCGGGCATCCCCCGCGCGGACGTGGATCGGTAGAAGCGGTCGAAGACGTGCGGCAGGTCCTCCTCGGCGAACCCGGGACCGTAATCACGCACGCTGACCGTGGCCTCGCGCACCGTGACCTCGATCGGGCCGCCGGGTGGACTCCAGGTCGCCGCGTTGTCGAGCATGTTGCGAACGGCTCGCGAGATCCTGACCGCGTCTCCGGTCACGACGCTCGGTTCGACGTCGAACTCGACGGTCGGGTGCGACGGCCGCCGCTCGAACCGATCGACGTCCGCCCGGACGATCTCGTCCAGCCGTACGTCCTCGAACTCGATCGGCTGTTCGCTTCCGCGGGCGAGCTCGACGACATCGTTGACGATCGCGGTCAACTCCTCGAGCTGCACCCGGACGTCCGCGAGCAGCCGCTTCCGTTCGGCCGGGTCGGTCAGCCGTCCGCTCGCGAGCAGGTCGATGTTGGCCCGAACGCTGGTGAGCGGCGTCCGGAGCTCGTGCGACGCATCGGCGACGAGCTGCCGCTGTGCCGTCACCGAGCTCTCGAGGGCGCCCATCATCGCGTTGAAGCGCTCCGCCAGCCGCCCGATCTCGTCCTGCGTGTCCGAACCCTCGATCCGAAGCGAGAGGTCGCCGGTCTCCGTCACCCGTTCGGCCGCGTCCGAGAGCCGTGCCACGGGTGCCGCCGCGGTCCGGGTCACCGCCATGCCGAGCGCCACCGCGAGGCCCACCCCGCCGCCGGTGATCAGGACCATGAGCGCCACGAGCCGTCGCAGCGTGTCGTCGACCTCGGTCAGGGGACGCGCAAGCAGCACCGTGAAGCCCTGTCCGATCGGGGCGAACAGGACCCGGTAGTGGACCCCGTTCGCGTTGATGTCGCGGAGCGAGGGCCGGTTTCCGAAGTCGCCCCCGACGGCGATCCCGAGCGCGGGATCGCCGGCCGGACGGATCACCTCGCCGTTCGGGGCGACGACCTCGAAGATGAACGAAGGCCCGCCGGGTCCGATCCCCAGCCCGGCCGGGATCTCCCCCGGCGAGGCCCCCTGCAGGAAGGGCACACGCGCGAGCAACGAGGTGTCCACCTGCGCCCTGAGCTCGCGCCGGACCACGAACCACGTGACGACCGAGGCCGTCACGACCGCGACCGCTACCGCGGCCGCCGACGCGGCCGTCAGCCGTTGCCGGAAGGTCACGAGTCCTCCTTCAGGACGTAGCCGACGCCGCGGACCGTATGAATCAAGCGCGGCTCACCGTCCGCCTCGGTCTTGCGGCGCAGGTATCCCACGTAGACCTCGAGCGTGTTGGACGTGGGGCCGAAGTCGTACCCCCACACGCGATCGAAGATCACCTCGCGCGTGAGCACGCGCTTGGGGTTGAGCAGGAACAGCTCCAGGAGGTTGTACTCGGTGCGCGAAAGCTCGATCGGCCGCTCACCCCGATGCACCTCCCGCGTCACAGGGTCGAGCTCGAGGTCCGCGAACCGCTGCGGCCGGTCGTCGGGAGCGCCGCTTCGGCGGAGCAGCGCCCGGACGCGCGCGAGCAGCTCCTCGAGCGCGAACGGCTTGACGACGTAGTCGTCCGCGCCCGCATCCAACCCCTCGACCCGGTCGCCCACGGCGTCTCGCGCGGTGAGCATGAGCACCGGCGTGCGGTCCCCGAGCTCCCGCAGTCGCCGGCAGGCCTCGAACCCGTTCATGACGGGCATCAGGACGTCGAGCAGGACGAGCTCGGGGCGCTCGTTCGCGATCGCGTCGAGGGCCTGCCGGCCGTCGACCGCGGTGGTGACGGTGTAGTGCTGCGCCTTCAGGGCACGCTCGAGCGCGTCCCGAACGGCGGGCTCGTCGTCCACGATCAGGATCGTGCTCATGGGACCCAGTCTGCCGCACCGCACTGAGAGCGGTATGAGAAACGATGCGGTCCCCGACGCGGGAGGCTGCGCCGGGGACCGATTCCGGGGCCCTCGCCGAGAGGGGGTTACAGCGCCGAGAGCTCCGATGCTCCGAACGCCGGATATGCAGCGGGCATATCCGGGAAGATCGGCGGTGTGCCGTTCACGAGGTCGCTCGCGTGCTCCTCGAGATCGGCCGCGAGCGCGTCGGCCTGTCGCCGGGTGAGCCAGCCGTCTTCCACGGCCGCGTCGAGCCGCGCCTGCATCGTCGCGACAATCGCGTCGACGACTTCGGAAACCGGGATGTCGTGCGCGCGGGCCACGTCCGCGATCGTTTCCCCCCGGCGGAGAGCTGCGATGAGGTTGGAGACGTCGATCCCGATCGCCTCGGCCGCGTCGGCCAGCGGGCTATCGATGCGGACGTGCGTACCGGGAAGCCCGGGCCCGGGCAGTCCGATCCGGGGGAGCCCGCTGTCGGGGAGTCTCCTCCCGGGGATGCCGATCCCCGGCCCTCCGATGATCGGGAAGGGGGCGAGGTCGCCGTTAACCAACTCGGTCGCTCGTTCCCGCAGGTCTGCGGACAACGCGTCGGCCTGCTCCCGCGTGAGCATGCCGTCGTCCAGCAGGCGCTCCAACCGCTGCTGCTCACTGGCCACGACCGCGTCGACGACGTCCGAGACCGGGACGTCGTGCCCACGAGCGACGTCCGCGATCGTGTCTCCGTCGCGGAGCGCGGCCGCGAGATCGGTCGTGTCGACCCCGATCGCCTCGGCGGCTGCGTCCAACGAGCCGTCGCCGCCGATGCACACGTCGAACCCTGCTGCGCCACTCGACGTCTCCGATCCTGCGAAACCGACGCCCGGAGCGAACACGAGCGCCCCGATCAACCCACCGAGGCCCACCGAACCGGCCACCAGTCCCCCCACGAATGCCTTTCGGGTGCCCATGGCGCTCTCCTTCGGTCGCGGACCGGGCCATGGTCGGAGCCTCGCCTGAGGGGAGGCTGAGTCCCGCCTAAGCGTTGGCTGACAGTTCTTGGCTTGCGCGGGCTCGGCGGTTCGACGGTACGGCGATCCTGCGCTCGAGGTAGTACTTCGCGGGCTGATGCCTCCGCATCTGGGTAACAGCGATTCGGTGGATGGCCGCGTTCAGCTGCCGGTTGCTGGTCCGTGACAGAGGGTGCGGACCCGGTTCCCCGACCACACCGGTAACGGTGCCGTCCCATTGTGGCGAGCGAAACAGTCCTTCGAGCGGAACCGACGCACGTCTGCGGTCTCCGCGACCATTTTCGCGGTGGTCAGCGCACCGACGCCCGGCAGCGCGAGCACGCTCGGAGCGAGGACGCCGACTTGGGCAGCGATGCGGCGCTCGAGCTCGTTTGCTGCGATCGTGAGTTCGCGGATCCGGGCCACGAGGTCCCTTGGGACGACGGCGCGGGTCTGGCGGAGTACGCCGACGCGGTAGTGGATGCCATCGGCGATGAAGACCTGGTGCTCGTCGCGCAATCGTCGGCGGTTCACGGCGCCTCTGCTTTGTGAACGGGTGCCGGTGGATCTGATGGTGTTGGTCGCCGCCATGATCCGGTACCTGTGGAGGCGGCGTCCGGCTACTGGGCGAACACTCAATGGTCGTCGCCGAAGGTCAAAGTTGACCATCTCGAGGGAATGAGCGAAGAGGACGCCTGGACGGTTGCGGCGTTCATGCACGACGTGCCGCCAGACATCGTGAAGGAAGCTTTGACGCGTGAGCGCGGGGCCGAGTCCGTCATCTGAAGCGAAAGTCTGGGGTGTAGGTGTCAGGCGGCCTCCGAGGGACGATCGTGACGTGAAACCCGAGTGCCTCGATTTGCCGAGCCAGGGTGCGGGCGTGGCGCCGCGGGTCGTGACGGCGGAGGAACCAGTCCGCTCCAAGGTCCGTGTAGGGGACCGCGCGAGCATCAGTTCGGCGGCCGCTGCGTCGTGGGCGGCCAACGACGCATCCTCGAATAGGTGACCGACCCGATCGTAGACATGCACCTCGACCGCGGCTCCCCAGGCCCGTGCCGCCGTCTCCAGTGCACGCACGCCGGTTGGGTCCACCAACGGGTCACCCTGCGCGTAATGCATCCGGACGGGAACGAGGGCGGTGTTTTCCGGGCAGGCCTTGCGGTGAGAACGCTGGCTGCGCAGGCGGTCGCCCATGGTGCTCGGGTCGTACGGGAACGGGCGCGACCCGATGGCGCCGTTGTCGTCTTGGACGATGGCACGCGGCTCACGGGCGACATCGTCGTCTGGGCGTGCGGGCCTTGGCTGCGCGATCTGTTCGCTGACCTCATCTCGCTCACGGTGACTCAGCAGGAGTTGCTGTTCTTCGACGGCGGCCCGCCTTGGCGAGCATCTGGATTGCCGGGCTGGTGTGACTACGAGCGTTCGCGGTACGGGACTGCGGATATCGATGCCCTCGGCATCAAGGCGGCGGTCGACGACGAGGGACCACTCCTCGATCCCGATGCCGACCCCCCGACCACGACGAACACCGAACCGGAGGTCCGCGCCTACGTGCGAGAGCGTCCCCGCTCTGGAGGATGCGTCGCTCGTCCGCGCTCGCTCATGCCGCTACGAGCTCACACCCGACACTCGTCTCATCGCCGCGCCCCACCCAGACCACTCGAACGTATGGCTTGTGGGAGGCGGCTCGGGCCACGGTTTCAAGCACGGGCCGCCGATGGCTGAGCGGCTCGCCGCTGCATTTGCGGCCGGAACGACGCTGCCGGCCGAGTTCGGGCTGGGCGTCCGGTCGCGCTCGCGGAGCTTGCGGACAGCGAGCTCAGGCACCCCATCTGACTGACTAAGCAACTCCGTGTGTCTGCCGCCGTCGCCAAGGAAGCCGGAGCCGGGCTGCCGAGTGAGACAGAGGAGCTGGAGCCGACGTGATACAGAGGTGCCGGACCTCCGCTGCTTCGGTTCGGGTCGGTTGTCCGTCCCCCCTCGTCTTCGTCGTCATGCGGGATATTTGCCGGATCACCAGCGCGCGGAGGGCTACAACCACCCTTGCTCGGTCTTCGGACTCCGCGAGCGCTCGGATCATCTCGGCGTCGATCCTTGTTCTGTCTGCACGCCCTCGCTCGCCATGAACTGGACCTCGTACCCCTCGTCAGTACCCATGGCCAGTACCGGACGTCTGCAACGTGCCATCGGCGCTCGTTCCAAGCTCGCTGACGAGTCGAACCACGAGATTCAGGGTGCCATCAGCCACTGATCCCATCGGGACTTCCTCCCTGTCGACATGCCACGACGCAAACGATTCCCACGCAAGACTGCAGCCTAGACGGCCTGCTCTGAGCCGAGGCGACGAGCCGACCGCCCCCTAGTTGTGTCATAGAGTCATCGAGTGCGACGGTATGGAGGCGTCATCGTGGACTGCGCGCACCGGCCGCGGTTCTCGCAAGTCGCTGGCGATTCGGCGTTTCCCGAACCGGATGGTCGTGACGCCGAATTGCGCCTGCGATGTCTGTCATGCCTCTCAGGCTTCGATATTAGGCGCGGACCCAGTCGGGCATCTCCGGCTCGGCGGACGTCCCTTCGACCGGGATGCGGGTCAGCCCGGTGCCATCGGGCCGGATCACGTTCAGGAAGGGCGCGAACAGGATGTACTGCCCGTCGGGAGACCACACCGCGAACTGCCCGAACGTCCTGGTCAGGCGGTGTTGGTCGGTGCCGTCTGCGTTCATCACGTACAGCGTGTGCCAGGGGCCGATGTCGCCAGTGGTGAGGCAGTTCTCTGCATCGGAAAAGGTGCAGTCGTCCCGCTCGGAGGAGAACACGATCTGTCGACCATCGGGTGACCACGCGGGCCAGCCGTCATCGGCGGGGGAGTCGGTGAGCCGTCGCACGTCGGTGCCATCAGCGTTCATCACGTAGATGTCGTATTGAGAGCCCTCCGTGCTCTCCCCTGGGCTCATGAAGGCGATCCGGCGGCCGTCTGGTGACCAGGCCGGGTACTCGACGTACACCCCGGGCTTGATCACCCGGCGACCGGTCCCGTCCGGGTGGATCACGCCCAGGTCGAAGTAGGAGGTGGTGTCGGTGGCCGAGTTCCAGGCGATCCATTCCCCGTCGGTCGACCAGTCCGGCCCCCAGCCGGCCAGCTCCTGGCTCCCCGTGAGGTTCCGCGGTTGGGACCCATCCGCGTTCATCACGAAGATGTGGATGGGGGACTCGAAGTCGCGTTGATGGCGGTAGGCGATGGCCCTCCCATCGGAAGACCAAGTGGGGTCGAACTCGAGGTCCTCGCTCGTCGTGAGGCGCATCAATCCCGAACCGTCGGCGTCAACCGTGTAGATGTCCTCGGTTCCGCTGGAGAACACGATGCGGCCCCGGAGCGAGGACACATCGATGGGCTCGCCATGGACATCGACGAGATCGTCGATGGCGGGCTGAACGGCGGAGGGCCCACCGGGCTGAGTCGGGGACGGAGAGGTGGTCATTCCACTGTTGGTGCAGGCGCTGAGCACAAGAACCACCAGCAGCACGCCGATCCCACGATCGCGCATCGGACCATCCCGGAGGTTGCCCACAACCCATGTGTACATCTCCCGGGAAGGAAGGGTTCCGCCACCTGCGTGATCCCGAGCTTGTATGGCAGGGTCATCACGACGAGTGGGTCTGTCATGGACCCTATGTGGTCATCAACACGTTGCACGACGGGTCACGTGGGCGCCGGCCGGACGTGGGTGTCTTACGCTTTGGCGATCATGCGGACATGCCCTCGGTGCGGTCAGGAGAACCCCGAGCGCGCCCGATTCTGCCTGAACTGCGGTCAGGCGCTCGGCACCACCGACGCCGCCCGCCTCGAGCGCAAGTTCGCCACGGCCCTGTTCGCCGATCTCGTCGGGTCCACGACGCTGGCCGAGCAGGAGGACCCTGAAGTCGTCCAGGCCGTCGTGGGGAGGGCCTTCGACCGGCTCGCCAAAGAGATCGCACGGTACGAGGGACTCCTGGAGAAGTTCATGGGCGATGCGATCCTCGCCGTCTTCGGCGTCCCACGCGCACACGAGGACGATGCGGATCGCGCGGTCCGGGCCGCGCTCGAGATGCAGGCGGTCCTCTCGGAACTCAACCGGGGGTTCGCCGCGGACGGCAAACCCCAGCTTGCGATGCGGATCGGCGTCGAGGCGGGACAGGTGCTCGTCGATGTGGAGCGCGTGAGCGGCCCGCGCGATCGGATGTTGACGGGCGACGCGGTGAACACGGCGTCTCGTCTTCAGTCCGCGGCGGATCCGGGACGCGTCATCGTCGGCCCCGGCGTTTACGACGCGACGAAGGAGGTAATCGAGTACCGCGAGCTGCCGCGGCTCGACCTGAAGGGCAAGTCGGAACCGGTCCCCGCCTGGGAGGCGCTTCGGATCCGGGCCAGGCAGCGCGGCGAACGCCCCGAGCTCGGCATGCAGGCGAAGCTGGTCGGGCGCGACGAGGAGCTGGCCGTCCTCAGCCAGACCTTCGAGCGCGTGCGTTCGGAGACACGTCCCGCGCTGGTGACGGTCGTCGGCCCGGCCGGTGTCGGTAAGAGCCGGCTGGCCCGGGAGTTCGAGGGGTACGTGGAGGCTCTCTCCGAATACGCCTACTGGCGGCGCGGCCGGTGTCTCGCGTATGGCAACACGTCGTACTCGGCGCTCGCCGACGCGATCAAAGCCCAATGCGAGATCCTCGAGGACGACGCCGCCGACGTCGTGCTGAAGAAGATCGAGAGCGCGGTCGAGGAGCTCTTCGGCGACACCCTGATCGTTCCCCAGGTTGGCGCGCTCGTGGGCGCCGGCGAGCCCGGCGCGTTTAGCCGCGAGGACCTGTTCGACGCATGGCGACGGTTCTTCGAGCGGATGGCGGCGAGGTATCCGCTCGTGCTCGTGTTCGAAGACGTCCACTGGGCCGACGACGGGCTGCTCGACTTCATCGAGTTCCTGGGCGATTGGTCGCAAGGAGCGATCCTCACGGTTTCGCTCGCCCGGCCCGAGCTCTTCGAGCGGCGCCCCACGTGGGGGGGCGGCAAGAGGAACGCCGCCTCGATCGCGCTCGATCCGCTCTCGACCGCGGAGAGCGTGGCGATGCTCGATGATCTGCTCGCCGGCGGCCTGCCGGAGCAGCTCGAGCGGCTCGTCGCGGAACGAAGCGAGGGCAACCCGCTGTTCGTCGAGGAGATCGTCCGCAAGCTGATCGACGACGGGGTGCTCCGGTCGGCGGGGGACGGCGGGTGGGAGATCACGAGGCCGATCGACCGCGTGGAGCTACCTCGGTCGATCCAGGGCCTGATCGCTGCCCGGCTTGACAGCCTGCCAGACGACGAGAAGGCCCTCCTGCAGGATGCCTCGGTCGTCGGTCGGGTGTTCTGGTCGGGAGCGGTCGTCGCGCTGAGTGATGCCGGGTCGGCCCAGGTTCGCGACGCGCTCGGCCGGTTGCGCGTCAAGGAGCTGGTGCTCCTGAACGACCCGCCGAGCTTCTCCGACGAGCTCGAGTTCACGTTTCGGCATGCCCTGATCCGCGACAGTGCCTACGACTCCCTCCCGAAGTCGTTGCGCGCGGCGAAGCACGTGCAGGTCGCGCGATGGGCCGAGGCCAAGGCGGGTGATCGCGCGGACGAGATCGCGGCCCTGATCGCGACCCACGACCTGGAGGCGCTTCGGTACTTCGACGAGCTCGGCGACGTGTCGGCCCAGCGTTCCGTCGTGGAACGAGATGCGTATCGATGGGCTCGAGCGGCGGCCGATCGCGCTGCCGCGCTGTGGCTGCCGGTCGAGGCGAGCCGCTGGAATCGCGAAGCGCTCGGGCTGGCCGAGGTGATCGGCGTACCGGCGGCCGAACGCGCCGACATCGCCCGGGCCCTGTATGACGCGTCAATCGGCACGCTGACGGTCGAAGAGTCCGTGGAGGCCGCCCAGATGGCCCTCGCGTTGTTCGAGGACGCCGACGACGAGCTCAAGGCCGGCGCGGCCGAGTCGTGGCTGATCATGCCGGCGTTCCAGCAGGGTCGGCAGGAAGAGGCCCTCGAGCACGGCCGCCGGGCGATCGCCCGGCTCGAGCCGTTCGGGGAGACGCGGGAGCTCGCCGCGACGCACCGGCAGCTCGGTCAGGTCCATTGGCGGCGTGGTGATTCCGAAGCGGCCGACGAGCACCTCCGGCGAGCGGAACGGATCGCCGAGCGAATCGGAGCACGTGACATCCGGGCCGAGGCGATGCAGGACCTCGGCGTCAACCTCTCGCAGAGCGGCCGGCCGCAGGAGGCGCTCGACACGATGGAGGAGGCCTTTCGCCTCGCGAAGAAGGTCGGGGAGCGAGCAAATCTCCAGCGGATTTACAACAACTATGCATCGACGCTCGCGAATCTCGGGGACTTCGCGCGGGCGCACGAGGTCGCGTCGGAGGGCGTCGAATTGGGACGTCGGATAGGCGGAGTCGGGTGGCTCGGATGGATGGTGGGGACGCTCGGTGAGATCTCGCTGGCCCTCGGGGATCTCAACGAGGCAGAACGGATCAACCGCGAGGCACTCGAGTTCGCGATCGCCTCCCACGACGAGGCATTGATCGCGTTGCGTTATCCGATCCTGGCGCAGATCATGCTGCTTCAAGGACGGATCGACGAGGCGGATGCGGCGCTTGGCCGTGCGCACGAGCTGCCGCTCGAGGACGAGGAACCACAGGGCGAGATCCCGAGGTCCTGGACCGAGGCGATGCTCGCCTCGACCCGCGGGCGGGAGGCCGATGCGCTCGCGCACCTCCGTCACGGGGTCGAGCTGTCCGAACGTTTCAACGTGGATTTCGCCCCGCAGCTAGAGCTCGACCTGATCCGGATGCTCATCACCCGAGGGCAGCGCGACGAAGCCGTGGCGGTCCGAGCCGTCCTCGAACTCGGGTGGAGCCAGTTCACGCGCGCGTTCGCCGACGTGGCGGACGGACTGCTCGACTCCGACGCGGCCGCGGCCATGGTTCCAATGCGTCGGGCCGTCGACCGGTTCGACGCGCTCGGCGCGAAGATCGAGCTTGCGCGGGCGCTCATCGACCTCGGCCGGGTCGAACGGCGCGCCGGCCTGGATCCTCGCCCGTCGTTCGAACGCGCCAGGACCGTCCTGATGGAATGCGACGCCCAGTACTTCCTCCCGGAGGCGGAGTCGGAGCTTGCCTCCGTTGGAGGCACGTGATGACCGTGGGCGGCATGCCACGGGGACTGGAGCGTCAGTCCTTGACCATGGCTCCGTCGGCGAGTGGGGCTGTACAGTTATTTTCGCTCCGGAAACGGTGTGCAAGGTCGTGGCTCAACGTTTCCGCAGGTAAACACGGGGACGTAGCTCAGCTGGTAGAGCACCTGCTTTGCAACTAGAACGGCTCGAACGGTGTGCTGACCAGCGAAAACGCTCCTTCCTGCGGAGCGACGCGGTCACAGTTATGTACTGAACCTGATGCCGGGTCGGGCGGGGCGGGGAACGGTGTCGCGATTCCGCGGGACTCTGCGATCGAGGTGCGCTGGCTGGACCCCTAGAGGGATCGGCGCGGGTGCTTCAAAATGAGGCGTCTCCTCCCCGGTATCATGTTGACATTGTATAAGGCAAGCGTTATCCTTCATGACGTGGCAGGTCGAATTCACCGATCAGTTCGAGGAGTGGTGGGACGACCTCACCGAGGACGATCAGGATGCGATCGTCGCGGCGGAGGAGTTCTTGGAGGAGCACGGGCCGGCTCTTGGCCGTCCCTTCGTGGACAGCGTCAAGCAGTCCCGCCACAAGAACATGAAGGAGCTGCGGCCGATGGGCGGAAACATCCGCGTCCTTTTCGCATTCGACCCGCGGCGGACGGCGATCCTGCTGATCGGTGGCGACAAGACCGACCAGTGGGACGCCTGGTACGACCAGTACGTTCCTACGGCCGATGACCTGTACGACGAGTATCTGGAAGAGCTGAGACAGGAAGGATTGATCCCATGAGCGGCCGCAAGTCTTTCAAGACCCTCCGCGACCGAGTTGTCGCCGACCCCGAGCGTCGTGCTCGCGTGGAGCAACACAAACTTGCTATGCGCGACGCCCTCGCCCTGGCTGAGCTCCGCGAAGGGCGCGAAGTCACGCAGGTTCAGATTGCGACGACTCTTGACGTCTCGCAGGCGAACGTCTCACGGGTAGAGCACCAAGATGACGTGTACGTCTCGACCCTGCGCAACTATGTCGCTGCGCTCGGGGGGCACCTAGAGCTCCGCGCCGTTTTCCCCGACGAGACCGTCACTATCGACGTCGCCGCATCAGAGTCCGCCTAGTCATCGGCTCCTTGAGGTGGCAAGGCATCCGTCGTCACTACTCCCACGCGGGCGAAAGCCGCTAGCGGGAACCGCTCCTGCGTTCGAGTCCCGGTCTTCCGGTCAAGGCGCGCCCGTCGCTGACATCGACCAGAAGTACTCGCCGCCTCGCTATCCGTCGCTCTCTGACCTTCACCACCGCCACGGCTAGCGCGAGCGCGGCCACGATGGGGTCGGCCATCGGTCGATGGTGCTCCATGCTCGTACCGGAGGCGGACGGGTGCGTTCTCGGCGACCAAGCGTTACAGAGGGAGTTCATCACCTTTAGTGATCACGCGGGTGGCGGCGGAAGAACGATGCCGCGAACCTACGGTCCCACTCCTCGTCCTCGCTCCTTCGCGCTCGGGCGCCGCGGTCACGCGACTGGCGTGCGAGACCAGGTCCGGTGGGAGCGTCGACCCTTCGGTTTGCGTTTCCAAGATGACTCAAACTGGACTGGGTACAAGGCCGAATGCATATCTTGATGGCCAACCCTGGGTATTGGGGACATCGCTTCCCGCTCCGCACGGGGAGCCGGGGGGTGTAAGACCAGTCTTCATTTGCAATCCGAGACGTGCTAGCGTCGCATCATGAAGCGCGCGTGGATACACCCAACAAGGGACTGCTGCGCTGCTTCCCGGTAACGCGTCGTAGGGGAGATCCTCGGCGGGGTCCAGCGTTCGAGTTCTGACCATCCGGGCGCGAGGCGCCGTCCACCAGAGGAGGGCCGATGGGCAGTGAGGTCCACCGAGCCCTTAGCAGGCTTTTGTGTAGCGAATTCGCCCCCTCCGAGCGTGGGCGGCTTCGTACTTTCGGAGGCGATCACGTAAGACGATGGAGGGAGGAATGAAAGGTCTCTTCGCACCAAGGGGCCCAACGGCTGTTGCTGTTGTGGCGAACGCACGATGCGGATGAGACTCGGTGGCTGCGAGGTCAATTCCGAGACCACCCACCAGGCGAAGGGAGGAGAGGCCATGACGGCCCGAAGACGCGAGGAAGCCATGACGGCAGGACGAAATATCGGCCGAATTGCTGCCATGACCGCCACAGTCGCTCTCGTAGTGCCGTTGCTCGCATCCGTAGCCGGTGCGACATCGGGAACGTTGTACGTCGAATCGGATACGACGTTAACCGAGGACCACAACGGCAACATTGTCATCTCCGCGGACAACGTGACGTTGGACTGCGCTGGGTGGACGGTAATTGGGACCCATGTCAGCGACGGGATCGTGATCGAGGGGCACAGCGGTGTTGCCGTGAGGAACTGCGTGGTTCAGCAGTTCGTATACGGGATCGTCGTGATGAATTCATCCAACGTCCTTCTTGAGCACAACGAGGTCCGGTGGAACGGCCTCTCCGGGATCGACGTAACTGCTGGAGCCACCGATGTGGTCGTGAGGCAGAACACGATGCACGAGAACGGGTTTGACGCTGGCTACAGCGGGATCGACGTCGAGTACGGATCGTCCCACGTGGTGGTCTCGGGCAACAACAGCTGGGGAAACGCTGGGAATGGGTTCTATGCCTACCAGTCGAGCAATCTCATGTTTGACAACAACGACGCCTTCTCGAACTCGCGAGGGTTCGATCTCGACCTAGAAGTGACTGACAGCACCTTCTCCAATAACCGGGCGGTGAACAACGCGGGTGACGGCGTCAGCGTCTTTTCGTCGTCGAACGACAACCGGTTCATCGCCAACGAGGTGAGCGGCAACGGTGGCCACGGCTTCCAAGTGCACCGGTCGTCGCGAAACGTCCTCAGATCGAACGACGTCCGGTGGAACGGCGCCGACGGGATCTCGCTCAACACTGAATCGAGCTACAACGTCGTCCGAGAGAACGACGTCCAGAGGAACAACCACACGGGTATTCCCGTAACGGATGGGTCGGATTGGAACCTCCTCGCTGGCAATGTTACCTCTCATAATGGTGACTCTGGGATACGGATTGGGACCTCACACAACACTCTTCTCGGCAACCGCTCAAACGACAACACGAACTACGGGTTCTTGGTTGTTGGCAGTTTCAACAAGCTCGCGTTCAACTCGGGATGCGGAAACGGAGTCCTCGACGCCCTGCAGGAAGGGGGCACAAAGGGGAACGTCTGGCTGGCAAACGACTTCTGCACGAGCGACATCTAACACCCGGGGTGAGTCCACGAACGGGTTGTCGGGCGCAGAGTTCCAGTAGATGAGGACGTCCTCGTACGTGCGGCGCCCCAACAGCAGCCCCTTGCTACGGACGTTCATGTGTAGCCTCCTGTCCGATCGTCGCGGGGAACGAGATTTGATCACGCGAGTGCGATCGCTGGTCGCAGCGGCGCTCGAAGGGCCTTGTGGCCGCGTCAGCGGACGGCCTCGGCCGGCTCCTTGAGCGGCGCCAGCGGCGCCAGCCGGGCTAGCTCGCCGCGAGAGGCGACGCCAAGCTTCGGGAAGACCTTATAGAGCTGGTATTCCACGGTCCGAGGGCTGTCATGGAACCATCCCTCCACCGCTTGACGTTGCCCATCACGCTGCGGGCCATCGTGGCAAACTGCCGGACGCGAAGAGGGAACCCCGTTTGAGCGGCTACGTCCACGTGGCGAAGACCCTCACCAACACCAACCGCATCGAGTCGATGATCTAACGCGGCGGCCTGCGTCAACACGGTCAATCAGTGAATGCGGCGACTGTGCTGGCCGATATTGGGCTTTGACTGCGGCAAGGTTGAGTCCAGCAATCAACCCGTGCTGCGGGCACGTGACTTCGACCCACGCGTCTTCCTGCGAGTCCAGCCAGGCGTTCGTCGGAGCCGTCGAGCTCGGTGCTCATCCGAAAAGCCTCCTCGTTGGTCTTCGCCGGGAGTATGAGAGTCGTCACTGACACTGCAAGTCGGATCGAGGTGCCACCAAGGAATCGGCACGACCTTTGCATGGTGGAGCATGTGCTCCGAGACGCTATCGATCCAAACGGTCCACGCCGGGCAGGCCGCGCCGCCCGAGGACCACGACATCGGCACCCCATTCTTCGATCTGGGTGACGATCTCCTCAGTTGGGTTCCCGAACCGATGCGCTACCTCGACGTCGAGATCTGCCTTCTCCAAGATCGCGCGCGGCTCATCCGTGATCCGATGCACTTCCTGCTCTTCGTGTTTCGCCATTTCCGGCTGGTCGGCCAACGGCATATCGGGGATCAGGGAATGCAAGCAGCCCGCCCCCTCGGCCCATCAGCGCTGGCGCTGTGCCGACCGGAATGGCCGCTCAATCTCAAGCCCGGTCATCTGACCTTCGGCGTTTCGACCAACTCCGAGGGGCGAGTGACGAGTCGTCGTATGTGTCCAACCTGGGCGCGTACGTCGCGAGACCCGCCTCGAGCAGGCGAAACCCGCGGTTCGCTTGCCGCCTCGCAGCCGTCGCGAGCTTCGGACCGCGCCAGCCCTCGAGAACCTTCGCGCGCACGTACGCAACCAGGGCGCGCTGCACCCCCATGAGCGCAGTGGCGACGACCACGGGCTCGACGTTGTCGGGCTTCGCTTTCGTGTCCGCGCGGATGAGCGCAGCGAGCGCGTCGATGTAGCGCGCGACGATCTCGCGTTCCCGCGCGCGCAGCGACGCACTCGACGCGACGATCAGCGAGGTCGATCTCGTGATCTCCGCCGTCTCGTCCAGGGCAAGGCGCTTGCAGTTGTCGATCACGAATCCTTGGAACGCGCGGAGCACCGTCGAGCCCTTCGGACGCCGCCGGACGGCTTCGACGAGGAGGGACTCGAACGAGTCCATGCCGCTGTAGAAGAGGTCCTCCTTTGTCGGGAAGTAGTTGAAGACGGTCGCCGCGGAAACGTCCGCAGCTGTGGCGATCTCGCCGACGGTCACCGCGTCAAAACCACGCTCGCCGAACAACCGCTGCGCGATGTCCGCGATGTGATCGCGCATCTGCTGCTTCTTGCGTTCTCGCAATCCCGCCACAGACGCAGACTACCCTTTGACGTAGAGAAACTCTATGATTAGGGTGACTCTACGAATATGCAGATCCTGGTGCACGGGAAGGACAGCGGCGAGCGTCTCGGCTTGGCCGAGATGGAGGTGCCGGCCGGCTTCGCCGGGCCGCCGCTGCACACGCATGCGTCCTGGGATGAAGGCTTCTACGTCCTGGCCGGCGAGATGACGCTCCGGGTCGGCGACGACGTTGTCGCGGCGAAGCCCGGGACCTTCGTCTTCGCTCCACGCGGCGTCCCGCACACGTTCGCCAATCACACGAGCGAGGACGCGCGGATGCTCGTGCTGTTCACGCCAGCGGGGTTCGAACGCGTCCTCGCCGGCGAGATCGACCGGACCGCGGTCGAGGCGATGATCCGGGACCGCGACGAACGGCGGGGGAGCCGGACGTGAACCGGTTCGCGGACCGGGTTGCGCTCGTCACCGGTGCCAGCCGCGGGATCGGTGCACAGACCGCTCGCGCGTTCGCATCCGAAGGCGCGCGAGTCGTGCTCGCGGC
>JBKOYL010000059.1:0-36278 GCA_046725395.1 Actinomycetota bacterium | reverse complement strand
CCAGCGGTGATGCTCACCGCGCCGGCGGCGTCGTAGTGACGCGTCACCGACTCGGAGCGGCTCTCCGGGATCAGGCCGGGCGTCAGCGCCAGAGCGATCGCAGCAACCGGGACGTTGACCCACAGGACCCACTCCCAGCCCAGCCCATCGGTGAGGATTCCGCCCAGCAACACGCCGGCAGCACCGGCCGAACCGGCAACGGCGCCCCAGGCGCCAAGCGCCTTGTTGCGCTCGGCCCCGTCCTTGAACAGGGTGGTGACGATGGAGAGAGCGGCCGGGGAGACGATCGCGGCGCCCAAGCCCTGAGCCGCGCGGGCGGCGATCAGCTGACCCTGCGTCGTGGCGAAGCCGGCAGCCAGCGAGGCGATCCCGACCACCGCCAGTCCCGCCATGAAGACGCGGCGGCGGCCAAGCAGGTCAGCCGCGCGACCCCCGAGCAGGAGGAATCCCCCGAACGCGATCACATATGCGTTCACGATCCACGGGAGGTTCGCCTCCGAGAAGTCGAGCCCCTTGCCGATGCTCGGCAGGGCGACGTTGACGATCGACGCGTCGAGCACCACGATGAACTGCGCGACGCAGAGCAGGATCAACGCGGTCCATCGACGCTCTAGATATTCCTGTGCGGTTGTCATCCCCCTCGGCTCCTTTCGCTCTCTATTCCGGCTGCTCTCGCCGGCCTCACTTGGACGACGAACGGGGTTTGTGGAAATAGACATTTCGGTGTAAGCTCTGATTCGGAACCTGAGTTCCGGTTCCGATCAAGCACTATACGGAATCTTGATTCCGTTTGCAAGGTGAGCATCGGCACAGTTCGAGGGAATTGCTCCGAAGCGAAGGGATCCCAATGACACCCGTCACAGAGGCCGAGAAACCGGCGACCGGCGCTGCCCCCGCAGTCGCCCGGGTGCTGCGCGCCGATGCACGCCGCAACCACAAGGCGATCATCGCGGCCGCCAAGAAGCTGTTCGCCGATCAGGGCCTCGATGCCCAGATGCCCGACGTGGCGAAGGCGGCGAAGGTCGGCGTCGGCACCGTCTACCGGCACTTCCCGACCAAGGAGGACCTGATCGCGGCGCTCGCCGCAGACCGGTTCGAGCGCCTGGCGGAGAAGGCACGGGAGGGGATCGAGGCCGATGACCCGTGGGAGGGCCTTTGCGGATTCATTCGCTACTCGGCCGAGATCCAGGCCGATGACCGCGGCCTTTGTGAGGTGATGGGGTCCCGCCCCGAGGTGATGGCCGACTCGGCGTTCGCGGTCGGTCTCGACGAGCTCTGCGACAAGCTCGTCAAGCGGGCTCAACGCTCCGGCGACCTGCGGAAGGACCTCCAGTGGGAGGACATCCCGATGATCGCCTGCAGCCTCGGGCGGATCACGGCAGCCGAGGCGGGCCCCGCCGTGGGCCGCTGGCCGCGGCTCGTCGAGATCGTGATCGACGGACTTCGCGCTCCGGGCAGCTCCAAGCTGCCCAAGCCTCTCTCTAGCGAGCCCTCTTTCTGAGCGGCGCGAACGAGCGCCACGCCCTCGTGTTCGCCACCTGCTCGGCGGATAGCCAGGCGCGGCGGGCGGTCGCCACCGAGTACTGGATGTTGGAGAGCGTGTCCGTGCCGTGTGCGTCGGTGTTGCAGACGATGCGCACCCCGGCCTCGGCGGCGAGCTTGGCGTGATGCTCGTTCAGGTCGCGCCGGTTCGGATTGCCGTTGATCTCAATCATCGTCCCGGTCCGGACCGCCGCCTCGACGATCCGCTCGATGTCGACGCCGTAGGGCTCTCGCCGCAGCAGAAGCCGGCCCGTCAGGTGCCCGATGCAGTCGAGGAGCGGATGGTCCATCGCGGCGATCACCCGGTCGCTCATCACCTTCTCGGAGATGGCGAACGAGGTATGGACGCTGCCGATCACCCAGTCGAGCTCGGCGAGCAGCTCGTCGGGGTAGTCCAGCGAGCCGTCCAGGCCGATGTTGACCTCTGAACCGGCGAGTAGACGGAATCCTCGCGGCGCGGACTCGTTCCAGGCTCGGACCTCCTCGATCCGCCGCGCCAGTTGACTGGCGCTGACGTCGTTGCCAAAGCCGTGGCTCGCGGAGTGATCGGTGACCGCCAGGTAGGCGTAGCCGCGCCCGCGGGCCGCCTCCGCCATCTCCTCGAGCGAGTTGCGCCCGTCGGAGAGCGTGGTGTGGCAGTGGAGGTCGCCGCGGATGTCCTCCACGGTGAGCAGCTCGGGCAGCTCGCCGGTGTCGCCGGCCTCGATCTCGCCGCGGGCTTCCCGCAGCTCCGGCTCGATGTAGGGGAGCCCAAGGAGCTCATAGACGCCGGCTTCATCGCCGAACCGGTGAACTTTCTTGCCCTCGACCTTGGCGACCCCGTGCTCGCTCACCGAAAAGCCGCGGGCCAGTGCACGCTCGCGCAGCTGCACGTTGTGGGCCGCGGAACCGGTGAAGTGCTGGAGCAGGTTGCCGAAGGTCTGATCGGTGCCGATCCGGAGATCGACCTTGAGACCCGAGTGGGTCAGCACGCTTGCTGCAGCGTCGCCGCCCCGCCGCGTCTCGGCCGAGAGACCGTGCGTGGCGAGAGCCTCGACCAGGCCCGCGGGATCTTCAGTGGTCGCGATCAGGTCTAGGTCCTTGCAGGTCTCGACCCAGCGGCGCGCGGAGCCGGCGACCTCGATGCGATCGGCCACCCCGAGCTCCTGCAGGTCCCGGCAGATCTCATCGGCGATCGGCCGGACGTGGGAGAGCAGCAGACGCTCCCCGATCCCGTCCTCGGTGACCCCCTGCAACGAGGCGAGGATGTTCTCCTCCGTCTTCGCCCCGAGGCCCGCAATGTCGGCGATCCGACCCTGCTCGGCGGCCTCTTTGAGCTGGACCAGGTTCTCCACCCCGATCTCGTCGTAGATCCGCCGGGCGGTCTTCGCCCCCAGGCCCGGCACTCGCGTGACCTCGACGAGCGTTGCCGGAAACTTGGCCTTGAGCTTGTCTGCGGACGGGATGCTCCCGGTCTCGATCAAGGTCTCGATCTTCTGCGCCAGCGTCTTGCCCACCCCGGCCAGCTCGGTCAGCCTGCCCTCCTCGGAGAGCTGCTCAACCGAGATCGGGCTCTGCGCGACCGTCCGGGCGGCCTCCTTGTAGGCGAGCACCCGGAACCGGTCGGCCCCGTCGAGCTCGTAAAGCACCCCGAGCTCGCGGAGGGCGGCGGCTATCTCGGCGTTGCGCATGGCTCAAAGCTAGTGATGGCGGCTATCTTGCCGCCGTGCCCGCACCCCCTCCCCGGACGGATGGCGCCTGGGTCATCCTCCCGACCTACAACGAGGCCGAGAATCTCGAGCAGGTCGTCGGGGCGATCCTCGATGCGCTGCCCACTCACCGCCGGGTGCTGATCGTCGACGACAACTCGCCCGACGGGACGGGAGAGCTCGCGGAGCGGCTCGCCGCCGCCGATCAGGCGGTCTCGGTGCTCCACCGCGAGCGCAAGGAGGGCCTGGGGCCGGCGTATCTCGCGGGCTTTCGAATCGCCCTCGAGGCCGGCGCCGAGCGGATCGTCGAGATGGACGCCGACCTCTCCCACGATCCCGCCTATCTGCCCGAGCTGATCGGGGCGACGGAAAGCGCCGATCTCGCGATCGGCTCGCGGTACGTGCCGGGCGGCGGGGTCACGGAATGGGGCGCGTTGAGACGGATGATCAGCCGAGGCGGCAGCGCCTATGCGAGGCTGGCGCTCGGGGTGCCGATCCGCGATCTGACCGGCGGGTTCAAGTGCTTCCGGCGCATAGTGCTCGAGACGATCGATCTCGATGCGATCGAGGCGCGCGGCTACGCCTTCCAGGTCGAGACGACCTACCGCGCGATCAAGGCCGGCTTCCGGGTGGTGGAGGTGCCGATCGTGTTCAAAGAACGGGCGGACGGGACATCAAAGATGAGCAAGGCGATCGTCGCCGAGGCGATCTGGCGCGTCCCCGCGATGCGCCTCCGACGAAGGTGACTCGCTTCACTTTGTATAGTAACGGCGAAGGGTCTGACTAGACTCACTTCATAAAACGGGTTGCGCTGTCGCGCACCCTCGCTTAACAAACCGCGACCGAGGAGACCGACCGTGCCGGGCAAGCTCAACGATGTGACCGACGCCACCTTCCAGTCCGAAGTGCTTGAGGCCGATGGCCCCGTCCTGGTCGACTTCTGGGCTCCCTGGTGCGGCCCTTGCCGTGTGGTCCATCCGGTCCTCGAGGAGATCGACGCCGAGCGCGAGGATCTGCGGATCGTCAGCCTCAACACCGACGAGAACCCGCAGACCGCCGCCAAGTACGAGGTCCTGTCGATCCCGACGATGATCGTCTTCAAGGGCGGCGAGATCGCCACCCGCCTGGTCGGCGCCCGACCGAAGGCGCGGCTCGAGTCCGAGCTCGAGCCGGTGCTCGCGTAGCTACCGGTTCTTAGGCTTCGGCAGATTCGCCTCGAAGCCGTCGAGCAGGGCCTTCAGACCTCGCTCGAACCGGCGGTTGTTGGCCTGTTCACCGGAGTAGGTCTCCATCAGCCGCTCGACGGCCGTCCGCAGGTCGCCGCGAAAGAGCTTGCTCACGTTGGGGTACTCGCCCGTCTCGAGCTCGGACTCGAAGAAGGCGAGCCCCGATTCGGTCATATCCGGGTCCCCCCTTTCTTCGTACATCTCCTGAAGCAGCTCCCGGAGGGTAAAGCCGAAGACGTAGTCGTCCACCAGACCGACCAGCTCCAGGCGATCTCGGGGCCGTACGCTCAACTCGCTGACCGCTGCCATCGACTGCTCGAAGTGCCGGAGCCCATTCGGTCCTGACCCTGCCGGCTCGCTCATCGCCTCGAAGACCCAGGGGTGCTCCTTAAAGGTCTTACGCGACGCCCGCGCGATCTTGGAGAGGGCATGACGCCAGTCCCCGGTCAGCTCGCTCTCGGGAATGACGAGCTCGCTCATCACGTCGTTCCACATCAAGGTGAGCAGCTCGTCCTTGTTCCGGACGTAGTGGTAGAGCGTCATCGTCCCCGCTCTGAGCTCCCGGGCGACGCGGCGCATCGAGACCGCCTCGAACCCCTCGGTGTCGGCGATCTTCACCGCGGCCTGCCCAATCTGTTCGCGAGAGAGACCGGCCCGCCTCGCACCCGGCTCCTCACGCATCCAAATCACCTCGTCCGGCTCTTCACGCCTCGGCCGAGGGCGGCGCTCGGTTCGCGGCCGGACCTGGCTGGAGCGGGATCTTTCGGGTCGAGTCGACATTTCGTACAGCGTACTGCTATGGTGTCCGTACATTGTACGACGTCAACGTACGAGGTACGACATGAAAGACAAGGACGCAATCATCGCCAAGGGGCTGGGCAAGCGATACGGCGAGCTCTGGGCCCTCCGCGATTTCGACCTCGCCGTCCCCGCCGGATCGGTGCTCGGGCTGCTCGGACACAACGGCGCGGGCAAGACAACGGCGATCCGCATCCTGACCACGCTCGCCGAGCCGACCTCGGGCGAGGCGCGCGTCGCCGGATTCGATGTGGCCTGTCAGGGAGCCCGGGTACGCGAGCGGATCGGCGTCGCGGGGCAGTCTGCGACCGTCGATGACCTGCTGAGCGCGCGGGCGAACCTCGAGATGGTCGGGCGCCTCTACCACCTCCCGAAGGCGGAGGCGCGACGCCGCGCGGACGAGCTGCTCGAACGACTCAGCCTCGCGGACGTGGGCAAGCGCCTCGTCAAGACCTTCTCCGGCGGGATGAGGCGCCGGCTGGACCTCGCCGCGAGCCTGGTCGCCGATCCACCCGTCCTCTTCCTCGACGAACCGACGACCGGCCTCGACCCGGAGGCGCGCCTCGAGCTGTGGGGCTTGCTGCGTGAGCTGGTCGGGGGCGGGACCACACTGCTGCTCACCACCCAGTACCTGGACGAGGCGGACCGGCTCGCCGACTCGATCGTGGTCTTGGACCGCGGGCGAGTGGTCGCCGAGGGATCGCCGGCGGAGCTCAAGGGCCGCGTGGGCGGAGAGCGCGTGGTCGTCAACGTCTCCGCGCACGACGAGCTCGAGCCCGCCGCCGGAGCTCTGTTCCGCTTCGCCGACGGCCGCATCGACAGGGATGAGGACGAGCTGCTCGTTACCGCCCCTGTGCAAGGTGGCACGCGGCTTGTTGAGGTCGTGCGCGCCCTGGACCAGGCCGGCGTTGACGCTGCCGACATTCACCGGCGCGAGCCCACGCTCGACGACGTCTTCCTGACCTTGACGGGAACCCGCCGCGTCGACCCGGCCCCAACTGACGAATACGTCCTCGAGGAGGTGGCTGCCTGATGCAAGAAATCACAGCGACAGCCGATGCCGGCCTGCACACGCGCCTGCGGTGGTTCGTCTCGGACACACTGGTGATCACACGCCGCAGCGCGGCGCACATCCGACAGATCCCTGAGAAGCTCTTCGACGTCACGCTGCAGCCGCTGATGTTCGTGCTGCTCTTCGCCTACGTATTCGGCGGCGCGATCCACATCGAGGGCGGCAGCTACCGCGAGTACCTGGTCGGGGGAATCCTCGTCCAGACGATCTTCTTCGGGATGATGGGCCCCGGCATCTCGATGGCGACGGATCTCAAGGAGGGGGTCCTGGAGCGCTTCCGCACGCTGCCGATGTCGCGGCCGGCGTTCCTCTTCGGGCACCTGACCGCCGAGCTCTCGGCGATGGTCCTGGCGCTGGTGATCATGACCATCAGCGGCCTGATCGTCGGCTGGGGGATCAGTGCGGGGTTCGCCAGCGCCGTCGCCGGTTACGGGCTGCTGCTGCTGATCGCGGCGCTCGCCCTCTGGTTGGGGACCCTGCTCGGCATCGTCGCCCGGTCGCCCGACGCCGTTCAGGGGGTGGCGTTCCTCGTAATCTTCCCCCTGACGTTCATCTCGAGCGCCTTCGTGGGGACGGGCACGCTCCCGGACGGGCTGCGCCAGGTCGCCGAGTACAACCCGATCAGCGCGATGGCGGCGGCGGCGCGGACCCTGTTCGGGAACCCAACCGGGGTCCCGGCGGACGCCGTCTGGCCGCTCGCTCATCCCGTCCTCGCCTCGGTGCTCTGGTGCGCCGCCGGGCTGGCGGTGGTGGTCCCGCTGACCTTGCGGCTCTACCGGCGCAAGATGACCGGCTAGGAGCGGGCCGGCGCTCGCGCGCACCTAGGATGGCCGCGTGACCGACCAGCGCCAACGCGTGAGCTCCGGGTCTCCGTTCGAGCCGACCATCGGGTTCAGCCGCGCTCTGCGGGTGGGTGAGCGTGTGCTGGTCTCCGGCACCGGGCCGATCTGGCCGGACGGCTCCTGCGACCCCGACCCGGAGCGGCAGGCGCGGCGCTGCATGGAGATCATCGCCGCCGCGCTCGAGGAGGCCGGCTCAGGGGCCGATCAGGTGACGCGGACGCGGATGTACATCACGGACCCAGCGGATGCCGATGCTGTCGGCAGAGCGCATGCCGCCGTCTTCGGCGACGCTCGCCCCGCCGCGACGATGGTCGTCGTCGCGGGCCTGCTCGACCCGCGCTGGAAGGTCGAGGTGGAAGCGGAGGCGCAGGTCGAATGAGTCTGGTTCGCTACTACGCCGCCCAGACCCTCGATGGCTTTATCGCCGAGTCGGACGACAACCTCGACTGGCTGCTCTCCTATGAGGGCCACTTCGAGGGGGCCCACACGGATGCGAAGCAGGGGGGATATGAGGCGTTCTTTGAGGGAATTGGCGCCCTGGTCTCGGGCTCGGTGACCTACGAGTGGGTCCTCGACCACATTGACGAGTGGCCTTACGCCGGCAAGCCCTGCTGGGTCTTGAGCTCGCGCGATCTGCCCGAGCCGGAGGGTGAGGGGGTGGATGTCCGGATCGTCTCGGGCGAGGTGCCCGACCTGATCGACCAGATGCTCGACTCGGCGGGCGAGCGGGACCTCTGGATCGTCGGCGGCGGCAACATCGCCTCTCAGTTCGCCGACCACGGGTTGATCGACCGGGTCGAGGTGACGGTCGTCCCGGTGGTCCTGGGCGAGGGCAAGCCGCTCTTCGACCGGCGACTGCCGAGAGGGCCGATGCAGCTGGTCTCGACGACCGCCTTCTCCAGCGGCATGGTTGGCCTGACCTACGAACTCAAGCGCTGACCAGGCTCCGAACCCGCTCGGGAGTGAGCTCCTCGAGCGAGTCGAGCACCAGGGCCGCCAGCGCGATCGCCTCCGGCTCGGGCGGGAAGTCCCGGTTGGGGACTGCGATCACGGCCATCCCGGCCGCGTGCCCCGAGCGGATGCCGTTGGTCGAGTCCTCGATCGCGACACAGGCCCTCGGGTCCGCAGACAGACGCTGGGCGGCCTCGAGGTAGACGTCGGGCGCGGGCTTGCCCCGCTCCACCTCCTCGGAGGAGACCGTCGCGGCGAAGTCGCCGGCGAGGCGCGCCTGATCCAGGACGAGATCGATCACGTTCCTGTTCGAGGAGGAGGCGAGCGCGAGCGGCCACTCGGTTGCGAGCGATCTGACCGCCTCGGCGGCACCGGGCAGGAGAGGAAGCTTCTTCCGATACCGCTGCGCGAGACGGTCGGCCACCTCCGTGGAGATCTTCTCGGGCTGAACCGGGACCTTGAGCTCATCGTGCATGAAGCGGGACCACTCGGTCGAACTCATGCCGAGCATGTCCCACCGCGCACGCTCCTTCCAGTGACCGCCGGATTCCTCGGTGAACCCCTTCTTCACCTCCACCCAGGCGGTCTCGGAATCCAGCAGGACCCCGTCCAGGTCGAAGATGATCGCGGCGATCTCCGCTGAGGCCACTCAGGCCTTGCTGACTGCGATGCGCAGCTCGCGGCCCTCGATCGTCGCCTTCTCGCCGGCGCCGTCGGCTCCGTAGTCGACGGAGATGGCCAGCGTCTCGCCCGCGATGTAGGACTCGTGCTCGCGCGCGGCGGCGAGCAGCTCGTCGTCGCCGCCGAGCTCGAGCGAGATCCGGTCGGAGACCTCGAGGCCCGCCTGCTTGCGGGCCGCCTGCACGGCGCGCACGACCTCGCGCGCAAGGCCCTCGCGCCGAAGCTCGTCGTCGAGCTCGAGCTCGAGGGCGACCGCGTGTCCCGCCTCCGCCTCCACCTGGTAGCCCTCGAGCGGCTCCATGACCAGGTTGATGTCATCGGCGGAAAGCGTGTGCTCCTTGCCGTCGATAGCGATGCCGACCTCGGCGCCGGCCTCGAGCTGCTCGGCGACGCCGCCCGCGTCCAGGGCCTCGACCGCGGCCGCGACCTGCGGCATGTTCTTGCCGAAGCGAGGCCCGAGCGAGCGGTAGTTCGGCTTCACGCGGTAGGAGACCAGCTCGGCTTCGGTGTGGACGAAGTCGAGCTCCTTCACGTTGAGCTCCGACGCGACCACCTCCGCGAGGCGCTCGATCGCCGCGCGCTCGGTATCCGAGGCGACGACGACCGCCTTGCGGAGCGGCTGGCGCAGCTTGACCTTCGCCTGCGCGCGGGCGGCGCGGCCGAGCTCGACCGTGCGTCGCACGGCTTCCATCCCGGCCTCGAGCTGACGGTCGACCAGGTCCTCGTCCACGTCGGGGAAGTCACAGAGATGGACCGAGTCGGGCAGATCGCCGAACTCCTCATCGGTCCCGCCGGCGAGGTTGGTGTAGATCTCGTCGGCGAGGAAGGGCGTGAACGGTGCCAGCAGCGTCGCCAGCGTGATCAGGCAGTGCCGGAGCGTGGCGAAGGCGGTCTCGTCCCCATCCCAGAAGCGCCGCCGGCTGAGGCGGACGTACCAGTTGGAGAGCTCGTCGCTGAACTCGGCGATCGCCCGGCCCGCGGCAGTGCAGTCGAATGCGTCCATGTGCTCGCGGACCGCTGCGACGGTCACCTGCAGGCGGGAGAGCGCCCAGTGGTCGAGCTCGCCGGACGAGCCCTCGCCGTGGCGGCCGGCCTTCCAGACCGCGTCGAGCGCCGCCGCATCGAGTCCCTCCGTGTTCGCGTACAAGACCCAGAAGGAATAGGTGTTCCAAAGGGTGAGGAGGAACTGGCGCACAGCCTCGCCGACCGTGTCGACGGAGAAGCGGTAGCCGGCCCACGGCTGCTGAGAGACGAAGTAGTACCAGCGGAAGGCGTCGGCGCCGTGGCGCTCGATCACGTCCCAGGGCTCCACCACGTTGCCGCGGCTCTTCGACATCTTCTGGCCCTCGGGGTCAAGGATCAGGCCGAGGCAGACGACGTTGCGGTAGCTCGAGGTGTCGAACAGCAGCACCGCCTCGGCGAGCAGGGTGTAGAACCAGCCGCGGGTCTGGTCGATCGCCTCGCAGATGAAGTCGGCGGGGAAGCGCTGCTCGAAGAGCTCGCGATTCTCGAAGGGGTAGTGGTACTGGGCCCAGGGCATCGAACCCGAGTCGAACCAGGCGTCGATCACCGACTCGACACGGCGCATCGTCCCGTTACAGCCCTCCCTCTCGCAACCGAAGGTCGCTGTGTCGATGTAGGGGCGGTGCAGATCGTCCGGGACCTCGGCCCCCTGCTCGCGCAGCTCGGCCATCGACCCGGCGCAGAAGCGCTCGTCGCAGTCGGTCGCATCGCATTCCCAGATCGGCAGCGGCGTTCCCCAATAGCGGTCGCGCGAGAGCGCCCAGTCGACGTTCCCCTCCAGCCACTTGCCGAAGCGGCCGTGCTTGATGTGCTCGGGATGCCAGCCGATCTGCTCGTTGGCGGCGAGAAGGCGGTCGCGCACCTCGGTCGTCTTCACGTACCAGCTGGACTTGGCGTAGTAGAGGAGCGGGGTGTCGCAGCGCCAGCAGTGCGGATATGCGTGCAGGTACGTCTCGGCGCGGAGCAGCCTGCCCTTTCCTTCGAGCGCCGCGACGATGTCCGGGTCCGCCTCCTTGACGAGCCGGCCGGCGAAGTCGGTGATCCGCTCGTCGAAGCGCCCCCGCGGGTCGACGGGATTCTGGAGAGTGACCCCGTACCGCTCCCCCAGCCGGAAGTCGTCCTCGCCGAAGGCGATCGCGGTGTGGACGAGGCCCGTCCCCTCGTCGGTGCTGACGAAGTCGGCGAGCAGGACCGTGTGCCCGCGGGGCCCGTAGTCGGTGATGTAGGTGAACGGCGGCTCATAGGAGGTCTCCGCGAGGGCCTCGCCCGGGAAGCTGGCGAGCACCTCGACATCCTCGCCGAGGACGTGCTCCACGCGATCCTGGGCGAGCACGAAGACCTCGTCTCCCGCGGCGTGCCCGACCTTCTCGTCCCCGCCCAGCAGCTGGACCCTGACGTACTCGATCTCGGGGCCGGCCGCGACCGCGGCGTTCGAGATCAGGGTCCAGGGGGTCGTCGTCCAGACGAGCAGCTGGTCGCCTGGCTCGAGGGGGGATTCCGGGGCCGACTCCCGCACCGGGAGCTTCACGTAGACGCTCGGGTCCTCGACGTCGTGGTAGCCGAGCGCGACCTCGTGCGAGGAGAGCGCCGTCCCGCAGCGGGGGCAGTAGGGGACGACCTTGTGGCCCTCGTACAGGCGCCCGTCGTCCCAGATCCGTCGCAACGCCCACCAGACCGACTCGATGTACTCGTTCCTCAGCGTGACGTACGGGTCGTCGAGGTCGAGCCAGAAGCCGATCCGCTCGGTCAGCCGGTTCCACTCCTCGACGTAGCGGAAGACAGACTCCCGGCAGCGCTGGTTGAACTCGGCGATCCCGTAGGCCTCGATCTCCTCCTTTGAGGAGATGCCCAGCTCCCGCTCGATCTCGAGCTCCACCGGGAGGCCGTGGCAGTCCCAGCCCGCCTTCCGCGGCACGAAATGCCCGGTCATCGTGCGGTAGCGCGGATAGATGTCCTTGAAGACGCGCGAGAGGACGTGGTGGGACCCGGGTCGCCCGTTCGCGGTGGGCGGCCCCTCGTAGAAGCCCCACAGCGGCGCGGATTCGCGCTGCTTCATCGAGCGGTGGAAGACCTCGCGCTCGCGCCAGCGCTCGAGGATCCGCTCCTCGAGCGCCGGAAACGATTGCTTCGTGTCCACCGGCCGGAATCGCGCCATGAGCGGCGGATTCTGGCAGCCGGGCGCGGCGGGGCCCGGCGTGAGGGCTGGCCGTCAGTCGGGCAGCGTGAGGGAGCCGTCCTCCTCGATCGTCCAGCGCGGGTTGTGCGCGACCTCCCACGGATGGCCGTCCGGGTCGATGAAGAGGCCGGAGTAGCCGCCCCAGAAGGTCTCGCCGGGCTCGCGCCCGATCGTCCCGCCCGCAGATCGAGCCTCCTCGATCACCCGATCCACCTCGTCGGGACTCCGGGTGTTGTAGGCGAGCGTCACCCCGCCCCAGCCGCCGCTGTCGGTGACCACGCTGTCCTCGGCGAGCTTGCGCCGGTCCCAGAGGGCGAGCACCATGCCCACTGCCTGGAAGAAGACGACGTCGTCCCCCTCCTCGGCGCCGGTCCTCCAGCCGAGCGCCTCGTAGAAGCCTCGGGCCCTGGCGAGGTCCGAGACGCCGAGGGTGATCAGGCTGAGCCGCTGTTCCATGCGACCTCCTTTCATCTGAGGATTGGCAGCGACGGTAACCGGCGACCACCTCGGTTGCTTGAAGATTTCGGACGTTCACTAGGTTTCGACGCATGGGCGCCTACCGCGAGCTCGCGCCGGCGCGTGAGCTACACCCGCTGATCGCCTGCCGCTGGGTGCGTGACGTGCCGGAGGACGACCAGCGCCACTCGACGCTCGTGTTGCCCGACGGCTGTGTGGATCTGCTCTGGCGGGACGAGCGGCTGCTGGTCGCGGGCCCCGATCGCGCGGCCCAGCCCAGCCCCATCCGGGCCAGCCTGGCGATCGTGGGCATCCGGCTGCGGCCCGGGGTTGCCGGCGCGGTGCTCGGAATGCCCGCGAGCGAGCTGCTGGACGCGCGCGTTCCGCTCGAGGAGGTGCTCGGCCCGCGCGCCACCGAGTCGAGCGAGCGGCTCGGCCAGGCCCGCGGGCATGAGGAGGCCTTCCAGGTGCTCGAGGGTCTGATCGCCTCCCTGGCCGAGGACGCCGGGCCCGACCCATTGGTGCTGGCGGCGACTCGCCGCCTCGGCTTCCCAGGCAGCCGGGTGGACGAGCTGGCGGACGCGCTCGGGATCAGCGAGCGTCAGCTGAGACGGCGGTTCCACCGGGACGTGGGATACGCGCCGAAGACGCTCGACCGCGTGCTGCGCTTTCGCCGGCTGGTCTCTCGGGCGCGAGCCCTGTGCGCCGGCGAGGAGGACCTGGCCAGGCTCGCTGCGGAGCTCGGCTACGCCGATCAGGCACACATGACGCGGGAGACACTGAGCCTCTCCGGGTTGACTCCGACGCGCCTCGCCGCCGTCTGGGCGACCTAGATGTAGTTGCTAAGCACGTTGTTCACCCGGGTCCTCCTTGGGAGGCTGGGGGTGTCAAGGCCACCCAGCACCAAGGAGGAGCACCGGATGAACATCCACGGTAACGCCGAGCTGACCGTCAATCGCCGCCGCTACTAAGCGGCGCGATCCAGCTTGCGGCAGAGATCGGCCAGCTGGCGCTTCTCGGCCTCGTCGAGAACGCCGAAGGCCTGGCGCACCCGCTCGGCGTGGGCGGGGAAGGCGTGCGTGACCAGGTTGTAGCCCGCCTGGGTGAGCCCCACCGACACCGCCCGCCGGTCGCTCTCCAGGCGGCTGCGCACCACGAAGCCGCGGTTCTCCAGCGTGTCCAGCACCTCGGTCGCAGTCGCCTTCGAGGCGCCGAGGCGCCGGCGCATCGTACGGAGCTCGAGGCGGCCGCCGGCACTGGTCAGCAGCACCAGCATCGTGAAGCCGGTGGCGGAGACGCCGATCCTCTCCAGGTCCGCCGCGAGACGGCGCGTCAGGTTCGCCTGAGCGCGAACGAGCGCCTCCAGGGCACGGTGGGCGAGCGGATCGATGGGGCGAAGGGGCGTCGCCTCGTCGGTCACGGGTGATCAAGTTATGGGCCGCAGCGGACGAGATCACGCGGCAAGGTCGAAGTCGGCCATTCGCCGCCATCGGCCCGGCTCATACGTCAACAGCTCGACTCTGCCGACGTGTGCGGAGATCGGCAACCCGGCTTGGAGCGAGCGCTGGATCTCGGCGACTCGTTCCTCTGGTGGCTCGATCGCCACGGTCAGATGGGGAACGATCTCCGCGAATTGCCCCCTGTAAGGAGGATGGTCGGGCCACCGCCGCCAGATCGCTTCGGTGAGTCGGCGAAAGGGCGCCTCGGGTTCGGGGCGCAAGATGTTGCCATCCGGAAAGCGCCTCACCTCCGAGAGCCGGAAGTCGATCGCTCGATGCCGGCCGATCACTTCGCTCACAGCCTCGAGCACCCCATCATCGATCTGATCCCGGTCAACGAACGGGAAGAGAACGGGGATATGCGGGGGAACTCCCTCGGCGGCTGTTTGGTCGAACCGCTCGCGCCACTGGCTGACGAGGGGCTCCGCTTGCTCCACCGGTGCCAGAAGCACCGTACCTCCGTGGTGATACTCGAGCGCCATGCCGCCGAAATGATCGGGCACCCCACCTCGCCGAGCGACGCCCGTAGGATCACGCGGGTGCCACTTCGCTCGGCCATCGCCCGCGCCGGCGCCGCGGGCATCGCGCTCGCGCTCCTCCTGCTCGCTGGCTGCGGCGGCGACGGAAACGCCGTCGCCCCGGCCGCCTGTCTCGAGACGAGCCAGGGCTATCTCCGGGCCCTCCAGCGCGCTCCCGGTGAGGTGCGGCTCGGCGGTACCACATCGATCTCCGACTGCCTCGTCCCCGAGCAGGACGCCGGGCAGCTGGCCAGCGTCGGACGGGAGATGATCGTGGCCGCCACCAAGCTCAACGGCGAGGCGCGCCGGGATCCGAGCGGAGCGGTAGCGGTGCAGCTCGGCTACCTGCTCGGCGCGGTCAGCGAGGGCGCGGACGCGATCCACACCGACCTGGTCAGGCGCCTGAACTCGGCGGCTCGCTTCAGCGAGACCGGAGGGACGCTCGGGGCCAGCTTCGAGCGCGCTTTCGGGCGGGGCTACGCAGCGGGGCGCCGCTCGGGCTAGGTAGCCTCCGAGACAATGGAGGCGAAGACCACTGACCAGCTCTGGGGCAGTGAGACCACGAAAGCCGTAGGCAACTTCCAGATCTCGGACCACCCGATCCCGGCGCCGGTGATCCATTGGCTCGGGCGGATCAAGGCCGCCGCCGCCCGCACCAACGCGGAGCTCGGCAAGCTCGATTCGGAGCTGGCGGAACGCATCGCCGGGGCGGGCGACGAGGTCGCGAACGGCGAGCACGACGAGCAGTTCCCGATCGACGTCTTCCAGACCGGCTCGGGTACCTCGTCGAACATGAACGCGAACGAAGTGATCGCCGAGCTGGCCGGCGAGGGGGCCCATCCCAACGATCACGTCAACATGGGGCAGTCGTCCAACGACGTCTTCCCCTCAGCCGTTCACCTCGCGGCGCTGGGCGAGGTGCACGCGGATCTCTTGCCCGCGCTGGACGAGCTAAGCGCGGCGCTCGAGCGGAAGGCCGACGAGTTCGCCGACATCGTCAAGGCCGGGCGCACCCACCTGATGGACGCGGTCCCGGTGACCCTGGGGCAGGAGTTCTCCGGCTACGCCGCCCAGGTGAGGCTGGGAGCGGATCGCGTTCGCTCCACCCTCGGCCGGGTCGGGCAGATCCCGCTCGGCGGCACGGCGACCGGAACGGGGCTCAACACGCACCCGGAGTTCGCGGCCAAGGTCCGGGAGAAGCTCAGCGCCGACACCGGCCTCGACGTCTCCGAGCCCGCCGATCCCTTCGAGGCGCAGGGCAACCGCGATGCTCTCGTCGAGCTGTCCGGCGCGCTCAAGGCCGTCGCCGTCTCGCTGCTCAAGATCGCCAACGACCTGGCGCTGATGGGTTCCGGGCCCCGCGCCGGGTTGGCGGAGATCGTCTTGCCGGAGCTGCAGAAGGGCTCCTCGATCATGCCCGGCAAGGTCAACCCGGTTGTCCCGGAGGTGGTGATCCAGGTCGCCGATCAGGTGATCGGCAACGACACCGCGATCACGATGGCGGGCAGCCAGGGCCAGTTCGAGCTCAACGTGCGGGTGCCGTTGATCGCCCGCAACCTGCTCGACTCGATCAAGTTGCTGGCCGCGGCCTCGCGCACGCTCGACGAGAAGTGCGTCAGCGGGATCGCGCCGAACGAGGAGATGCTCGAGCGGCACGCCGAGTCGACGCTGGCGACGGCTACCGCGCTCAACCCGCACATCGGCTACGACCGCGCCACCGAGATCGTCAAGGAGGCGCACGCTTCCGGGCGGCCACTGCGCGAGGTCGCCCGCGAGATGGGAGTCGAGGAGGAGATCCTCGAGCAGGCGCTCGACCACCGCAAGATGGCGCGCCCGCACGACTGAGTGACGGCTCGGCGGGTCGCCGCCTTCGCGGCGGTCGCGGCTGTAATCGGAGTCTGGCTGGTGATCGTCGGCCGGCAGATCGCCGACGCCGGCTTCTACTCCGATGACTGGGCGCTCCAGTGGGAGTGGCACAACTACGGCTTCTCCGAGGCACTGACTCGGCAGTTCGACATCCTCGGGAGCAAGCCCCTGCTCGCGTTCGTGCTGATCGGCTCGTACGAGGTACTCGGCACGGATCCCGCCCGCTTCCACCTGGTGGCGGCGCTGCTGACTCTTGCCTGCACCGTCGGCTTCTACTTCGTGCTCCGCGGCCTTCGCCTCCCGGCCCGGGACGCCATCCCGATCGCGCTCCTGGCGCTGCTCTTCCCCTGGGCGTCCTCGGTCAGGCTGTGGCCAACCGGGGCCCTCAACAACTTCGCCGTCCTGCTGCTCTTCGCCGGCTTCCTGATCGCCCTGCGCGACCTGCGGGTCGAGGGCCCCAGGGGCGTGTTCATCCACCTCGCCGCGACCGCCTGCTACGTGGCGAGCATCCTCACCTACGAGGTCACCACCGCCGTTGCCCTGTTCGCCTGGACCGCATACGTCTGGCTCCGCGGCTGGCGCGCCGCGCTCCCTCGAATGGCGCTCGACATTCCCGCGGTGGTCGCGGCGGCGATCTACACGGGAGAGAACACCAATAAGCACGTCCAGGGCCTCGCCGAGCAGCTTCGCCACATACCCGACATCGCGCGTGACGGCGCCGACGTGATTGCGGGGACGCTGCTCCCTGTCTCGATCCCGGCGGACATCTCCCCCATCCTCACCGCGGTCGCCGTCGCCGCCGCGGTCGCGATCCTCGTCCTCGCCGCGCTGCGCTGGCGCCCTCCGGCCCGGTCCGATACAGGGGACGGGGCCCGCTGGCCGCTCGTGGCCGTCGCCGCGCTGGGAGCCCTGGTGCTCTGCTGGGCGGTCTACGTCCCGCAGGCCTTTTACACGCCCACCTTCCGCGGGATCGAGGACCGCGTCAACATCCTCGCGCTGTATCCGGCGGCGGTGCTCGTCTGGGCCGTGATGCGCGCTGCCGGTTCGTTGCTGCGGCGCAACGGCTACCCCCTTGCCGTCGCCGGCGCGATCGCCGTGGCGATCGGGTACGGGATCCAGGACTTCCGCGAGCAGGACGCGTGGCTGCGCTCCACCGAGCTTCAGCCGAAGGTGCTGGCCGCGGTCGAGCGGGCCCATGCCCCGGACGGCGCCGTTGTCCTGGTCTTCGACTACCCGGCGGAGACAGTGCGGGGCGTCCCCGTCCTGAACGTCAACTACGACCTCAAGCCGGCGGCGCGCCTTGTGACCTCCAGCGAGATCGACACCTACCCCGTGTTCGAGGGCTCGACGATCCGCTGCTCGCCGAAGGGCGTCGCCATCGATTACCTGGCGACCCCCCTCTACCAGAGGATCAGCGTTACCGAGGAGGGGACCGCGAAGCTCCAGCCCTACTCCAACGTCGTCTTCGTCGACGTCGGGAAGAGATGGGACGAGGTGATCCGCTCGCGGGCGCAATGCACCCGGGCCCTTGCGGCGTACAGGCCCGGGCCGTGGCTGGATCGCTCCGGCGGCTGAGCCTGCCGCGCTAGCCCTGGAAGGTGACCAGGCGCTCCTCGGTCAGCTCCCGCACCGTGTAATTCGGCCCCTCGCGGGTGTTGCCGGAGTCCTTGACGCCGCCGTAGGGCATCTGGTCTGTGCGGAAGGTCGGGACCTCGTTGACCAGCACACCGCCGAACTCGAGGGTCTTGCCGGCCTCGATCGCGAGCCCGAGGTCTCGAGTGAAGACCCCGGCCTGCAGGCCGTAGCGCGAGTCGTTCGCCATCTCCAGGGCCTCGTCGAAGGTCCTGAACGTATGGATCGTCGCGACCGGCCCGAAGATCTCGTCCTTCCAGGTGTGGCACTGGCGCGGCTCGTCCTTGATCACCGTCGGGGCAAGGCAGCGGTCCTCGTCGACCAGCTCGCCGCCCGTCAGGATCTCGCCGCCCCTGGACACAGCCTCGTCGACCCAGGACTTGACCCGGTCGCGATCGTCGCGGGAGATCAGCGGGCCGACGTCGGTGTTCTCGTCCATCGGATCGCCCGTGACGAGCGCCTCGGCGTTCTTTACGAACCGCTCCGTGAACCGATCCGCGATCGACTCGTGCACCAGGATCCGCTGCACCGAGATGCAGCTCTGGCCCGCGTGTGAGAACGCGTGCAGCTTGGCCTTGTCGGCGGCCTGCTCCCAATCGCCGTCCTCGTGGACGATCAGAGGGGCACTCGACCCGAGCTCCAGGTTGACCTTCTTATGCGCCGCCTTCCCGCGGATGCCCCAGCCGACGGGAGCGGATCCGGTGAAAGTGATGGCGCCGATCAGGTCGTGCTCGACGATCGCGTTGCCGACGTCCGAGCCCGAGCCGCAAACGACCTGCAGCCAGCTCTCGGGCAGGCCGGCGTCGTAGAAGACCTCCGCCAGCTTGATCGCGGAGACGGGGGTCTGTCCCGCGGGCTTCAGCACCACGGCGTTGCCCGCCGCGATCGCGGGTCCGATCTTGTGGGCTACCAGGTTGAGCGGAAAGTTGAAGGGGCTGATCGCGCCGACCACCCCGTAGGGCACCCGCATCACGATCCCGAGCTTGCCCTCGCCCGCCGCGCCGGCCTCCATCGGGACCAGCTCGCCGGTCAGGGTGCGGGCAGCGACCGCCGAGAACTGCAGCGTCGAGACGCAACGCTGGGCCTCGACCCGGGCCGTCTTGACCGGCTTGCCCGCCTCCGCCGCAATGGTCATCGTCAGGTCGTCCTCGCGCTCGGCGACCAGCTGGGCGGCGCGGTCGAGCAGGGCAGCGCGCTCATGCTGCGGGAAGTCCGCCCTGGCAAAGGCCTCAGCCGCCGCCTTGGTCGCCTTGTCGACCAGCGCGGCGTCGCCCTTGGGCACGCGGCCGATCAGCGTGCCGTCGTACGGAGCATCGACCTCCGACCACTCGCCGGTCTCGATCCACTCGCCCGCGACGTAGAGCTTGTGATCCGTTGCCTGAATCGTCTCGGTCGCCATCGTCCTCTCCTCTTCTCTAGCTACCCACAAGCTAGCTCACGCACTCGGGCGGCCCGAGGGCCGAGATGGCCAGAGCGCCCGCGCCGCCTGCTCCATCCGGTATCGCCGCAACTTCCCGCCGCCGGACCCGTTATCCAGGGACGATGCTTCGGGGGCCACGCATCGTCCTCCTGACAGTCCTTTGCTGCCTGCTCACCTTCCCGGCGACCGCCGCGGCGGCCAAGCGCTGGATCGTCAAGGGCGCCGGGTACGGCCACGGCGCCGGGATGAGCCAGTACGGCGCCTATGGCTACGCCAAGCACGGCTTCGCCTACGACGCGATCCTGACCCACTACTACACGGGCACCACAATCGGCACCACGGACCGCAGGACGATCCGGGTGCTGCTGCGCCCCTACGCGCGCAGTGTCAGCTTCAGCGGAGCGAGCTCCGCCTGCGGCACCGGGCTGAAGACGGCGAAGACCTACGTCGCCAAGCGCAAGGGCGGAGGCGTCGTGCTCCGCACCAAGAAGGGGCGGCTCGTCGCCAAGTGCGGCGCGCTGATGAGCGCGGCCGGCGCTCCGGCCGTCAACGTGATCGGCAAGGGCACCTACCGCGGCACCCTCGAGGTCCGTTCCTCGAGCGTGGCCGGAACGGTGAACGCGATCAACGCCGTCGACCTGGAGGACTACGTGCGCGGGGTCATCTCCAGGGAGTCACCCGCCTCCTGGCCGACCGAGGCGCTCAAGGCGCAGGCGGTCGCCGCTCGTTCCTTCGCGATCTCGACGGCCGTCAGCGGCAACGGCTTCGACGTCTACGACGACGCCCGCAGCCAGGCCTACGGTGGCGTTGTAGCCGAGACCGCCAGGACCAACAACGCCGTGAGCGCTACGCACCTGCAGGTCGTCCTCTACAACGGCCAGGTCGCACAGACCTTCTTCTTCTCGACGTCGGGCGGCCACACCGAGAACAATGAGTTCTCATCGCTCGGCTTCGGCCAGCCGCCGGTCCCCTACCTGCGCGGCGTCGACGATCCCTACGAGGCCGAGGCGGGGTCCCCGTACGAGCACTGGAAGCGCAAGTTCACGCTGAGCCGGATGAACGCGGAGCTCGGCGGCATGGTGCGCGGCAAGCTCAAGAAGATCGTGGTCACCCAGCGCGGCGCCTCGCCCAGGATCGTCCGGGCCAAGCTGATCGGCACCGGCGGCACCACCACCGCGACCGGCCCCCAGCTCCGCGACGCCCTCGGCCTGCCCGACACGTGGGCGTTCTTCAAGAAGAAGTAGACGGTCAGGAGCGATACCACGGCTTTCGTAGTCTGGGGACATGTCCACCCAGCCCTCGGCGACGTCCCGGACGCTGATGGTCGCGGGTACCGAGGTCGCACGGATCGGGCTTGGGACCAATCGGCTCAGGTCGACGGCGGAGAACCAGGTCCTCCTGCGCCAAGCCGTCGAGGCGGGCGTGGGCCTGATCGACACCGCCCACGTCTACACGGGCGGCGACAGCGAGCGCGCGATCGGGGAGGCGCTCTCCCCGGCGCCTGATGGCGTCGTGGTCGCTACCAAGGGCGGCTACCGCGGCAGCGGCAGCCCGGAGGAGCTCCGCGCTCAGGTCGAGCGGAGCCTCGACAGCCTCCGGACCGACGCGATCGATCTCTACTACCTGCACCGTGTCCACCCGGAGACGCCGCTCACCGACAGCCTCGGCGCGATCGCGGAGTACCAGGAGGGGGGGAAGATCAAGGAGATTGGAATCTCCGCCGTCGACGTCGCGCAGATCGAGGCCGCGAGAGAGGTCGCACCAGTAGCGGCAGTGCAGAACCACTACAACCTCGCGGAACGAAGCTCGGACGACGTCGTCGACTACTGCGAGGAGAACGCGATCGTCTTCGTTCCGTACTACCCGCTCAAGGGCGACAGCCCGCCGGCGCTCGCCGAGATCGCGGAGGCCCACAACGCGTCCCCGGAGCAGATCGCCCTCGCCTGGCTGCTTCGCCGCTCACCGGTGATGCTGCCGATCCCGGGCACGCTCTCGATCGAGCACCTCCGGGACAACCTCGGCGCGCTCGAGATCGAGCTCACGGACGACGAGTTCGACGCCCTGGTCTAGCCGGCGAGCCGCGAAGCGGCACTAGCCGTCCGGGTAGGGCTGCAGGGGGATTCCGTGGTCCCTGTCCCGGGTGCCGAACTCATACGCCGCGGCGCCCCGCACGCTGAGCCGCTGGGCCGGGCCGCCGTCGAGCTCGACGTCGAGATCCAGGTCCGAGATCGAGCAGTTGAGCGTGTTGTGCTCGGGACCCACCGGGTCGGCGTAGATCCAGGCGACGAAGTCCTTGGCGGGCGCGTTGACCGTGCCCGCCACCTTGACCCCCTTGCCCTTCAGCTCGAACCGGGCTCCGGTCGGCTCCTCGGACACCTCCGTGCTGGGGACGTGACCGAAGCCGCCCAGCCGGTGGGCGCGGTCTTCCAGCATCAGCATTGCGTTGCCGACCCAGGGGGTGGTCCGCCCCGCGACCTTGATCCGCCCGACCGCCATGTCGAAGTAGTCCTCCGGCGACCGGCCCTCGAAGCCGGATCCCTGCACCCAGACCCAGCGCTCGGCGTGCTCGGCGCCCCAGTTGTGGCCGATCATCCCGCGCCAGCCGTCGACCTCGATGCGCTCGCCGCCGACCTCGATCTGGCCGTTGAAGACGGCGTCCGGATAGGGGCTGAGGAACTTCGTCCTGGGCACCGGCGCCCGGTAGAGGAAGTCGCGCGGCAGGTGGTGGAAGGGCTCGTGGTCGTCCGAGAAGCTCAGGTCCCAGCTCGCCTCGAGCACCTCCGTCTCGACGCGCCCGGTCGCCCGGCCTTCGGTGAGCGTCGCGTCGCCGACCCGGATGTAGGTGCCCGGGGCCGAGTCGAGCTCGTCGGCCGTGAACTGCCGCTTGGTCGCCCGGGGGCTGGCGGCGGAGGCGTCGAAGAGCACGAACCAGAGCGCACAGGTGGGCTGCTCCTTCGGGCGCTTGTGGACGGTATGCCGGATCCAGGCGCCCCGGCCCCCGCCCGGCGCGACGAGCTTCAGGTAGAAGCTCTCGTAGTGGCCGGCCTTCTCCGGGATCTCGGGGAATCGAGCCTCGGTGCGCACCGGCGTGACGCTATCGCGTCAGCCGACCCGCCCTGGTTCGAACCTCGGCCACCGCCTGCCCGGAGCCGGCAACCTCACGATTGCGCATCAGCACCTCACCGGCGACCACCGTGGTGTCGACGATCGCCCCGCCGGCGGCGTAGACCAGGTCGGCGTCGAGGTCTCCCGCCGAGAGCTCCGGGTCGTGACCGCGGAGCAGGAGGAAGTCCGCCGGCTCGCCCGCTGCGAGCGGCCTGCCCCCGAGGATGGGCGATCGCAGGCCGCGGGCGATCGCCAGCGCCTCGGCCGCTGGAAGGGTCGAGGAATCGCCGCTCGCCTGCTTCTGGGTGAGGGCCAAGAGCTTCACCTCCTCGAAGGAGTCGAGGTTCGAGTTGGACGAGACCCCGTCGGTACCGAGCCCCAGGCTTACCCCCGCCCGGGCGGCGGCCGGATACGGGAGCACCCCGCCGACGGCCAGCTTCATGTTGGCCGCCGGGTTCGCGACCACCGTGGCGCCGCGCTGGGCGATCAGCTCGAGCTCCGAGTGGTCCAGCCAGACGCCGTGCGCGAGCACGGTTCGCGGACCGAGGAAGCCGAGCTCGTCGAGATAGGCGGCCGGCCGCTCGCCGTGCTCCGCGAGGCAATCGGCCACCTCCTGCTCGGTCTCGGAGAGGTGAATGTGGAGCGGGATCTCCCGCTCGGCCGCGAGCTCCGCGAGCCAGGTGAGCGATTCGGGGCTGACCGTATAGATCGCGTGCGGCCCGAGGCTCGCGACGACGCGCTCGCCGGCCTCGCCGATGCGATCGAGGGACTCGATCACCTCGGCCCGCATCCCCCGGCCCCTGGCCGGGTCGAGCTGGTCGATGATCACCGAGCTGACCGCGGCTCGCAGCCCGGAATCGACGACGGCCCGCGCCACCTCGGCGCCGTGCCAGTACATGTCGAAGAAGCGGCTCGTCCCGGCGCGGATCATCTCGATGCAGGCGAGCCTGGTTCCCCAGTAGACGTCCTCGGGCTCTAGCCTCGCCTCCGCCGGCCAGATCTTGGTGCGCAGCCACTCCATCAGCGGCATGTCGTCGCCGAAGCCGCGGAAGAGGGTCATTGCCGCGTGGGTGTGGGCGTTCACCATCGGCGGGCAGAGCAGCATCCCGGTGGCGTCGATCAGCTCGTCGCCAGGCTTCGGCGCGACGTCGGGCCCCAGCTCGGCGATCAGTCCGTCATCCGTGCGCAGCCCGACCGGGCGCCCGTCCAGCTGCGCGCCGGCGACGGCGACGCTCAAGTGCCTGGCAGCTCCTTGGCGAGGGCGGGCAGCACGTACCGAAGCGCCTTGGCGAGGACCTGCGCGTTGCGGTCGCGGCCGCGTTTGTACTCGTCGACCGTGAGGCGCTTGTCGAGGACACCGTTCGCCCAGTTGTCGATCGTGCAGACGGCGGCGTAGGCGAGCGCCGCCTCGCCGGCGAGGATCGTCTCCGCCGCGATCGTCATCCCCACCATGTCGGCGATCTTCCCGAGGGCTCTCACCTCCGCCGGCGTCTCGAAGCGCGGCCCATGCGTCTGGGCGTAGATGCCGCCGTCCTCGACCTTCGTCTCGGTGAGCGAGTCCCAGGCGCTGATCACGATCCGCCGCCACTCCGAGTCGAAGCCCGGTACCGAGTGCCCCCGCATGTCGCGATAGAAGCTCGGCGCCACCTCCGGCGCGTAGAAGTCGTCCGGGCAGATCAGCGTGCCGATCTTCAGGTCCTCGTCAAGGCTGCCGGCGGAGCCGAGCGCCAGCACGCGGTTGCAGCCCAGCTCGCAGGCCGCCCTGATGTTGGCGCGGTGGTCGACCAGATGAGCGGGGATCGAGCGGTCGAACCCATGCCGCGGGATGCCGACGACCCCGCCGCCGTCGGTCGCCTCGACCGGCAGCGCGCCCCCGGCGTCGACCGTCACCCGCTCTCCCTCGACGGGATCCGCGCCCTCGGGGAGGCTGTTGCCGTGGATCAGGCAGAGCCGGCTTCCGGTCGGCCGCGGGGCGGTCATGGCCGGACTCTAAAGCGGGGTGCCGCTGGCCTCCCGCGAGTGCTACTCCCGCAGCCCGGCGGCTTCGAGGGCCTGGGCGCGGTCTTCGTGTTCTTCGTATCTGACGACCCGCTGATCGCGGACCGTATAGACGACTCCGCGAGGGTGTTCGACCCAAGCATCGCTGCCCTTGAGCTTGCCTCGTTCGTGAATCACCCCCACGACCCGCTCATCTCCGGCATCGATGAGTTCGACCAACTCCACTTGGTGCTCGTCCCATGTGTCGACCCACTGCTCGAGTACCGCAAGTACTTCCTCCGGTCCGCGAACCACCCGGCTCTCGGGGCTTGTTCGGGACACGTCGTACTCGATCTGCGGGTCAGACAACTCGACGAGGCGTTCGTAGTCGCCCTCAATAAAGGCGGCGACCGCTCGCCGGACGATCTCGACGTTCTCCTGCGACATCGCCCGCCCAGTATCTCGCCGCTACGTCCTGATGTGGACCACGTCGCCATCCTTCACGACGTAGTCGCGGCCCTCGATCCGCAGCGTCCCGCGCTCACGAGCGGCGGCGTAGCCCCCGGCGTCGACCAGCTCGTTCCAGGGGATCACCTCCGCCCGCACGAACTGCCGCTGGAGGTCGCCGTGCACCCGCCCCGCCGCGTCGTGGGCGGTGCCGCCGCGGCGCAGGGTCCGCGCCATCGCCTCCTTGCCGGGGTCCGCGGTGAAGAACGTGACCAGCTGCAGCAGCTCGAAGGCGGCGCGGATCATCCGCTCCAGACCGGAGCGCTCGATGCCGAGCTCGTGGCGCATCTCCTCGGCCTCGGCGGGATCGAGCTCCCGCAGCTCCGACTCGACGCGCGCCGAGATCACCACCACCTTCGCCTCCACCTGCTCCGCATGAGCGACGAGATCAGCGGGCGCCTCGGTCTCGCCCTCGTCGACGTTGACGACATACAGGATCGGCTTGGCTGTCAGCGGCGACAGCTTGCGCAGCGCGTCCGGGGCCGCCTCGGGAACGGGCACCTCTCGCGCCGGTCGGCCCGATGAGAGCGCCCCGACCACGGTCTCGAGCCAGTCGCGCTCGGCGATCGCGTCCTTGTCCCCCGATCGCGCCTGCTTCGTGACCCGCTCGAGGCGCCGCTCCGCGCCCTCGAGATCCGCCGCGAGCAGCTCCGTCTCGATCAACTCGGCGTCGCCCACGGGATCGACCCTGCCCTCGGGGTGGGCTACCGCCGGCGCACCGTGAGCGCGGATCACGTGGCAGATCGCGTCGGTCTCGCGGATCGAGGCGAGGAACTGGTTGCCGAGCCCTTCGCCCTGGGACGCTCCCCTGACGAGACCCGCGATGTCGTGGAAGTCGATCGTCTCCGGCACGACCTCGGAGGATCCGATGGTCTCCGCGACTCGCGCGAGACGTTCATCCGGGACCGCGACCACCGCCACGTTCGGCTCCACGGTGGTGAACGGATAGTCGCCGGTCTCGGCGCCGGCGGCAGTGAGCGCGTTGAACAGGGTCGACTTGCCGGCGTTGGGCATGCCCACGATCCCGATCTTCATCAGCGCCCAGCCACTAAAGCGGCACGGCCAGGCCGAGGGCGGTCCCGAGGACCGCACCGCCGAGCACGTCAGAGGGGTAGTGCATGCCGAGATAGGGGCGGCCCGCGGCGAGCACGGCGGCGAGAATGAAGAACACCGCCGCCTCGGGTGCGATCCGCGTCATCGCCGTCGCGCAGGCGAACGAGGAGGTCGCGTGGGCGGACGGGAAGCTGAGAGAGCTGGGAGCTCCGCCGAGGGGAGGCAGTCCCTCGAGAACGGGGCGGGGACGGCGGACGATCAGCTTGACAGCGAAGTTCAGGCCGATCGCCACCGGTCCGAGGATCCCGGCGACCACCCAATCCTCGCCCTTGTCGGGATCGGCGAACGCCAGCGCGATCCCGATCGCGAACCAGATCGCACCGTACTCGCCCATCCGCCCGAGCCCCTTGGCGACGGCCTCGGCGCCGCGACCGTGAAAGCGCGTACGCATCTCGTAGAGCAGGCGGCTGTCGAGGCGACGCAGCACGGCGGCGCAGGATAGAGCCGGTGGCCCGGTCAGAATGCCGCCGATGGCCTCCGGCTCAGAGCGGCTCGAGGAGTACGAAGACTCCTTCCGACGCGCCGGCTTGCCGCTCTTCAGCGAGGACATCTCGCCCTACGAGGACATCTTCAACCGCGCGGCGCCCCTCCTCGGCCTGGTCCTGCTGGGCGAGCTGCTCGGTGCGGGGCAGCTCGATTGGACCTGGTGGCAGAACGTGCTCGCCGTGGCGGGCGGCCTGGCGATCCTGCTGGCCGCCGTCGCGATCGGTAACCGGGCGCGAGGCCGACCCCTGCGGGCGATCCCGGAGCGCCTCGGCAAGACCGAGCTCGCGGGCTTCGTCCTCGTCCCCGCGGTGCTGCCGCTGATCTTCGGCGGCCAGGCGGGGAGCGCGGCAGCGACCGCCGGCGCGAACATCCTCCTCCTCGGTCTGATCTACGCGGTCCTCGGCCTGGGCCTCGTCTCGATCCTTCGCTGGGTCCTGACGCGGCTGCTCGAGCAGCTGCGGTCCGCCTTCACGCTGCTCGCCCGCGCGGTCCCGCTGCTGACGATCTTCGTATTGCTCTCCTTCCCCACCCAGGAGCTCTGGGAGATCTTCTCCGACCCGACCCGCGGCATCTACTCGATCATCCTCGGCATGCTCGCCCTGCTGGGCGCGGCGTTCCTGGCCGTTCGCCTGCCGCGAGAGGCGCGGGAGTTGGAGCGCGAGGTGGGTCAGGAGAGCGCTCCGCTCCGTCGCTCCCAGCTCTTCAACGTTGAGCTGGTCATGTTCGTGAGCCAGGCCGTCCAGGTGCTGCTGGTCAGCTTGATGATCGGGTTGTTCCTGACCGTCTTCGGCGTGCTGGCGATCGACGATCAGATCCGGACTCAGTGGCTGGGAACCCCGGGTCACGAGCTCTTGCACTTCCACCTGCTCGGCGAGCGGCTCGAGCTGACCGGCCAGCTGCTCAGGGTCGCGGTCGGACTGGCCGCGTTCTCCGGCTTCTACTTCGCGATCGCGATGTTCACGGACTCGACGTACCGGGGGGAGTTCCTGGGCGAGCTCACCTCGGAGATGCGGCGAAGCTTCAAGGACCGGGCCGAGTACCTACGGCTGCGGGCGAAGCAGGGCTGAGACAATCGATCGATGGCCGAGACCGCCAACCGAGTGATGGTCCCGGGATATCGGCACGTGCCCGGGAACCACTGCGGCTCCACCGCGCTTCGCAACCTGCTCGGCTTCCACGGGGTCGAGATCTCCGAGGCGATGGCCTTCGGGCTCGGCGCCGGCGCCTGCTTCTACTACGTGGTGCAGGAGGAGCACTCCCCGTCGCGCTTCACCAACGGCCGCGCCGCGCGGCTGGAGGAGAACTTCCTGGAGCTCACCGAGGTGCCGCTGCGGCTGCGGACCGAATCCGATCCCGAGGCGGCGTGGGAGATGGCGAGGGAGGACGTCGACGACGGCCGACCCGTCCTGTTGCTCACCGACCTCTACTACCTCGACCATTACGGCCGCTCGGCGCACTTCCCCGGTCACGCCGTGGTGCTGGCGGGCTACGACGAGGAGCTCGCATGGCTGTCCGACACCGCCTTCGAGGACCTGCAGACGACCTCGCTCGAGAGCCTCAAGGAGGCCCGTCACGCCCAGCAGCCGATCTTCCCCCTGGAGGGCCACACGATCGATCTGCCCGAGGGAGTCGAGCTGAGCCGCGACGAGCTGCTCGCCCATGCCCCGAAGGCGATCGAGCGGGCCGCGAGCCAGATGCTCGAGCCGCCGCTCGGCGAGTTCGAGGGGGTGCCGGCGCTGCGCCGCTTTGCGGCGGACATCGGCGACTGGCCGGAGGCCGCCGAAGACTGGCAATGGTGCGCGCGCTTCCTCTACCAGGTGATCGAGCGACGCGGAACGGGGGGCGGCAACTTCCGCAAGATGTATGGCCGGTTCCTGGAGGAGGCGGGTTACGAGCAGGCGGCCTTGGCTCGCGAAGCCTCCGATGACTGGACCCGGCTCGCCCTCGCGGCCCGCACGGCGAGCGAGCCCGACCAACCCGATCCGGCGCAGTGGAAGGCGTTGTCCGAGGAGGCCGCTGGTGTGCTCGACGCCGAGGAGCGGCTCTGGGCCGCTCTGGCCGGTTAGCGCTTCTCGAATCGCGCGAAGTAACCGAGCGCGTTGCCGACGCGACGGACGTAGCCGAGCCCGGCGCCGCTCGCCCGCAGCCGCAGCGGCGCCAAGCGCACGTAATGAGGATCGCCGAGCAGCTCGCCAACCACCAGGCGTCCGCCCGGCTTCAGCACTCGAGCGAGGCCACGCAGTGCGGCATCCTGGTCCGGGATCTCGCCCAGGACGGTGACGAGAAAGGCGGCGTCGAAGTTTGCGTCCTCGTACGGAAGCGCCGTCGCATCCCCCTGGGTCGGGGTGACGTTGACGAGCCCCGCCTCGGCGGCTCGGCGCATGGTGTGATCGAGCATCTCCTGTTGGAGGTCGAGGATGTCGAGCTGCCCCTCGGGCTTGATCCACTCCGCGACCTCCAGCGTGTAGAAGCCCGTCCCCGGTCCCACCTCCAGGATCCGCTCGCCCGGCTTGGGGTCCAGGATCTCCCGGAGGCGGGCTCGCGTGATCAGCGGATGAGGCGCCTCGACCCAGAAGCGCTGGGCGTAGGGGCACGCCGAGGGGTTCTTGCGCCACCAGAGTGCAGCCCCGGCGACGGCCGCAGCTGCTGCGAACAGCGCGCCCTTCGCCTTCATGGCCTGCTCAGCTCTCGGTCGTGAAGCCGATCCGGTGCTCCGGCGCCGCCACCCGGACGAAGATCACCTCGTCGAGGTCCACGGCGAGGTCGCCGTCCTCCGTCGAGATGTCGAACCAGCCGTCGGCCTTGTCGAGCGCCTTGCGCAGATCGTCCAGCTGCTTCTGATTGAGCCGCGTGGCCAGCACCTGGCCGCCTTCGAAGCCGATCTCCACACGCTCGCGCTTCGTCTCCTCCGCCATCAGCGCTCCTCAGCCGGCTGGACTATCTCGGTCAGGACCCCGCCGGTCGCCTTGGGATGAAGAAACGCCACCCGCGAGTCCCGGATCCCCTGGCGCGGCTCAGCGTCGATCAACTCGACCCCGGCCGCCTTGAGCCTGCCGAGCACCTCGTCGATGTCGGCGACCGCGTACGCGACGTGGTGCAGGCCGGGCCCCGTCTTCTCCAGGTACTTGCCGACCGGGGTATCCGGACCAAGCGGCCGCAGCAGCTCGACATGCCCCTCGCCGACGTCCAACAGCACCGCCTCCACTCCTTGCGACTCGACGCTCTCGCGGTGCGCGACCGGCATGCCGAAGGTGCCTTCGTAGAGAGAGAGCGCACCTTCGAGGTCGTCCGTCGCGACTCCGATGTGGTCGATCCTGCCGAACATCTGGATATTGAGTCTACGTAGCGGGCGGTGGATCGCCCGCTGCGCTTTCCCCGCCCGCCTCTCGCTCGATCCGCAGGATCTCCTCCAGCGCCGCGACGCCGACCTCGAGCTGATCGGAGGTCGGCTCCTTCGTCGCGATCAGGCGCTGGATCTCGTGACCGGGGCGATGGAACGCACGGGCCACGGTGGTCTCCGGATTGCGCTCGCTCCAGGCGAACATCTCGGCCGCAAGCGACGCGCTCGCCACTCCTACCCCGGCCCGGGCGAGCGGACCGGGTCGTTCGAGCGCCCGCTCGAGCAGCAGCTGACCCGCCGCCGAGAGCACCAGCATCGGGACGACCAGGTTGGAGCCGCAGCGCTGGTGCTCCTTGGTGGCCGACGCCGGGTCATCCGAGCCCGCCTCGTAGGCCCCGATCGCCTTGTGCTCGACGCCGTGGTAGGCGGCCAGGTTGCGGTCGCTGAGCGCCACCATCGCCGGCGCCAGTCCCAGTGCCGCCTGCACCAGCTCCCCGGCCGCACTCGCGCGGCGGCGGCGCAGCGCCCGGCTCGCGGACGAGGCGACGAACATCGCCGCGATCACCCGGGCGTCCTCGAACGGGAGCCGGGCTGACCGCAGTTTCAGCCGGACCGTCGGGATCAGCAGGAACGCCTCGGCGAGCCGCAGAGGCCCGCGGAGGAGCGGCACGCGCACCGCCAGCTTCGGGGCGAGCACCGGCTTCGGCCCCGAAGCGACCTGGATCTCCCCCGACGAGTCCCGGGCCGCGGCCGCCCATGAGGTCGGGCCGTGAATCAGCAGCCCGTTGCGGAGCGCCATGCCGCCCAGCCTCAGGATGTGCTCCTCCTCGGTGTCCGCTGCGCGGTCGCCGTTGTGGGAGGGGCCGGTCACACCAGCACCCTCCGCGCCAGTTCGTAGAAGAATCCGGCCGACAGCTCGATGTCCGAGGCCGGTACGCGCTCGTCGGCGCCGTGGACAAGCGGCGCGGCCTCGAGCAGGTCGATCTCGCGGTGGGGACAGAAGCCGTAGACGATCGCCTCGGGGAACGCGGTGCGGAAGGCGTTGCTGTCGCTGAACCCGGGCATCACGGTGGGCGCCAGCTGCGCGCCGGGATCCATCTCTGCGAGCCAGCCGCGGATCGCATCCGCAAGCCGCGACTCCATCGGCGAGCTGTTGCCGATCACCGCCTCGCTGAACTCGACGCTGTAGTCGCCCTCGCCGATCAGCGCCTGAAGCTGGCTGAGGGCCTCGTCCTTCCCATGGCCGGGCGGGACGCGGCAGTCGATCAGCACCTCGGCCTCGGACGGGATCACGTTCGCCTTTCTGCCCGCCTCCGCAATCGTCGGCGTGAGCGTCACGCCCAGCATCGGCTCCACCAGGTAGTCGGCGAGCAGCGGCTGATCCGCTCGCAATCGCTCGAGGCCGGCGCGGATCCCCTCGGCGCCGCTGAACTGCTCCCCGAAGAGAGTCTCGAGGAAGGTCTCGCCGAGGTCACTTGGCTCGGGCTGTGGCTGCTCGGAGAGCGCCGCGACGTATGGGGCGAGCTTGAGAAGCGCGTTGTCGCCGATCCGCGGCAGTGAGGCGTGTCCGGCCTGCCCCTTGGTCCGGAGGCGCATGCGAAAGATGCCTTTCTCGCCGACGGCCAGGGTGAAGAAGCGACGCCCGTTCATCTCGAAGAGCTCGCCGCCGCCCTCGTTGACGACGAAGTCGCTGCGGACCTTGTCGGGATGCTCGCGGCAGAGCCAGTGGGCGCCCAGCTCGCCACCGACCTCCTCGTCGGCCGTGAGCACCAGCAGGAGCTCACCCGCCTCGGGGCGCCAGCCGCTGCCGCCGAGAGCGACGCAGGCGGCTACCTCGGCGGCGACCTGCCCCTTCATGTCGAGGGCGCCCCGTCCGCGCACGCAGCCGTCAACCACGTCACCCGCCCAGGGGTCGAAGCTCCACTCGCCGGGATCGGCCCGAACCGTGTCGACGTGGCCGAGTAAGCTCAGAGTCGGGCCATCGGTCTCGCCTCGCAGCCGGGCGACCAGGTTGGGACGGCCCTGCTCCGCGGCGAGCAGCTCGCATTCGAACCCGGCGGCCATCAGGCTGCCCTTGAGGAACTCCTGGACGCCCGCCTCGCCACCGGGCGGATTGACCGTGTTCATCCGGATCAGGCGGCCGAGCAGGTCGACTGCCCATGGCCCGAGACCCTGCGGGACGGCTGCCGTGACGGTGCCCTCCTCCATTCGGCCAGCTTAGTTCGCGATGGCCGTCCGGGTTAACCGAAGATCGCCTGCGCCGCCATCGCCGTGCCGCTGATCACGAGGATCGCGGCGATGGCGTGCATCAGCTGGCGCTCGTCGAGGCGTCCGGTGAAGCGGGAGCCGAGGTAGGCGGCCGGCATCGCGGCCGCAGCCCCGACGGCCAGGATGCCCCAGTCGATCCCGCTCGGCAGGTGGCCGAGCAGGCCGCCGATCCCGACCACCGCGCCGACCGCGGCGTTGGTTCCGACCGCCGCATAGGGGTCGATTCCCGCCCAGCGCACCATCGCCGGCAGGCGCAGCGAGCCCAGGATCAGCCCGACCAACCCCCCGAGGATGCCTACGCCGAAGCCCACCAGCGCCGCATTGAGGAGCATTGCGCGCCGGCGCGGGACCTCGTTCCCCTGCCCGGCGCCGGGACGCCGGTAGCGCCAGATCTCGACGGCGCCGTAGAGGACGACGACGGAGATCGCGCCGAGCAGGATCCGGTCGGGCAGCACGCCCGCGATCAGCCCGCCCGTAAAGGCCCCGACCAGCGAGGTCGGCGCCATCCACCCGAACAACCGCCAGCTGATCCTGCCGCGGCGCCAGTGTCCATAGCTCGCGGTGACGGCGGCGGCGCCACTGATCGCGACGTTGGCGCCCGCCCCCGCGGCCGGGCTGCTCGCCACCAGCACGATCAGTGGCAGCCGGAGGTTGCCGAGCACCAACCCGACCAGACCGCCGAAGAACGAGACCGCGAAGGACCAGATGAAGACGGTGATCAGCTCGAGGACGTCCAAGGGCGCCGGACGCTACTGGTCTCATACTTGACCGCGTGAACGGTTCGAAGTCCAACGCCGAGCTGGTCATCGAGGCGCTGACGGCGTATCAGCAGAGCGATGAGGAGACGCTCGACGCTGCCCATCGGCTCGCCGAGGAATGAACGAGCGGCTGTTCGAGACCGGCGGCGAGACTCCGCGAACGGGCGTGCCTCCGGAGGAGGCGCCGCTTGCCACCCGGATGCGGCCGCGCGATCTGGACGAGTTCGTCGGGCAGGGGCATCTGCTCGCGGAGGGCTCGGCGCTGCGCGTGGCGATCGAGTCGGGCGAACCGCATTCGGCGATCTTCTACGGCCCGCCAGGGACCGGGAAGACCACGCTCGCGCGGATCATCGCCGCGAGAATCGAGGGCGCCTTCGAGGAGCTCTCGGCGGTCAACGCCGGCCGCGCTGAGGTCAGAGAGGTGATCGCCCGCGCTCAGGAGCGGCGCGCCTCGGGACGCCCAACGATCTTCTTTCTCGACGAGATCCACCGCTTCAACAAGGCGCAGCAGGATGCGCTGCTCCCGGCCGTCGAGGAGGGGCTGGTGACGCTGGTCGGCGCCACCACCGAGAACCCATACTTCGAGGTCAACTCGGCCCTCCTCTCGCGCTGCCAGATCTATGAGCTCCGCCCGCTGGAGGAGCCGGAGATCGAAGCCCTGCTACGGCGCGCGCTGAGCGACGAGCGCGGCCTTCCCGAGGCGCCGGCGGTCCCCGATGAGGCCATTTCGATGCTCGCCGCCCGCGCCGGCGGTGATGCCCGCGTCGCCCTGGCGGCGCTGGAACGCGCTGCCGAGACGACCACGGCCGCCGGCGATGGCGAGGTCCCGATCGTGGCCGTCGAGGACGCGCTGCAGCGCAAGGCCCTGCTCTATGACCGCGAGGGCGACAGGCACTACGACTACATCTCGGCCTGGATCAAGGCGACCCGGGGCTCGGACGTGGACGCCTCGATCTACTACCTCGCGGTGATGCTGGAGGGCGGCGAGGACCCGCGCTTCATCGCCCGGCGGATGGTGATCTTCGCCTCGGAGGACGTCGGCAATGCCGATCCCCAGGCGCTGGTCGTCGCCAACGCCGCGGCGCAGGCAGTCGACCGGGTGGGGCTGCCGGAGTGCGCCCTCAACCTGGCCCAGGCGTCGGCCTATCTCGCCCTGGCGCCGAAGTCGAACGCCTCGACGCGGGCGATCTCGAGGGCGAGCGGCCATGTGCGAGAACACGGCGCGGCCGAGCCACCGCCGTATCTCCAGGACGCCCACTACCCGGGCGCGAAGGAGCTCGGTCGCGGGGTCGGGTACCGCTACCCGCACGACGAGCCGGACGCGGTCACCGATCAGCCGCTCGCGCCCGAGTCGGTTCGAGGGGAGCGCTTTTACGAGCCGAGCGATCGCGGCTTCGAGGCGGAGCTGCGGGACCGGCTGGTGCGCCTGCGCCGCCTGCTATCGAGCTGAACGGGTGGCGGTTGTGCGTTCCCTCGCGTTAGGGGGACGTTAAGCGGGACCGAAACCGACACGCGCCGCAACTTTGTGAGCGGCCGGTGTTCTGAGGATTGTCTGACGCTCCCGACATCAGCGGCGGCCACAAACACCGCCGCCGAATGAACGGAGCCCGGCGCGTAAAAGCCGGGGAGTGGACAACGGAGGTCGGGAGCTCGGGGATTGCTCCCGGCCTCCACTTCAATACCGGAGTTCGGGGGGGAACTCGGAGGGAGCGGCCTCGGCGGGAGGCCGCTCCCCTCCAGACCGCAGGGGGCTTCACGCGCCGCACGTAGAATCGCCGGGACCCGCGCAAGCGACGAGAGGAGGCAGGCGATGAAGGCGAGCAGCTCCCGTAAGACCCGTACCAGCCGGAAGTCGAGCGCGGGGAACAAGGCGTCGGCCAAGCGCCCGCCCACGAGGCGCCGGGCAACGCCCGCGCTCGAATCCTTCAACCCGGCAACCGGCGAGCTGGTGGGAACCGTCGAGACGATCACCCTTCCGAAGGTGCAGGGCATCGTCGACGATGTCGCAGAGGTCCAGCCGTTCTGGGCTGCGCTGACGCTCGAGGACCGCGCCCGCTACATGCGCCGCGCCTGCGACGTCCTGCTCGCAGAGGTGGACCAGATCGCGGAGCTGCTCACTAACGAGCAGGGCAAGCCGCGGGTCGAGAGCTACACGATGGAGGTCCTGCCGACCGTCGACTCGCTCAAGTGGATCGCCGACAACGGCCCCGAGATCCTGTCCGACGAGAAGCTCTCGCTGCCGATCATCCTCAAGTCGAAGAGCGCCAAGTTCACCTACGAGCCGATCGGCGTCGTCGGCGTGATCGCTCCTTGGAACTACCCTTGGTCGATCCCCTTCGGCGAGGTCGCGATCGCGTTGATGGCGGGCAACGGCGTGGTCCTCAAGCCGGCAAGCATGACGCCGCTGATTGGCGAGCGGATCCGCGAGACCTTCGAGAAGGCCGGGCTCCCCGAGGGCCTGGTCCGCACCGTCCACGGAGGCGGGCGGATCGGCGACGCGCTGGTCAAGTCGACGGCGGGGAAGATCTTCTTCACCGGCTCGGTCGAGGTTGGCCGCAAGGTCGGGGTCGAGTGCGCAAAGCGAATGAAGGGCTCGGTCCTCGAGCTCGGTGGCAAGGACCCGCAGATCGTCTGTCCCGACGCCGACCTCGCCAACGCGGTCTCGGGCGCGGTGTGGGGCGGCTTCGCGAACGCCGGGCAGACGTGCTCCGGGATCGAGCGAGTGTACGTCCATCGCGATGTGGCGGATGCATTCCTCGAGGGAGTGGTCCGGGAGACCGAGCGACTCACGGTCGGCGACCCGCGTGAGTGGACGACCGAGATCGGGCCGATGGTCTCCGAGGACCAGGCGAAGATCGTCGCCGAGCTGGTCGACGACGCGGTGAAGAGTGGCGCCAAGAAGCTCACCGGCGGACCGACCAGGGTGAAGGGGATGAAGGGCCACTTCATTTCTCCGGTCGTCCTCACCGGCGTGACCCATGAGATGCGGATCATGCAGGAGGAGATCTTCGGCCCGGTGCTGCCGATCATCACAGTCGACTCCGAGCAGGAGGCGCTCGAGCTCGCCAACGACTCGCAGTTCGGCCTCGGCGCCTCGGTCTGGACCAAGGACCGCGCCAAGGGCGAGCGCATGGCGCACCAGATCGAGTCCGGCATGGTCTGGGTCAACGATCACTCCTTCTCGCACGGCGCTTGCCAGTGCGCCTGGGGCGGCGTCAAGGACTCCGGGCTCGGGCGCTCGCACTCCAAGTTCGGCTTCTACGAGTGCGTCAACATCAAGCAGCTCGCCTGGGAACCGGGCTGGACGCGGGATTGGTGGTGGCAGCCGTACGAC
>JBKOYL010000094.1:0-4237 GCA_046725395.1 Actinomycetota bacterium | reverse complement strand
ATCTCCTCTTCGAGTTGCTTGATCGCTCGGTGGATCAGGACCTTCGTCGCTCCGTCCGAGCGGCCCAGAGCCCGGGCGATCTCGCGGTTGTCCATACCGAGCGCGAAGCGCATGATCAGCGCGTCGCGCCGATCATTGGGCAGGTAGTGGAGGTGGTCCATCACCCGCTTCAGCTCCTCCCTGCCCTCGACGATCCGCTCCGTCCCGTGCGGCGCGGCGATCGGCTCCGACTCGTCGAGCACCCGCTGCGGACGGCGGGCGCGATCGCGGTGGTAGTTGGAGGCGAGGTTGTGAGCGATGCGGATGAGCCAGGGCCGTAGCGGGCGGCCATTCGACTCGCGGCGCGCGCGCTCGAAGTGCCGATAGGCCTGGAGGAAGGCCTGCTCGGTGACGTCCTCGGCGTCGTGGTGGTTGCCCACCCGGTAGTAGGAGTACGAGTAGACGTCCCGCAGGTGGTCGCGGTAGAGGCGCTCGAATGCGCGGTCGAGCTCGGCCTTCGACTCCCCGTCGCGAGCCGAGCCCTGATGGGGGTCGGACACAACGCAAGCGTACCCCGGTGCCGAGGGTGCGACTCCCTGGCGGGACGCCCCCTCATGCCGCCCGTCCTCCCGCCGCCGGCTCGCGCCTCGCGCGCTCGGCCTGCCTGACCCGGGCCATCCACTCGCCCGGGGAGATCTCGCCGGCGATCAGGCCCGCCAGCCCCTCGAGCGCGGACGCGCCCATGCCCGCGTTGCTCACTGCCGCGGCGATCAAAGGCACGGAGTCGAGTGCCTCGGAAGCCTGACCGATGATCCCCGGGATCTGCTCCGCGGGCGTGCCCTGGCCGAGCAGCTCGCCCGCCCGGCGGTTGCGGCTGCCCTCGGCGAGGATGGTGGCGGTCAGGTCGCCGACGCCGGCAACCCCGGCGAAGGTCTCGTGCAGCGCGCCGCGAGCCCGGGCGTAGGCGACGCACTCGCGCCAGACCTGTGCCGTTGCGATCCCCGCGGCGTTCATGCCCTGGGCCCGCGCCGCGGCGCCGGCGAGGGCCGCGGCGTTCTTCGCGGCGCCCGCGACCTCCACGCCGATCATGTCCTCCGAGCGCTCGCAGACCAGTCCCGCCTCGTCGAACACGCTGCCCAGCTGGTCGCGCAGGTCGGGATCGCGGCTGCCGAGCACGAGGGCCGCGGTCCCGGAGACGGCCTCCTTGGCGTGGGCGGGACCGCCGAGGGAGGCGATCGCCCGCGCCCGGATCCGCTCGGAGACGTACTCGGAGGGAAGGGCCGCCATCGGGGCAACCAGGCCCTTGCTGAGCAGCAGGACAGCCGCCCGCTGGCCTACCCGGTCACCGATCGCGCCGACCGCCTGGGGCAGTGCCACCGATGGCACCGCCAGGCAGACGAGGTCCACCCCGGCCAGCTCGATGTCGGCGGCGCGCTTGACGGTGAGCGAGCCGGGAAGCTCGACTCCCGGGAGATACGCCTCGTTGGCGCGAGTCTCCGACATCTCCTCGGCCCGCTCGGCGGTGCGCGTTCCGAGCTGGACGTCGAGGCCGCCGCGCGCCAGCAGCACGGCGACCGCGGTCCCCCAGCTGCCGGCGCCGATCACCGCCGCCTTCCGCAGCGGCGGCAGGCCGCCGAGCCACTCCCACTGCAGCTCGATCACCGGCCACACCCGGGCGCCAACGGAGTTGGCCAGCGCCGGGGAGGGGTCCTCCGTGCGAGGGAAGGTGAGCGCGCGACCCATCCGGACCTTGACCTTCTTGGGGCGGATCTTCCACCCGCGGCGCACCTGCTCGGTGCCGTGGACCGCGACGGGAAGCACCGCGGCGCCCGTCTCGAGCGCGAGGCGCCCGAACCCGCGCTTCGGCCGGGCCAGGGAGCCGGTCCGGTGACGGGTCCCCTCCGGGAAGATGCAGACGGCCCCCCCGCGCTCGAGCACCTCGCGCGATGTGATCAGCGTCTGCTCGTCCGACTGCCCGCGCCGCACTGGGTAGGCCCCCAGCCGGTTCAGAATCCAGCCCTGCCAGCGCCTCTCGAACAGCTCGACCTTGGCGACGTAGTGGAGCGGCCGCCGCCACGGAAGCGAGGAGCCGATCACGAACGGGTCGAGGAAGCTGCGATGGTTGGCGACGACGATCAGGGGGCCCTTCACCTTGCCGTGCTCGCGACCGATCCGCGAGAGCCGGAAGTAGACGAGGAAGAAGGGGACGAGGATCAGCCGGGCGAGGAAGTAGAGCGGGCGGTTGACCCCGTGCTCACGCGTGAACCGGTGGTAGCTGAGCAGCCTCTCCTCGTCCATGCCCAGACCGAAACACCAGCGCACTGCCCAGTTACAGGCGGGTTCGCGGCCGCGGCTACCAGGCGGCGTCCAGGATCGCCGCGAGATCGGAGCGCTCCACCTCGCCGGGCGTCTGGTGGGCCAGCTCGGGGCGAGCCATCGCCTGATCGAGCACGTTGTCGAAGCGGCCGCGATCCGCCCCCAGCTCGCCGAGCCGCCGGTGGCCGGCGAGCTCCGCGATCCGTTCCCGGATCCGATTGGGCTCGGTGCCGAGCGCCGTGGCCAGCGCCGTGATCTGCTCGGGCGCGCGCCCCCGCATCTCCTCGATCGTGTGCGGGAGCAGCGCGGCGTAGCTCTCGGCGTGGGGGGTCCCGAGCACCCGGACCGTCGTCTGGCCGAGGACGTGATGGAGGGCGATCCCGGCCCGGTCGACCGAGATCGCGCATAGCAGGGCGCCGACCGCGAGCGCCGAGCGGTCGCGGTCTTCCGGCGCCTGGTCGAGCGTCGCGGCGAGCAGCTCCGCGCCCCGCAGGGCGGCCTCGCGCGAGATCGGATCGGCCAGGGGCGTGTACAGCGAGTCCGCGCCGTGGGCGAGCGCGTTCATGGCCGTGGCGCGCAGCTGCGGCTCGGGGGCGCTGGTCATCGCGTCGGCGTAGCCCACCACGAGCGAGGGTCTGACGGGGCCTCCCACCACGGACTCCCGGCCTGCGGGCAGCCGATGGATGGCGGTGATGGGGGCACCCGACAGGGTCGTCGGGATCGCTGCGACCTCTGCGCCGGTGACCGAGGCGACCGCCTTCGCCGTGTCGATCACGCGCCCGCCGCCGAGGGCGACCAGCCGATCCAAGGCGACCGCGTCGACGAGCGGCGCCGACACCTCGTCGACCCGGCCGGGAGGGACCACGTGGACTCGCCCCGCGGCGTCGGCGAGGCCGGAGGCGTCGGACAGGGCGCGCGCCGTGGAGAGCAGCTCGTATTGCTCCCAACCCGCGCCGGCCAGGGTGCCGACCGGATCGGTGATCGGTCCCCCATGGAGGAGGAGCCGGCGTCGGTCGTCCTCGAGCTCGACCCACTCGCCTTCGCTGGGCGGCCTCAGCTCGCTGATGAACTCGGCGTCCTCCGCCACGCGGCGATTCTCTCAGCGGGGAGAGCCCGGAGTGGGACTCGAACCCACAGCCTGCCCCTTACAAGGGGGCTGCTCCACCAGTTGAGCTATCCGGGCAATTCATAGTCGCGTGCCCAACGCACGCGCTGTTGCTGACCGTTTCGAGTCGGATGAACCCTGAGCCAGCCATCTGTCGCGGGAACCTCGTCGACAGGGACAGCATAGATCTGGTCCGTCTCCGGACAGTGAACGAGGAAGATCTCGACCTCGCCCGAGTACCCACGGAAATGGACGCCGCGGCTGTTGATGCGAGTGCTTCTGGCGGGGAATCTGATTACGCCGTCCCTAAGCCTGCCTTTCTTGCACTGGGCTCGAACAAACTCTCCGTCTAGGTCGAACACGAGGTCGTATCGCTGGTTCGTGCCGAAGGGGATCAAGACGTGGTAGCCGCGCCGCACGAGCTCGGCCAGGATCGCCGCCTCGGTGCGTAGACCCACGTCTACCGGATGCGAACTCTGGGGCGGCGGCTGCAGTCGCTTGCTTGCAGGCGAATCCATCCCGACTCCAACAGTCCCGGACCAACCGCCACGAGACATGCGATCAGTGCAAGGAGTCCGTGACTGCACGCGGCCAGCTCACGCGTAGTCGCTACGGAGAGCGGCATAGACTGGCCGGGTGGCCCGCATGGAGAAGTTTGCCGACTCGCTCAAGGACCCCGCCGCCGCCGCGGCCCGAGGCCGCTGGCTGGCGCGGGGCGCCTGGCTTCTCGCCGCCGCCGAGGTCGTGATCGCCGTCCGGAACCACGTCAACACACGACTCAGCGAGAAGGACCGCCGACGAATGGTCGAGATCGTCCGGTCGTCCAAGGGACGGCCC
>JBKOYL010000021.1:0-13834 GCA_046725395.1 Actinomycetota bacterium | reverse complement strand
AGCCCGTAGGTGAACCCGCCCGCGAAGGAGTCGCCCGAGCCGTAGGCGTCGGCGATCGGGCCGGGCGGAGGGACCGGGGGCCAGGTGCCGCTTGTCCCATCCGCCGCTTCGTACCGGCCGCCGTCGGCGCCGCGCGTGGCGACGAGCAGAGCAGGACGCGGCTCGAGGGCACGGGCGACGGACGACTCCAGCTCGTCGCGGTCGGAGAAGACCAGAGCGTCGAGCTTGACGCCGGACTCCGCGAGAACGTGCCCCGCCCGAGGCGACGCAACCAGGACCCGGGCACGCCTGGCCGCTCGAAGCGCGCCCTCGTCGCCGGCGGTGACGTAGACGCCGTCGATGTCGGCCAGGATCGTCCAGTCGAGGGGATCCTGGCCGCGGGGCTCGAGCCGGTCCCCCACCGTGGTGATCGTCCTCTCGCCCCTTCCGTCGAGGAAGGTGAACCCCCGCCTCGTCGGCCCGGGGCGCTCCGCGGCGTGGACTGAGACGCCGAGCTGTGGCAGGCGGGCGCGCGTGCGCTCCGCCAGGTCATCGGCGCCGAGTGCGGTGAAGAGCTCGCAGGCCCCGGCCATGCGGGCGAGCTGGACGGCGGCGACCGCCCCTCCCCCCGCCGGCTCCTCAAAGGCATCGGAGGCGTGGACGATCTCACCCGCCGCGGGCACGTGATCGCCGCGCACGAACTCGACCCACTCGACGTGTCCCACCACCGCGACGCGCACCGGACTGGAATTGTGCACACGACGAAGCCGGCGACCCCATCAGAGGTCGTCGGCTACGTCGATCCGCCGCGTCTTGGCGTCGCTCAGACGCGGGACTCGGCGGCAGCGCGCCGGTGACGCGCGACCGAGCGGGCTGCGACGAAGGCGACACTGAGCAGGCCGCTCGCCACCAGAGCGCCGATCAGAGCGTCGCCCCAGTCGAAGCCGCTCTCCTCGGGCGCCTGCACCGAGGGAAGCAGCTGAGGGGTTGCTTCGGTCCCGGAACCACCCGTGATCGAATTCAGCGAGCGGAACCCATTCGGCTGACCGGGCTGCGCCGTGGAGCTGCCGCTGCTGATCGCGGTCACCGAGCCGTAGTCCTCGGACGGGTTGTACGGCTGAACCGTCTGGTCGGCTGTGAGCGCGTTGACCGAGCTGTACTCGGGGATGGCCGCGGCCGGCACCGCCGCGGCGGCCATCGCCAGGACCGTGAGGACCGAGATGAGTGCCGAGTTTCTGCGCGTCATGTTCGTCTCCCTTTCCCTTGAGATCGCCCGATGCGATCTCGTGGTGAGCACTCTTGGCGACCGCGGTAAGGGCGCGCCCCGAGGGGCGGTAAAGCGCCCGGTAAAGGCTCGGTAAGGAGGTCTGAGGTCCTCGAGGAACGGTTTGCGGGACCGGTTGGGCCTGATGTAGATTCACCTCGATTCGGTGACTCAGTGGAATTTCGAGTCCTAGGCCCGCTCGAGGTACTCAGCGACGGAGAGCGGCTGCCGCTCGGGGGAGGCAAGCAGCGGGCGCTACTTGCGGTCCTGTTGCTGCACGCCAACGAGGTCGTCTCCAGCGACCGGCTGATCGACCTGCTCTGGGGAGAGGATCCACCGGGGACTGCCGCCAAGGCCCTGCAGGTTCACGTCTCGCAGCTTCGCAAGGCGCTCCAGAGCGCCAACGGCGAGGATTCCGAGAGGGCGCTGAAGACGCGCTCGCCCGGCTACGTCCTCGAGATCGATCCCGAGCAGCTCGATCTGCATCGCTTCGAGCGGCTCGTCGCCGAGGGCAGACACGCCCTTGACGCCGGCGATCCCGACGAGGCGGCGGAGAAGCTCGACGCGGCGCTCGCTCTCTGGCGCGGCCCGGCCCTGGCCGACTTCGCTTACGCGGACTTCGCGCAGGCCGAGGCGTCCCGGATCGAGGAGATACGCCTGGGCGCGCTCGAGGACCGGATCCAGGCCGACCTCGAGCGTAGCCGCCACAGCGAGGCGATCAGCGAGCTCGAGCGCCTGGTCGCGGCGAATCCGCTGCGCGAGCGCCCCCGCGCCCAGCTGATGCTCGCCCTCTACCGCTCGGGGCGGCAGGCCGAGGCGCTCGAGGCATACCGTGACGCGCGGCGCACACTCACAGAGGAGCTCGGCATCGAGCCCGGACGTGAGCTCAAGGAGCTCGAGGCGGCGATCCTCAATCAGGATCCCTCGCTCGATCTCCCTGCCCCCGCAGAGCCTTCGGCCACGCGAATTGAAACCGGCTCGGCCACGCGCCCTGCCGTCCAGACGGAGACCTTCGTGGGACGGGACCGGGAGCTGACGGAGTTCCGCGCTGCCTTCGAAGAAGGTCTCGCAGGTCGGACCTCACTCTTCCTGATCGCGGGGGAGCCCGGAATCGGCAAGAGCCGGCTGGCTGACGAGTTCGCGTCCGAGGCCGAGGCCCGGGGAGCGAGGGTGTTCTGGGGACGGTGTTGGGAGGCCGGAGGAGCGCCGCCGTACTGGCCATGGGTGCAGGCGCTGCGGGGCTACATCCGCGAGGCCGACCCGGAGCGGGTTCGCGGCGAGCTCGAACCGGGGGCTGCCGACATCGCCCAGATGCTGCCGGAGCTCCGCGAGCTGTTCCCCAACCTGCCACCGCCACCCACCCTCGATCCGGAGGGAGCGAGGTTCCGACTGTTCGACTCAACTGCCTCCTTCCTGCGAACCGCCGGCGAGAAGCAACCGCTCGTACTCGTCCTCGACGATCTGCATGCCGCCGATGAGCCGTCGCTCCTCCTCTTGCGCTTTCTCGCCCGCTCCCTCCACGACGCCCACGCCGTGGTGGTGGGTGCCTATCGAGACACTGAGCCGAGGCGAGAAGCTCTGAGCGAGGCGATCTCCGAGGCTCGACGCGCGCCGATTACGCGCCACGTCCGACTGGGTGGACTCGACCTGGCCGAGGTGGCAATCGTGATTGAGCAGATCGACGGGGCAAAGCCAACCGACGAGCTCGCGACCGCTATCCATCACGAGACCGAGGGCAACCCCCTGTTCGTCAGTGAGCTCGTGCGGCTGCTGGCCTCTGAGGGACGCCTCGAGGAGGCGGCTAGCCGTCCTGGAGCCTTGAGCATCCCGCAGGGCGTGCGGGCAGTGATCGATCATCGCCTCCGGCACCTGTCCGACTACTGCAAGCGGCTCCTCTCAGTCGCCTCGGTCCTCGGGCGCGAGTTCAGGCTCGACGCGCTCGCGCGGGTGAGCGAGCACTCACGTGGGGAGCTGCTCGACCTTCTCGACGAGGCACAGGCGGCGCGGGTGGTGGTCGACCTTCCGGCCGGCCGGGGCGGCCTGCGCTTCTCGCACGCTCTCATCCGCGACAGCCTCTACGGCGATCTCGCCGCTAGCGAGCGCCTCATGCTTCACCGCCGAGCCGCGGAGGCGCTCGAGGAGCTATACGGAACCGACCCTCAGCCGCACCTGGCCGAACTCGCCTACCACTCCCTCGAGGCGGCGCCCGGCGGAGACGTGATCAAGGCGACTGAGTACGCGCGCCGGGCCGGCGACCAGGCCGCCGCGTTGATCGCCTACGAGGAGGCCGCCCGCCTCTACCAGATGGGCCTCGACGCGCTTGAGCTTCAGCCCCGTGCCGATGACGCTATGCGATGCGAGCTGCTGCTCCGCCTCGGCGACGCCATCGCCCGCGGCGGTGACCTGCCGGCGGCGAAGGAGATCTTCGTTCGGGCGGCCGACCTGGCGCGCAAGCTGCACGAGCCGAAGCAGCTCGCCCGCGCTGCCCTCGGTTACGGCGGCAGGTGGGTCTGGCTACGTGCCGGAAATGACACTCGTCTGATCCCGTTGCTCGAGGACGCGCTCGAGGCTCTACCGGCCGGGGACAGCGAACTTCGTGCGATGTTGCTCGCGCGGCTTGCCGGCGCCCTCCGTGATCAGCCGGTCCCCGAGCGACGCGTCTCGCTGACCAGCGAGTCGGTCGAGATCGCGCGCAGGCTCGGCGATCCGCGGACCCTTGCTTACGCAGTTGGGGGCTCCTACGCCGCAATTTCATGGCCCAAGGACATCGAGAAGTGGCTCGCGATGGCCAGGGAGGTGTTGCAACTGGCGGACGAAATCGGCGACAGAGAGCACAGTTTCTTCGCGCACTTCTACGCCTTCGGAGCTCTCATGGTCCGCGGCGACACGCACCGGGCGGATACGGAGCTCCAACGTATGAGGGAACTGGCTGAGGAGCTTGGGCAACCGTCGCAGATCTGGGTGTGCTTTATCGCAGAGTCGATGCGCGAGCTCTTCGCCGGCCGCCTAGAGCGTGCGGAGGAACTCATGCGTCGCGGGGCCGAGCTGGGCTCAGGTGCCCAAGGCCAGGACGCGACCTACTTTTACGTGATCAATCTGCAGAGCTGGGCTCTCCGGCGCGAGCAGCGCCGGCTCGCAGAAATCGAGGCATCACTCGAGGGGTACGTGGCGGAGTATCCCACTGCATTTCTCTTTCGATGTGTCTTGACGAGCATCCATGCAGAGACCGGTCGAGCCCAGCGGGCGCGAGACGAGCTGAATGCACTCGCCATGAACGACCTAGCCGGCATCGATCTCGAGCCCGAGTGGTTCCTCGGCGCCAACCTCCTCGCTGAAGTCTGCGGGACTCTGGGTGATGCCGAGCGCGCCGAGCTGCTCTACGCGTTCCTGCTGCCATACGCGGACTGCAACGTTTTCGCCATGCCCGAGGTAGCGCTCGGCTCGGCCTCGCGCCCGCTCGGCCTGCTCGCGGCGACAATGTCTCGCTGGGAGGAAGCGGAGCGCCATTTCGAATGGGCACTGGAGATGAATCGTCAGATGGGAACCAGGCCATGGGTGGCGCACACCCAGCACGACTACGCCCGGATGCTGATCCGGCGCGGAGGTCCGAGAGATTGGAGCCGGGCGACGGAGCTCCTGCAGGCCGCCCGAGACGCCTACGAGGAGCTCGGGATGAAGAGCTGGAGCGAAAGTGCCGCCGCGGATCTGGGTCGGCTCGCCTGAGGCGCGCGCTAGCCCCGACCAGGCGGGCGGTTAGCGTCTCGGCGCCGTCTGCGCCGGGTTCTCCGCTGCCACCCGCCCCGCCGGGGTGTCCTGCGAGGAAGGCTGGGAGGGCGGCGTCGAGCCCTTCAACCCAAGGGTCGATCCGATCGCCGCGGCGGCGAAGACGCTGACGGTCGCGACCTTCATGCGGCGGGGGGTGAGCCAGGTTTCGTGGCGGGCTTGCAGCCACGACCGGGCCCCGGTCGCCCCCGCCATCGCCGCCATCGCGCATGCCGCGCACATGCCCAAACCGTAGCGCGTCAGCTCGCCGCGGATGGCCGCTCGAGGATGCTCTTCAGGCGCGCCAGATCCTTCCGGTTGGCGCGCCGGACGGCCGGAGCTATGAGCGGCGCAAGCAGCGAAGAGAAACCGGATGGCTCGCCGCGGTTGCTCAGCCGCATCCGCGTTCCACCGCCTTCCGCGTCCGCCCAGCTGTAGGTGGTCTCCATCGCGAACGGTCCGTCGGAAGTCGCCATCACCAGGCGCTCCCGCGGCGAGAATTCCTTCACCTCGTAGACGTAGGAGAGCCGCCTGCCGAGGAAGCGGGCGACGAAGGCGAACCGCGATCCGACCGCGAGCGGCCGCGGCGTCTCCCAGGCGGCGGTTTCGATGTTCGCGTACCAGGCGGTGGCGTTGTCGGGCTCGGACGCATACGCCGCCACCTCGCTTCGCGGACGCGCGATCGTGATTTCGGTCTCCACGTCGATCGCCATGCCGGAGTCATACGTCAAGACCCGCCCGGCCGCTGCGGTGGTGGGATGGGGCTCGAGCGCGACAGCGGCGCCGGCCGCCTCAAGCGAGCTCAGAAGGTGATACGGCGAAGCCGTCGGCGATGTAGCTCCTGAGGCTCGGGTGCTGGTCGAACTCGTCGAGCAGCTCGACGCCCCATTGCTCCACGCCCTCACGGACGCCGTACGCCTTCGCGCAGTAGGCGCAGGCGCCTGAGATCGGTCACGCACCGCCTCGAGCAGCCGGTGATAGCGATGGCCCTCATCTGAGAGCTCCGGGATCCACTTCGCCCCCGCGCCGTCGAAGACGACCGCTACCTCGTCGCCCTCCTCCTTGAGCTCCCTCGCCGTGGTCAGGGCGTTGACCACGCGGCCGAGATCGCCGCCCGTCTCGGTGTCGGCGAGCACCACGATCGCTGCTCTTGCCGTCAGTCCGGTTCCCGACACGCCTACGGCCTGACCTCGACGCCGTTCCAGAATGCGACGTGATCTCGGATCTTTCGGATCCAGGGAAAGGGGTGGCGATAGGTCCAGGCCGCGTGCTTGCTCGTCCGGCCACCGGCCTCGATCGCGTAGTAGCTCGCAATCCCCTTCCAGAAGCAGACCGAGCGCATCGCACTTCGCCTCAGGTAGCGATCGTCGACGCTTTGGGGCGGGAAGTAGTGATTGCCCTCGAGCTGAATCGTCTCGTCGCTCTCGGCGATCACCTTCCCGTTGAAGATCGCCTTCATCGTCCTCCTCTTACCTTCCCTCTAGCTCAGAGACCCTGCTGATCGCGCCAAGGATTCAGCCGCGGGATGATGACGGTCAGGCTTCACGCCGGGCGACCACGCAAAGCGAGGGATAGCCCGCATAGGTGCGGCGCCATTCGACCGGGCGCAGACCGGCGGCGGCGAACTCCTGGCGCGGATCGAGGGGGCGCAGGCCCGACAGCGCTCCAGGCGAGCGTCGAGCCAGCGTCGAGATCGGTGCGGACAGGAACGAAGATACGGCGCCGACCGGCGGCGCTCCGGTCACGCTTCCCAGGCTCCCGCCCGGCACGAGCACCCGAGCGGCCTCGCGGAGGACGTGCTCCCGCGCCCCTGAATCGGTTCCCAGATCGAGCACGGAATCCGACTCGCTGACCCGCAGCAACCCGATCAGGGTCCTCACGGCGCGCAGCTCCATGAAGCTCTGGAGGTCATACCAGCGAGCCCAGCGACCCCAGAGATCCGATGGGCGATCGGCTGCCACAGGCGAATCTTGCTCGGCTGAACCGTTCTGGATGGTCAGGGGTCGAAGGGGCGATGTCGAGCAAGCTTGCGGGCGTCGGTGTCTTCATCATGCTGGTCGCGATCGCGATCGGCGCCTCGCTGGTGCTGGACACTACGGACGACCGCGGCTCCGATCAGCCGGCGCTCACGCCGCAGGAGATCGCCTCCGCGCCGCAGCATCTCCGGGCCAATCTGAGCCAGGCGAACCAGCTGATCGACGCCTCGATCGGCTCCAAGCTCAACGAGCTCCGCGGGGTCCCGGTCGTGGTCAACCAGTGGGCCTCCTGGTGCCCGAACTGCCGCTCCGAGTTCCCCTTCTTCCAGCGGCTCGCGCGCGAGTTCGGCAATCGCGTCGCCTTCGTCGGCCTCGACTCGCAGGACGACCGCGGCAGCGCCGAGGACTTCCTCGAGCGCTACCCGGTCCCGTACCCGAGCATCTACGACCCGAGCGCGTCGGAGGCGGCGTCGATCGGCGGGGGTCAGGGGTGGCCGACCACGATCTTCTTCGATCGCCGCGGCGCGCCCACGCACGTTCGTCCCGGCGGCTACTCGACCTTGGGGCAGCTTCGAGCGGACATCCAGCAGTACGCGCTCGGCCGGAGCGCGTGAGCGGCGATCCGAGCGGCCTAATGGGGGCTCCGCACGGCGCGTTTTCCCGCCAGCAGGCCCAGGTTGGAGACCACGAAGGGCACGCAATAGTTGAGCGCGCACTTGACCCAGGTGATCGCGGTCGCGTCGCCGCGGAGGATCACGTCGAGCTGGTTGATCGCGGTCAGGATCGTGCCGACGACGAGTGCGATCCTGGCGGTCCGCCGCAGATGCTCGGGCTCTCGGCAGATCCGCAGGGCCTCCTTCAGGGTCACTCCAGATCTCCGGCGGGCAACGCGGGCCTCCCCGGCGCCCCCTCACTCCTCGTCGCGGAGGCGCTCGATCACGCTGTCGGCCACGCCGGTCTCGGGCTGGGTCCTGAGCATGTGCAGGCCGTCGAGCATCCGGCGAAGCGTCTGCAGCACGCGGGTGCAGTTCGGACAGATGCTGATGTGGGCCTCGACCCGCCGAAGCTCGCCCGGCGTCAGCTGGCTCTCGAGATAGGCCGAGAGATGTGCGTGCGTCCAGCGATGCTCGCGCATGTAGCGCCGGCGCTCGAGCCACCTGCGGATCATTCGCCCTCCTGCAGGAAGTGCTCGTCCAGCGCGCGCCGGAGGACCAGTCTGGCTCGATGCAGCCTGCTCTTGAACGCCGGTTCGCTCAGCTCCATCACCTCCGCCGCCTCCTCGGTCGTGAGACCCTCGACATCTCGCAGGATGACGGGCGCGCGGTACTCGATGGGGAGGGCCCGGATCGAATCCTCCAGCACCCGGCGAAGGTCGCCCTGTTCCGCTCGGGTCTCGGGCGCCTCGCTCCAGTCCGGCGCCTCCAGGATCGGCTCCTCGTCGAGCGAGACGGTCGCCTGCGCGGGCTCACGCGCCGCGCTCCGCTTCGCCTCGTTGATCCCGATCCGGTAGAGCCAGGTGAAGAAGCGCGACCGCCGCTGGAAGCGGCCGATTCCCCGCCAGGCGCGAAGAAAGGCCTCCTGGGTCACCTCCTCGGCCGCCTCGCGGTCGGCGACGAAGCGCAGCACCACCGCGTGCAGTCGATCCGCGTGCCGCCGGACGAGCTCCTCGAACGCGCCGCGGTCGCCCGCCTGCGCCCGGCGGACCAGGACATCCTCCTCGGCGGGGCCGGGCCGCATCGCCGAAACGATGCCAGACCTGACCCGGACGCCGGTCCGGGCGCCCCTTCTCCCCAACGGCCATCCAGCCCCTCAGCAGGCGAGGCAGAGCTTTTCGGCCACGAGCAGCAAGGCGCTGAAGAAGCCCAGGCTGAACAGGAGTTGCAGTGCCGGAGTCCGCGTTGCTCGACTCATCGGCTCCTTTGACCCTCGATGCGGCGAATCGATTCAGCCTCGAATTCTCTGCTCAAGCCCGCGCAGATGGTTGGCCAGGTGCTTGGCCGGGATAGGGCCGAAGCCCCGGACCGAGGCCTCCAGTCTCAGCTCCGCGCCACCTCCGGTCGTCGGAGCGGCGCGCACCTCGATACTCGCGGGCCGCGTCTGGCAGCTGATCCGCCATGGCCACTTCGCGAATGGCATCGAAGATCAGCATTACACCCCTAGCGACGGATCTCCGCTCCGGGGTAGAACGCGGCAAGCGCAAACCAGAACTGATCGTCGTGGGGCACCTGCCGCAGCTCGACCCCGGCGAGCGGGCCGGCGGTCGCTCGCCCGCCGAGGTCCCAGGTCGACCCGGTCTCGCGGTCGCGCACCTCGTCCGAGGCGGTGCCGGGCTCGAAGCTCAGCGTGCGCCCGCGGACAGCGCGGTCGAAGACGGCCGCTGCCCCCACGTCGCGTCCCGAGGAGATCGAGGACGCGTCGAGCGGCGAAGCCACATCCGGGTTGAACAGCACCACGATCGGCCTGCCGTCGGTGCGATCGTTGACCGGGGCCTCGGTCGCGAGCCGGTCGAACGGATAGACGACCGCTTCGCCGTCGGTCGTGGTGACCGCGGCGACTCGTTCCTTCGGCGGGAGCGCGTCGTCGGTCTCGCCCTGGAACAGGAATGGCCGGCTGTTGGGCCGGTCGTAGCCGACGTAGGGATTGTCGCCGTAGGGCCGAGCGAAGCCCGTCTGGCGCGAGAGCACCTCGCCGTCCGGATGGAGGCGGAGGAACTCCGACCAGGGGAGGATCTGCGAGGGAAGCACCTGGAGCTTCGTTCCGGTGAGCTCGCCGACAACGGCGTCGGCCGTGAGCTGCTGCCACCAACTCTCGGTCTGGCGGTCGTACATGACCAGGTCGGAGTTGCGGAGCATGCCGGTGGTGCCGAAGTCGAGGGTGCGGCCGTCCACCTCGCGGCTGAATGCCACGGTGGAGTTGCAGAGCGGGCAGTAGGTCACCGTAACCGGCTGGCCTGAGATCTCGTCGTTCACGATCTCGTGCCAGACCAGGATCTGCAGCGGGTATGCACGGGCGATCCCGCCGACCTCGAGCACGGCCACCGGCTCGCGCGGGGCTAGAAAGCTGTCGGCCTCGGCCGTGGAGAGGAATCGCGGGTGATCGATGGCGGGAATGCCGTCCTTCGGCGGCCCGCCGGTACGGAAGTCATACAGCGACACGCTGTGCTTGTCGAAGTCGGTGCTCCACCCCGCCGTGTTGAAGGGCGCCCGCCCCAAGGCGTTGCTCTGCTCGGATGTGCCCGATCCATGCCCGCAGCCAACGAGGGCGAGCCCGAAAGCCACCAGCGCAGCCGTCACGGTGCGATACCGCATCATCGCTTTGACCCGCCGGAGCCGCGGCGGGTTCGCCGGAGGCCCTACTGCCCTACTTGCCGTGAGGGGCAGCGCTCCGTCGGATCGCGGCGCTCAAGCCGTCGAGGCTCTCGCGGAGATGGCGCGCGGGGAGTGGCCCGATCCCGGCCGACGAAGCCTCCAGGCTGACAAGCGTGCTCTCAGGGCCCGACGCCGCGATCGAGATCTCCAGGCTTGCCGGCCGGATCTGGCAGCTCACTCGCCAGGGCCACTCGTGGGCGACCAGGCGGTCGGCAGTGTCCTCCCCGAGCTCCCAGAGGTCCGGCGAGAGCGCCGAGCGACAGGCCGCCCGCGCGTTCTCCGAGCAGATCGGGAGGAGCAGCAGGTCGCTGCGCCTCATCCCTTCGCCGCCATCCGCGCTTGCCGGCGCTCGGAGAGCAGTTCCGCCTGCTGTCGCAGGTCGTCGAGGTCGTTGCGCACGGCCCTCTCCCACTGCGGCCGCACCCAGCGGCGCCCGGCGATCCGACCGAGGAAGAAGAAATCGATGCCTATCTCGCCGGTGTAGCGAAGCGTGGTGACCCCGTCAGTCTCGTCGAGGACGAATTCCTCCACGGCGTGCGGAACCGGGCCGGCGAGGTGCCTGAATCCAACCCGGTCGGGCGGCTCGAACTTGACCGCCTCGACCGTGATCGCTGTATAGAAGTGGACCCGCGTGTGATGGGCGGCGACGGCAAGGTCCTCGCCTCGCGCCAAGACCTCGATGCCGGAGTCCCTGGGGCTGTGTCCCAGGTACGGCTCGCTGATCATCTCGAAGACGAGGTCCCGCGGCGCCTCGATCCTGATCGCGATCGGCCCAAGCTCGTGGAAGCTCCGCCCCCAGCCCAGATCAAGGTGGAGCCGCCCCATGGCCATCAGCTGAAAGCTTGCGGCCATCCCGGCGAGCATCACTACGCCGAGGCCGATTGCGATCCAGAGCCAGGTCATCCGCTTGCCCCAATGATCGCGTACCCGATCGCGCCCTCCTCGATCGAGCGCCGGGCAAGGCGCACCAGCTCGATCGCCTCCTCGATGTCGAGAGGCGAGCCGGCGAAGCGATCGAGCCCGAGCAGGCGTGCGCCGCGCAGGCGCTCCTCGATGCGCTCGACGAAGTGCGCCGTGTCAGCGTCCCGGTTTTCGACCGCGAAGACCCTGAGACCGGCGCCGGCGAGCAGCTCCTCATAGCCGGAGCGGCTGAGCGCCGAACCCACGCAGGCGATGGTCGCGACCGGCCCCAGCAGCTCCTCCGGCAGGCGGTCGTGATCGACAACGACGTCGGAGATCGCCACCCGGCCGCCGGGCCGCAGTACCCGGGTGATCTCGGCGACGGCCCGCTCCTTGTCCGGGAATGTGCAGAGCGAGCACTCGCAGAGCACCGCGTCGAAGGAGTCGTCCGGCAGTGCCAGGTCCTCGGCGTCGCCGCGCGCGAACCGCACGCGGTAGGAGAGTCGCTCGTCCCGCGCCGCCGCGGTCGCCGCCAGTACGACCTGCTCGCTGTAGTCGACCCCGGTGACGGTAACCCCGAACTCCCGAGCTGCGAGCAGCGCCGACGCGCCAGACCCGGACGCGACGTCGAGAAGCCGATCGCCCGGGCCCAGCATGATCAATTCGAGCGCACGCCGCGTCCCCTCCTCACCCCCCGGGTGGAGTTCCCCGCCGAGCAGCCAGCGGACGGCGGGCTCCTCGTAGGTCGCCGCGCAGCAGGCCTTGATCTCCTCAGCCGCGAGCTGCACCTGCCGCCTCCAATCTGATCTGCTCCCGGTAGCCCACCGAGTTGTAGGCGCAGAAGGGGATCAGGCGCCCGTCGGGGACGATCTCCGCCACGCAGCACTTGCGGAGCTTCTCCACGTCGAGGGTGTAGGGGTCCTGGAAGTCCTGGGTCACGATCATGAACCCCTGCGCCGCCACCTCGCGCAGCTCGGCCGGCATCGCGGTCGAGCAGGCGACGCACTCAAGCCGCTCCGCGGCCGGCGCCGTGCCCCCCGCCGCCTTCGCCGACCAGAGCCCCTCGAGGGCCGTCCGCACCTCCGGATCGGGAACCGCGCGGTTGGTGACGTAGTCGAGGTACTCCTCGACGTCGACCAGCCGCGGCAGCGGCACCAGGTCCTCACCGTCGTAGAGCGCGAAGGTCGCCGAGCGACAGGTGGGCGAGCAGCAGGGCACCGGGACGAAGTCGTCGGCCCGGAACCATTCGGGCAGCTGGTCGCAGATCGCATCGACCACGTCGGAGTTAGTGAGCTTGTCGAGCGGATCGGATTCGGGCCGGAAGCGCCCGGAATGGGTGACCGGCTGGAAGAAGACGCCCGTTACGGCGGGGTGCTCGATCCCGAAGCGAACGATCTCGCCGACCTCGCCCTCGTTCACGTCCCGCTCCACCGCCGCGGCCAGCGAGACGCTCACGCCCGTCTCGGCGCAGCGATCGAGGGCGCGCAGCTTCTCTTCCGTCAGGTCCTTGCCGCGGATCGCGAGCTGGGTCTCCTCGCGGAGGCCGTCGAACTGGAGATAGACGTGGACCCCGATCTCGGCCAGCGCCGGAGCGAAGCGCGGGTCGCGCGCCAGCCGGATGCCGTTGGTGTTCAGCATCACCAGCTGGATGCCGCGGTCCCTCGCCGCCCTCAGCATCTCCAGGATCCGGGGATGGATCGAGGGCTCGCCGCCCGAGAGCTGGACGGCCTCGGGCTCGCCCTCGGCGCGGACGAAGGCGTCGAGCATCGACTCGACCTGCTCGAGGCTCAGCGAGAAGCCGTGCTCCTGGGGCCCGGTGCCGGAGTCGGCGAAGCAGATCGGGCAATCCAGGTTGCAGGCGGTGTTCACCTCGATGATCCCCAGGCAGGTGTGCTGGGCGTGCTCGGGGCAGATCCCACAGTCGTGCGGGCACCCCTCGATGCTCTGAGTCTGCCGCTCGAGCGGCTGCTCGCCCGGCTTGTTGAAGCGCTGTAGCTCGTGATAGCGCTCGGCGTCCCCGTAGACGACCGCCTCGAACGAGCCGTGGTCCGGGCAGACGCGCGAGAGGACCAGCTTGCCGTCTCGCTCCAGCAGCTGCGCGTTCAGCACCCGCTTGCAGCGAGGGCAGATCGAGGTCGTCGAGCGCAGCACTAGGCGGCCCAGTGATCGACCAATGCCGGAACGTCAGACTCGAGCACCTCCTGCTTGAAGTTACCTGCGGAGAGAGTGATTGCCTCGCTCATCGCGTTGCGTTCCTTTCGGTTGGTGCTTGATCAGACCGCCGCGGAGCCCAAAGGATTCGCGATACCGCGGAAACGAGGAGCGGCTCGTCTCCCGCGCCCGAAGCGGGTGATTCAAAGGACGGCGATCGGATTGAGCGGCGAGCCCGTCCCGCCCGGAATGCGCAAGGGAGCCCCGACGAAGAGGAACTCCCAGCGGCGGGTCTCCTCGCAGGCGCGGGCCAGCTCGCGCAGGTGCAGGTAGTCGAGCAGGTGGACACCCATCGCCGTCAGCATCAGCACGTGGATCGGAAAGCCGACTCCCTCGGTGATGCTCGGCGCGGTGTCGCTGTTGCTGTCGCAGCC
>JBKOYL010000071.1:0-23469 GCA_046725395.1 Actinomycetota bacterium | reverse complement strand
ACCTCGCCGAGGGCGTCGGTGCCGCCGGTGACGGCCTCGACCTCGTAGCGCTGCAGCTCCGCGTCGGTGCCGGTGGCGTCCCGGATCGCCCCGAAGATGGCGTCCACGGGTCCGTCGCCCGAGGCGTCCGCAATCGATTCCTCGCCGTTCGGCAGGATCACGCTCACGCGCGCCTGGGGCGTGCGCTCCGAGCCGGCCTCCACCTCGAACCAGCCGAGGTTGTAGGCCTGCGTGCTCTCGCGCATCTCGTCGGAGACGATCGCCTCCAGGTCGAGCGCGGTGACCTGCTTCTTCTTGTCCGCGATCTCCTTGAAGCGCTTGAACGCTTGGTTCAGGGCACCGCCCTCGACCTTGAAGCCGAGCTGTTGCAGGGCATCCTGGAGCGCGTGCCGCCCGGAGTGCTTGCCGAGGATGATCGAGTTCGACTCCAGCCCGACCTCTGTCGCGTCCATGATCTCGTAGGTCGAGCGCTCCTTCAGGACGCCGTCCTGGTGGATGCCGGACTCGTGGGCGAAGGCGTTCCGCCCCACCACCGCCTTGTTGGGCGGAACCGAGTAGCCGGTGAGGCGCGACACCATGCGACTGGTGCGGGCCAGCTCGCGGGTGTCGATGCCGGTATCCAGGCCGTGCACGTCTCGCCGGGTCCGGAGCAGCATCACGATCTCCTCGAGGGAGCAGTTGCCCGCGCGCTCGCCGATCCCGTTGACGGCGCACTCCACCTGCCTCGCTCCGGCTATTAGCCCGGCGTAGGAATTGGATACGGCCATGCCCAGGTCGTCGTGGCAATGGACGGAGACCTCGACCTGGTCCAGTCCCGGCACGAGCTCGTAGAGGCGCCGGAAGTAGGCGGCGTACTCGTCCGGGGTCGTGTAGCCGACCGTGTCGGGGATGTTGATCACGTTGGCCCCCTCGGCGACGGCGATCGCGCAGACCTCCGCCGTGAACCCGATGTCCGCGCGGGTGGCGTCCATCGGCGAGAACTCGACGTCGTCGCAGTAGGACTTCGCGAGCGCGACGGCGGCCTTCGCCTGACCTTTGACGTCGTCCCGGGTGGTCTGGAGCTGGTGCTCGATGTGGATGTCGGAGGTCGAGATGAAGGTGTGGATCCGGGGCCGCTCGGCGTCCTTGACGGCGTTCCAGGCGGCGTCGATGTCCGCCTTGTGGGTGCGGGCGAGCCCGCAGATCACCGGGCCCTCGACGTTTCGGGCGATCGCCTCGACCGCCTCGAAGTCCCCGGGGCTGGTAATCGGGAATCCGGCCTCGATCACGTCGACGCCGAGCCGCGCCAGCTGCTGCGCGATCTCGACCTTCTCCTGGGTATTCAGCGAGATGCCCGGCGACTGCTCGCCGTCCCGCAGCGTGGTGTCGAAGATGTGGACCCGGTTCTCGCCTGAGACCGGACCGGATACGCCGTCAACGTCGCTCATCACTACCTCCTTCTCCTAAGACTTCCGATGACCTTTCCTGAGTTCGCGGCTCTCGCGCCGCCCAGCGCTATTCCCCCCGGAGGGGGAGGAGAAGGAGAAGCGCCAGGCTGTCGAGCCGGTGCGTCATCGAAGTCCGCGGAGGTTAGCGCAGCTCGGACCCAACGTTGATGTTGGGTCCGATGCTCGCTCTAGCGTCCCGGCATGCGCGCGGACCAGATCGAGGCGCGGGCGTGGCGAAGATCGTTGTCGTGGCGCTGTTCTGGGCGGCCGTCGCGGTCCTGCTGGCGATCGCATTGCTCCACACCCGAACGACGCTGCAATGGGTGGCCGCGGCGACCTTTCTCGCTCTGGCCCTCGACCCCGCGGTGGGGCTGGTGCAGCGGGCGTGGCCCCGACGAGGCTCGATGCCGCGGGTGCTCGCGATCCTGATCGTCTACCTGGTCGGATTCGCGGCGATGGTCTTGCTGGTGCTGCACGTCTTTCCGCCGATCGTCCACGACATCGAGGGGCTCGCGAAGAAGCTGCCCACCTACGTGCACGACTTCGAGACCTGGGCAGAGAACAACAAGCAGTTCCAGGAGCTCAACGACAAGTACGACATCACCCAGAAGCTCAGCGAGGAGGCGAACACGCTTCCGTCGCACCTGAGCAGGGGCGCCAGCACGATCGGCTCCTTCACCGTCAGCCTCCTCGAGCACCTGCTCGCCGCGATCACGGTGCTCACCCTCACCTTCTTCCTGCTGCTCGACGGGCGCGGCATGGTCGAGCGAGGCACCGGTCGGCTGCCCGCCGCCCAGCGCGGGCCCGCGCGGCGGATCGCCAACCGGGTGGCCGAGGTGGTCAAGGCCTATGTCAGCGTCAATCTCCTGCTGGCGGTCGCGGCGGGCTTGCTGACCTGGGCGTTCCTCGAAGCCGAGGGCTCCCATCTCGCGTTGCCGATGGCGGTGCTCGTCGCCTTCCTTGACCTGATCTACCAGCAGCTCCAGGACCGGGTGATTCAGCCCCTCCTCTACAAGGGCGGGGCGCTCAAGGTGAACCCTGCCGTGGCGATCGTGGCGGTGATCGTCGGCGCCAACCTGGCGGGGGTGCTCGGCGCCCTGCTGGCGATCCCGACGGCCGCTTCGCTCGGCGTCGTGATCGACGAGCTGGTGCTCTCAGCTCCCGCCGGCGCTGCCGGGGCGGAGCCTGAGCCGACCGAGTAGCTCGTCACCGCGCTTCCAGAAGGGCTCGCCGCGCGAGCCGGCGAAGCGCTCTTGCGAGAACTGCTCCTTGCGGCGGCCGTAGAGCAGTCTCGCCCACACCGATCTGGGTTTGGCGAGGCGGAAGGCGCCCGGGATGCCGACGACCGGGACCAGGATGCTCCAGATCGCCATCCCGAACTTCTCCTTGGCGGAGTTGACGAGCGCGAGGATGACACCGAGCAGGCCGATCGACCCGACCAGCGCCTGAACCGCGTCCGCGACGTCGCTCGTCACGTCGATCCATCCCCGCAGGCCGACCAGCAGCATGCCGGACAGGGCCGCGGCGATGACGACGGCGTCGATGGACGCGCGGCCCTCCTTCGACCAGTAGACGTCCTTCAGGTTGAGCCAGAGGGCGAACTCGTCGAGGGTCAGGCCAGTGCCGATCCCGAAGAGCACCGCGATGATGCCGCGCCAGGGATCGCCCGGGTGAATGGCGACGCCTATGTAGCCGCAGATCAGGAGCAGGAGGATGCCCCAGACGAGGTGGTGGATGTGCGTGCCGCCCACCCGGACGTTCCCCGGCCACCACCTGACCTGCGCCCGGATCATGTGGGCGCTCGTGCGGATGAAGCCGAAGGTGAGCAGGAAGGCGACGAAGAAGAGGAACTGCGTCTCCCGCCCGGTGTCGACGACGCCGTCCCGATAGGCGCTCGCAACGCTCCCCAAGACCAGCATTTCGCGGAACGCTAACGCCCGCTGCTAAGGAATACCGCGAGCGATCTCGCAGCTCTTGCCGCTGTCGGTCCCGCCGCCGCCGCGGCAGAGGTCCCTCGCGCCGCCCCCGTTCAGCTTGTCGGGGCCCCCCAGCCCGAGCAGGACGTCTCTGCCTCCTCCGCCGGATAGCTTGTCCGCCCCGGGGCCTCCGATCAGGAAATCCTCGCCGGCGCCGCCGACGATCGAGTCGGGTCCGCCGCCGCCCTCGAGCAGATCCTGCGCGGCGCCGCCCAGCATCCGATCGCGGCCGGGCCCGCCGGCGAGCGGCCGGCGCTGCCCATCGACGATCGCGCCGACGTAGACGTCGAGGCCGGCGTCCGCGTCGAAGGTGTCACTCCCCACGTTTAGGTCGCCGACGATCGCGCCGATGTAGCCGGGAGCGCAGCTCACCTGCTGGGCGCTCGACTCCCCCGGCTTCCCGTTGTCCAGCTTGCAGTTGGCCCCGTCGCCGTCGGGATCGCCGAGGCCCTCGGGCGCGGTCAGCACCAGCCGCCCGGTGGCGCCGATGTACGCGTAGATCCGGTTGTCGATCCGGCGCTGGTCGTTGAGCGTGAGCACGTTGACCGAAGCCGCCGCCGACGCACTTCGCCCGTGGACCGTCCATACGGATGCCGACACGCCGGGCTCGGCCGCAGCTACGCTCGACGTCGCTACGGCCGCCGCCGTCGCGAACAGCGCCATCGCGGCCAATGCCTTGCCAGTCCGGATCATCTTTCGTTCGTAACCCCGCTCCGGGCCAAAGGGAGCGGCCTCGCCGAGCCGCCACAGCTATGGGACCAGCACTACCTTGCCGATGTTCCTGCGCTCCGCGATGTACCGGTGGGCGTCGCCGGCGCGATCGAACGGGAAGGCCTCCGCGACCACCGGCTCGAGCTCTCCGGCCTCCAGCTCCTCGACGAGCGGGCCGGTGATCCGGCTGACGTCCCCCTCCCGGTCCCACCAGCTGAGCATGTTGAGGCCGAACACGCCCTTGTTCTCGTTCATCACCTGGAGGCTCTTCCACCACGGGACCGTCGCGAACGGCATCCGCGCCAGACTGCCCGCCAGCCTCCGCATGCTGCGACCGGTTCCGACCGAGGCCTCCGCGAGCCCGTACATGATCAGCCGTCCTCCCTGCCGGAGGATCCGGTAGTCCTTGCGGAAGTTCGTCGGTCCGGTCGCGTCGATGATCACGTCCACGCCCTGCCCCTCGGTGATCCGCTCGATCTCCTGCTCGAAGTCCTGGGTTCGGTAGTCGATCGCGTGGCTCACGCCGAGCTCGCGAATCGCGTCGTGCTTCGAAGCTGAGGCCGTGCCGAAGATATCGGCACCACGGTGCCGGGCCAGCTGCACCGCGGCGGTGCCGACGCCGCCGGCGGCGGCGTGGATCAGCGCCCGCTCCCCCTCCTTGAGGCCGCCCATGATGAAGAGCGCGCAGTAGGCGGTGGCGAAGTTGACCGGCACCGCGGCGCCCTGCTCGAAGCTGAGGCGGTCGGGCAGCGGCAGGACCTGCTCGGCGGGGACACTGACCAGCTCCGCCTGACCGCCGAATCGCACTCCGGCGACCACCCGGTCCCCGACCGCGATGTCCTCGACGCTCTCGGCTACGGATTCGACCTCCCCCGAGACCTCGTAGCCGAGCACGCAAGGCGGTTTCGGGGCATCGGGATAGAGCCCGACGCGCGCCATCGTGTCGGCGAAGTTGATGCCGGCAGCCCTGACCGCAATGCGGACCTCGCCGGCACCCAGAGGCGGCTCGGGACGCTCCTGGACCTGGAGGACCTCAGGCTCGCCATGGCCGGTGAGGACGACCGCCCTCATGCGAACAGGCTACGCGGCTTCGCCACATACGGAGCCACAAACACCGCCGCCGAATCAAAGCGAGACGGCTCGCCCGACGAAGAACCCGTCGAGCTCGAGGATGCGATCGATGGTCGACTGATTGACCGGCGCATCCGTCGTCAGCGCCATCACCGCCGTGTCGCCGCCCGACTCCGCGCCCACCGCCGCCGAGGCGATGTTCACGCCCTCCTCACCGAAGACCGTCCCGACTCGGCCGATCATGCCCGGCTGGTCGGTGTAGCGGAAGATCGACAGATGCCGGGCGAAGGGCAGGTAGAAGTCCTCGCCCCAGACCCGAGCCAGGTAGGGGATGTTCCTGGGCCCGACGCCGGTGCCCGCGACCTCGACCGCTTCGTCCCCCATGTGCACCCGGACCACGACCAGCTCGGTGAAGTCCTCGGCGACCGCGTCCCGGGTCTCGATCAGCTCGATCCCCCGCTCCTCCGCCATGTGCGGGCCGTTGACCAGGTTGACCGGTTCCTCGGTGTGTCCGGAGAGGATCCCGACGAGCGCTGCGATGCCCAGGATGCGCGTGTCCTGGTCGGCCAGGCGGCCGCGGAACTCGACCTCGACCCGGTCCGGCGCCCCCTCGCCCAGGGCCTGCGCCAGCCGCCCGAGCTTCTCGCAGAGCGGTACGAACGGGGCGAGCTGCTCCATCACCTCCGGACGGACGGCCGCGATGTTGACCGCGGTGGTGACGACTCCGCCGGTGAGGGCGGCTGTCACCTGCTCGGCGGTGACGACGCCGGCTCGATCCTGCGCCTCCGCGGTGGAGGCTCCGAGGTGCGGGGTGACCACCACGTCGTCGCGCTCGAGCACGGGGTGGGCGGCGAACGGCTCCTCGGGGAACACGTCGAGCGCCGCCCCGGCGATCTTTCCGGACTCGAGCCCCTCGACGAGCGCATCCAGGTCGATGAGCTCGCCGCGCGCGCAGTTCACGATCCTGACCCCGTCGCGCATCCGGGCGATCGCGTCGGCGTCGATCAAGTTGATGGTCTCCGGCGTCTTCGGCAGGTGCAAGGAGATGAAGTCCGCCCGGGCATAGAGCTCCGACTCGTTGACCCCTTCAGCCCCGAGCTCGCGGAAGCGGTCGGCGGTGACGAACTTGTCGTAGGCGATCACGGGCATCTCGAACGCCTGTGCCCGGGCTGCGACCAGTTGGCCGATCCGGCCGAAGCCGAGCACGCCGAGGGTCTTGCCGTAGAGCTCCGTGCCCTTGAAACGGCCCCGCTCCCATTCGCCGCCGGCGAGCGACGCGTGCGCCTGCGGGATGTTCCGGCAAAGCGCCAGCATCAGCGCGATCGTGTGCTCCGCAGCGGCGATCGAGTTCGCCTCGGGGGCGTTGGCGACGATGATGCCGCGTTTCGTCGCCGCCTCGACGTCGACGTTGTCGATACCGGTCCCCGCCCGGCCGATCACCTTGAGGCGCTCGGCGCGCTCGATCAGCTCGGGCGTCAGCTTGGTGGCGGAGCGAATCAGGATGCCGTCGAACTCGCCGATCCGCTTCTCCAGCACCCCGCCGTCCCAGTCGAGCCCGAGCTCCACATCGAAGCGGTCGCGCAGGAGCTCGACGCCGGCGTCGGCAATCTTCTCCTTGACCAGAACCTTGGTTTTCTCGTTCACGGCGTCCTCGCTGGTCCTAGGCGACGGGCTCCGGCGCCCGTTCCGCCTCGGCGAAGACCCGCTGCGCCGCTCCGGCCGCGGCCCCGGGCTCGACGTCCGCGCCGAGGTCGCGCAGCGCGGATTCGAGGGCGGTCAGCGCGATCACGATGTCGAAGGCGCCGTAATAGCCGCAGTGGGCGATGCGGACGATCCTGCCCTTCAGCTGCCCCTGCCCGCCGGCGGCGGTGACCCCGTAGCGGTCCCGCATCAGCTTCGGGACCTGGGCGCCGTCGATCGAGCCGGGGAGCCGGGCAGCAGTCAGGACGTTGGCGTCGGGATTGTCGGGCCCGAAGCGCTCCAGCCCCATCGCCTCGATGCCGGCCCTCGCCGCCCGGGCGAGGATGGCGTGGCGCTCGAGGACACTCTCGAGACCCTCCCGCTCGATCAGCTCGAGCGCGACGTCAAGGGCGCGCCAGAGCGTGACCGCTGGGGTGAAGGGGCTGTTGGGCGGCTGCTCCGCCTGACCCCTCGCAGCCTTCGCCCAGTCGAAGTAGTACCGGCGCCCGGGGGTCTCGCCGGCGAGCGCCATGGCCCGCTGGTTGACCGACGCGAAGGCGAGCCCGGGTGGGCACATAAGCGCCTTCTGCGAGCCGGCGACGACCACGTCCACCCCCCACTCGTCTTGGCGGAGCTCGACGGCGCCAAGCGCCGAGATCGAGTCCGAGCAGAGCACGGCGCCGTGGTCGTGCGCGACGGCCGCGAGGGAGCGGATATCGTTGACGACACCCGTCGAGCTCTCCGAGTGGGTGGTGAAGATCGCCCGCGGCGGCCGCTTCATTGACTTGATCACCGTGTCGAGCTCATCGGGCTGGATCGACGCACCCCAGTCGACGCCGAAGTGCTCGACGTCGCCGCCGAACGCCTGGCAGAGCTCCAGCCAGCGCTCGCCGAACTTCCCGCAGGATGCGACCAGGACCGGCGAGCCCGCGCCGACGAGATTCGCAACGGCCGACTCCATCGCCCCGCTGCCCGAGGCGGCGAAGGAGAGGACCTGGTTCTCGGTCCCGAAGACGCTCGGCAGGCGGCTGAGCGCGCGCTCGTAGATCTCGATGAACGCCGGTGCGCGGTGGTAGAGGATCGGCGCGGCCATTACCTGGCTCACCGCCGGCGGCAGCGGCGTGGGGCCTGCGGCCATCAGGTACTGCTTGATGTATGGGTTGGCGGGGTCGGTCACGCCTACGCAGAGTATTAGGGCGGGACGCCGGACTGGCCTCCGTCGCGTCGGATAGGGTGGTCGCGCGTCCTAGGCCCGGCTTGGCCGGGGCGTGAAATCCCCGAGACCTCGACCAGGGAGTGAGACATGTACCCGATCAGCTATGAGGCTGATGCCGCCCTGGAGGGCCGTAACCGCCTCACATCGTTCTTCCGCTACATCGTCGCGATCCCGTGGTGGTTCGTCGCCGCCATCTACGGCTTCGTCGCCGAGCTGGCTGCGGTGATCGCCTGGTTCGCGATCGTCTTCACGGGGCGCTACCCGGAGGGGATCTACAACTTCAACGCCGGGTATCTGCGGATGTACTCACGCGTGTACAGCTTCCTGCACCTGATGAACGACGAGTGGCCGCCGTTCGGGGGGGAAGAAGCCCCCGGCTATCCGGTCCGGATCGGCGTCGCGCCACCCCTTGACCAGTACAGCCGCCTGAAGACGGGCTTCCGCCTGATCATCGGAATCCCGGTCTACCTGCTGGCGATCGTCCAGTCGCTGATTCTCTACGTTTGCGCGATCATTGCCTGGTTCGCGATCCTGTTCACGGGCAAGCTGCCGGAGGGCCTCTTCAACCCGATGCGATCGGCACTCGCCTACCTGACCAGGGGGACCGGTTACTTCCTGCTGCTGACCGAGGACTGGCCGCCGTTCTCCTACGAGGAGGGGGGCGCCGCGCCTGCCGGCCAGATCAGCAGCGAGGCCGAGAGCCGCACGCCCGAGGATTAGCGCTCAGTCCTCGATCCAGGGCATCATCGCGCGGAGGTCCTTGCCGACTCGCTCGACCTGTGAGCCGGCGGCCTCCTCGCGCAGGCGCTGGAAGTTCTCCTGACCTGCCTCGTTCTCAGCGATCCACTCCCTGGCGAACTCGCCGGACTGAATGTCGGCGAGGATCTTCTTCATCGCCTGCCGGGTCTCGTCGGTGATCACCTTGGACCCGCGGGTCATGTCGCCGTACTCGGCGGTGTTCGAGATCGAGTGGCGCATCCCCTGGATGCCGTGCTCGTACATCAGGTCGACGATCAGCTTGAGCTCGTGCAGGCACTCGAAGTACGCCAGCCGTGGGTCGTAGCCGGCGTCGACCAGGGTCTCGAAGCCCGCGCGGACCAGCTCGGTGGCGCCGCCGCAGAGCACCGCCTGCTCCCCGAAGAGGTCGGTCTCCGCCTCGTCCTTGAAGGTGGTCTCGATGATCCCGGCGCGACCGCCGCCGATGCTGCTCGCGTAGGCGAGGACCTGGTCGCGCGCGGTGCCGGTCGCGTCCTGGTGGACCGCCATCAGGCAGGGGACGCCGGCGCCCTCGGTGAATTCTCGCCTCACCAGATGGCCCGGGCCCTTCGGGGCGACCATGCCGACGTCGACGCCGGCCGGCGGCTCGATCTGTCCGAAGCGGATCGCGAAGCCGTGGGCGAACATGAGCAGGTTGCCGTCCGCGATCCCGTCTGAGATCTCGTCCCGCCAGATCTGCGCCTGCTTCTCGTCGGGCAGCAGGACCATCACGATGTCGCCTCGGCTCGCCGCGTCCCCGACCTCGAGGACCTCGAGGCCCTTGGACTCCGCGTCCTTGCGGCTCGAGGAGTCCGGCCGCAGGCCGACGACGACCCGGACGCCGGAGTCCTTCAGATTGAGGGCGTGGGCGTGACCCTGGGAGCCGTAGCCGAGGATCGCGACGGTCTTGCCGTCGAGGACGGAGAGGTCCGCGTCCTTGTCGTAGAGGACTTCGTCGGCCGCCATGAGGCGGCGGATGCTACAGACCGCTGACCAGCCTCAAACGGGTCGCGCCGGCGCGCGCCCTCGCATATCACGATCCCGCCAGCGCGACCAGCTCGCCGCGCAGCAGCTTGCCGGAGGCAGTGCGGGGAAGGCTCGCGACGAAGTCGATGCGCTTCGGGACCTTGAACCCGGCCAGGGATGACGAGCAGTGGGCGCGCAGCTCCTCCTCGCTGGACTCGGCCCCTTCGGCCAAGACGACGAGCGCGCCAACAGCTTCCTGCCACTCCGGATCGGGCCGGCCCACCACCGCCGCGTCCGCGACCGCCGGGTGCGAGAGCAGCACCGCCTCGACCTCGGAGGGCATGACGTTCTCGCCCCCGGTGACGATCAGATCGCTGCTGCGCCCGGTGACGTAGAGGAAGCCCTCCTCGTCGATGTGCCCGAGGTCGCCGGTGTGAAGCCAGCCGCCCGCGTCGAGCGCGTCGCGGGAGACCGTCGGGCCCTGGACCAGGATCTCGCCGTCCTCGATCCGCACGTGGGTGGTCAGCAGGGGCCGACCAGCTGAGCCGAGCTTGCGCTCGGCATCCTCCGGGGCGAGCGTGGTGACCTGCGAGCACGTCTCGGTCATCCCGTAGGTCTGCACCACCGTCGCGCCGCGATCGAGCGCCTCGCGCAGGGCGTCAGCGGGGACGGGCCCCCCTCCGATCAGGATCGCCCGCGGGCGGGAGAGATCCGCTCCGGCCTCGAGCAGCCGGATCAGCTGGGTCGGGACCAGTGAGACGACGCTGATGCCACCGGTGACCAGGGTGCTCGCCACCTGCTCGGTGTCGAAGCCGTCCAGGAGGACCGCGGTCGTCCCGTAAATCACCGATCGCAAGATGATCGAGAGGCCGGCGACGTGGCTGAGGGGGAGGCAGCACAGCCACCGGTCGCTCGGATCGACACCCAGGTTGAAGGCGGAGCCGACGGCGCTGAACAGGAAGTTCCCGTAGGTCAGGGTCACCGGCCGCGCCTCTCCGGAGGTACCGCTGGTGAGGATCCGGCACTGCGGGTCGTCCATGTCGTGCTCGCCGAGCAGGGGCAGGTCTGCCTCGGTTTGGGTCAGCTCCGCGGCGTCGTTGAGGTCGACGGCGGGACGCTCGGACGCGAGGATCGCGCCGCGCTCTGCCTCGGTCAGCTGCGGGCTGAGCGGCACGGCGACCGCGCCCAGCTTCATCAGGGCATGCAGCAGCACGACCTCCTCGCGACGCGGGTGCATGGTGAGCGCCGCAGTCGCCCCTCTCCTCACCCCGTAGGCGGCGAGGCGGCGGGCGACCCAGGTCGCTTCGGCCTCCAGCTCCGCGTAGGTCACGCTGGATGCCTCCGTGACCAGTGCGGTCCGCTCGGGGCAGCTGTGGGCTCGCTGCGCGAGCCAGTTGTCGAGCTTCACGCCCGGAAGCCTATGACGAGAGTGGGCGTTTATCGTTGCCGCCGTGCCGAGACGCCACAAGGACGCCCCGCCCGAGGAGGAGCTCTACGCCCCGATCGAATGGCGGTCCGAGGGGGACTACCAGGACATCCTCTACGAGCGCGGCGACGCAATCGCGAAGATCTCCATCAACCGGCCGGAGGTGCACAACGCCTTCCGGCCGCCGACCCTGGCCGAGCTCCGCGATGCGTTCACTCGGGCCCGCGACGACACGGAGGTCGCCGCCATCATCTTCACTGGCGCTGGCGATCAAGCCTTCTGCTCGGGGGGCGACCAGCGGATCCGCGGCGACGACGGCTATCTGGGCGACGACGAGGTCGCCAAGCAGGGAGTCGGGCGGCTGGACGTCGGCGACCTCCACGTGCAGATCCGGCGGCTGCCGAAGCCCGTCGTCGCGATGGTGGCGGGCTACGCAGTGGGCGGCGGGCACATCCTCCACCTGGTCTGCGACCTGACGATCGCGGCGGACAACGCAGTGTTCGGCCAGACCGGACCGCGGGTGGGCAGCTTCGACGGCGGCTTCGGGTCCTCGCTGCTCGCCAGGAACGTCGGCACAAAGAAGGCGAAGGAGGTCTGGTTCCTCTCGCGCCTCTACGACGCCCAGGAGGCGCTGGAGATGGGCCTGGTCAACGCGGTGGTGCCGCTTGGGGACCTGGAGCGCGAGACCGTCGCCTGGTGCCGCGAGATGGCGGCCCTCTCACCACTCTCGCTGCGGCTGCTGAAGGCGAGCTTCAACGCAACCGAGGACGGGCTGGCCGGCATCCAGCAGCTCTCCCACGACGCGACGCTGCTCTTCTACATGACCGAGGAGGGTCAGGAGGGCCGCAACGCTTACCAGCAGGGACGCTCGCCCGACTTCTCCAAGTACCCGAAGAGGCCCTGACTTGCGAATCTGGCTGATGGCGGCGCGTCCGCGGACGCTGCCGGCGGCGATCGCGCCCGTGCTGGTCGGAACGGCCACGGCGATCTACGCGCACGGCGATCTGCGACGCCCCTGGGCCTTCGTCGCGGCGCTGATCGGCAGCGTCTTCATCCAGATCGGGACCAACCTCGCGAACGACTACTCGGACGCCAAGCGCGGAGCCGACGCGGTCGACCGGCTCGGGCCGGTCCGCGTCACCGCCGCCGGGCTCGTCGCGCCCCGGAGCGTCTTGATCGCGACCTGGCTCGCCTTCGGCATCGCCGTTGCCGCCGGCATCTACCTCGCCGCCGTCGCCGGGTGGATCATCCTCGTCGTCGGCGCGGCCTCGATCGCCGCGGGCGTGCTCTACACCGGAGGGCCGCGGCCCTACGGCTACGCCGGTCTCGGGGAACTGTTCGTCTTCCTCTTCTTCGGGCTGGTGGCGGTGAACGGCTCCTACTACGTCCAGCTCGAGCGGCTCGACTGGGTCCCCTTCGGCTTTTCGATTGCCGTCGGCTGCCTCTCCACGGCGATCCTCGTCGTCAACAACCTGCGCGACATCGACACCGATCGCCGCGTCGGCAAGCGAACGCTGGCGGTGAGGCTGGGACGTGACCGCACGCGGCGGCTCTATGTGGCGGTGATCTGCCTTGCCTACCTCGCCCTGCTGGTCACGCTCGCCGCCAACGGCGGCCCCTGGTGGGCGGCGCTCGGCCTGGTCTCGCTCCCGATGGTGCTGCGACCGGCGGGTGCGGTGATGTCGCGCACCGACGGCCCGGCGCTGAACGGCGCCCTGGCCGGGACGGGCGCGCTCCTCGGTATCTTCAGCCTGGCTGTCGCGGCCGGCCTGTCGATCGCCGCCTAACTCGCTCCAAGAGGGCGGTGTTCCGCGTAGAGTCGCTGCATGGCGGCCATGCCGCTTGAGATGATCCAGGCGCGCAGCTTGACCAGTCGGCTGAGGACCGCGTCTTTCCTGGTCGACCGGGAGGGGACCCTCGTCTACTTCAATGACGCGGCCGCCGACCTGCTCGGAATCAGCTTCGAGGAGGCCGGGCGGATGGAGGCCGGGACCTGGGGCACCCGCTTTGCGCCACGCGAACCCGGGGGACGAGAGCTGGCGGTCGAGGAGCTGCCGCTCTCGATCGCCGTTCAAGCCGGACGCCCGAGCTTCGCCCGGTTGCGGATCACGTCCGCGGACGGAACGGACCGCGAGATCGAGGCCTCGGCCTTCCCGATCATGGGTGGCGGCACCCAGGCGGGCGCCGTGGCGATCTTCTGGCCGGTGGACGAGGAAGACGAGAGCTGAGCGTCGGTGCGCCTGGAGGAGCTGGAGGTCATCCCGTACGCGCTGCCGTTCCGCGAGCCGTACGTCACCGCCAGAGGGGAGCTCCGGGAGCGTGAGCTGCTCCTGATCCGGATCCGGGGAGAAGGGCTGGAGGGCCTGGGAGAGACCGCCGCGCTCTCGCTCCGCGGCGGCATCGACATCGAGGCGATCGCGTCGGAGATTCGCGAACGCTGCTGGCCCGCCCTGCTCGACGGCGGCGTCGACCCGCGCCGGATCTGGTCCGCGATCGCCCGCTGCCGGAACCGCGGCGCCTCGGCGCAGGCGCTGGCCGCGGTCGACATCGCGCTGCACGACTTGGTCGGCCGGGCGAAGGGCGATCCCGTGTGGCGCCTGCTCGGGGCCCGGGAGGCGACCCCCGTCATCTGCAACGCAACCCTGCCCGCCGCGAACCCTGCGGCGACCCGGAAGATGTTGGAGACCTGGTCGGCGGACGGCTTCCGCACCTTCAAGCTGAAGGTGGGCCTGGCCGGCGACGTCACCCAGGTCGCGACGGTCCGCCAGACGCTCGGCCCCGAGGCGGCGATCCGCGTCGACGCCAACGGCTCCTGGAGCGTGCCCGACGCGGTTGAGCGACTGGGAGCCTTGGCCCGCCACGAGATCGAGCTGGCGGAGCAGCCGGTGGGCACCTTCGAGCAGATGGTCGAGCTTCGGCATCAGGTCTCGGTGCGGATCGCCGCCGACGAGAGCCTGGTCTCCCCCTTCGACGCCCGGCGGGCACGGGAGCTCGGCGCCTGTGACCTTGCGGCGGTCAAGGTCGCGAAGGTGGGAGGCCTCCGCTCAGCGCTCGAGATCGCCGAGGTGACCCCCTCTTACCTCTCGAGCGCGCTCGAGGGCCCGGTCGGGATAGCCGCCGCAGCCCACGCCGTGCAGGCGCTCCGGGCCCGCAACGGCGACGCGGGGGTGGCGCACGGCCTCGCCACCGAGCGCCTCTTCTCGACCTCCATCGGACACGGGGCAGTCGCCGAGCGCGACCTGTTGCGGCTCGACGAGAGGCCGGGCCTCGGCGTCGAGATCGACGAAGAGGCCCTTGCGGCGCGGCGCCTCGACTGATGATGCGAGGGTGCGCCGCAGCCGAAGGCGAGGCGCAACCCGTTTAAATGGTGGCCGTGGATCCGACCAACCGCAACACCGCTCTCGCCTCGGCGATGGTCGAGGAGCTGGCGCGCTCGGGCGTGCGGAGGGCGGTGGTCTCCCCCGGGTCGCGCTCGACGCCGCTTGCGATCGCCCTCGCGCGCGAACAACAGATCGAGGTGACGGTCGTCCTCGACGAGCGAAGCGCGGGCTTCTTCGCGCTCGGGACCGCGCTCGCCACGGGCGTTCCCGCCGCGGTCCTCTGCACCTCCGGCTCCGCCGCAGCCAATCTCCATCCGGCGATCGTCGAGGCCGACCAGGCGAGCGTGCCGATGATCGTGCTCACCGCGGACCGCCCACCGGAGCTGCGCGACATCGGGGCCGGGCAGACCATCGACCAGCTCAAGCTCTACGGCGACGCGGTCCGCTGGTTCTGCGAGGTCGGGACCCATCAGGCCGACGACGACGGCCTGCTGCACTTCCGGGCAGTCGCCTGCCGCGCCTACGCGACGGCAGCCGGGGACCCACGACCCGGTCCGGTTCACCTGAACGTGCCGTGGAGGGAGCCACTGGCCCCGACCCCCGTCGAGGGAGCGGTGACGGCAACCGATCCGCTCGCCCTGGAGGGCCGCGGCGAAGCGCCGCTCAATGCGGTCTCGGTGGCGCCCGCACGAGCCGACGAGGCACTCCTCGACCGGATCGCGGAGCGTCTGGAGGCGTGTGAGCGCGGGCTGATCGTCGCGGGCCGCTGCCACGACCCTTCACTCGCCGATCCGATTTCGGTCCTGGCGGCCGCCGCCGGCTATCCGATCCTGGCGGAGCCGACCTCGCAGCTTCGCCTCGGGCCCCACGACCGCTCCCTGGTGGTCTCGACCTACGACCACCTCGTCCGCGAGCGGACGGCGACGCTCCAGCCGGAGCTCGTCCTGCGCTTCGGCGATCTGCCGACCAGCAAGCCGCTGCGGCAGTGGCTGGCCGCGATCCAAGGCCTGGAACAGGTCGTCATCGACCCCGTGGGAGGGTGGCGGGAGCCGACCCGGAGGGCGGACACGATCCTGCGCGCCGATCCCGCCGCGACCGCTCGGAGCCTGACGGAGCGAGTGATCCGCCTTCGGCCCGGGGCGAGCGCCGTCGCCGGATCGCCATTCGCCGCGGCGTGGCTGGACGCCGATCGCGAGGTGATGCACGCCGTCGACGAGCGGCTCGACGGGCTGGAGGAGCCGAGCGAGCCGGGAGTCTGGCGGGCGCTCCGCACCTCGCTCCGCGACGGCGACTCGGTGCTCGCCGCCTCGAGCATGCCGGTGCGCGACCTGGAGACCTTCCTGCGGCCGGGGCCGGAGGGCGTTCGCTTCGCCTCCAACCGCGGCGCGAACGGCATCGACGGGCTCGTCTCCACGGCCGCGGGGCTGGCGGCGGGGAGCGGCGCCCGGACCTGGGCCGTGCTCGGAGACCTGGCCCTCTTCCACGACCTCGGCGGCCTGGCAGTGGCCCGCGGGGTCCCGGAGCTGCGGCTGATCGTGATCGACAATTCGGGCGGGGGCATCTTCCACTTCCTGCCCCAGGCCGAGGCCATGCCGGAGGATGAGTTCGAGGAGCTCCTCGGCACGCCCTCCGGGCTCGATCCGTCGGATGTGGCAGGGCTCTTCGGACTAGCGGTGGAGGCGCCCGCGACTCCGGCCGAGCTCGAGGAGGCGCTGGCGGGAGACGCGCGGCTGATCGTGATCCGCACGGACCGCGAGAGGAACCTCGAGCTCCACCGGGAGCTCAGCTCGCTAGCAGCGGCAGCAGCGCCTCGAACTTGAGCTCGGATTCCTGGAGCTCCGCCGCCGGGTCCGAGCCGGCGACGATCCCGCAGCCCGCGAACAGGTGCGCCTCGCGGTCGCGCAGGAGCGCGGACCGCAGACCGACGCAGAACTCGCCGTCTTCGGCGGCGTCCATCCAGCCGACGGGGCCCGTGTACCAGCCACGATCGATCCCCTCCAGCTCGGCGATCAGCTCCAGCGCCCGGTCCCGCGGCTCGCCACCGATCGCGGGGGTCGGATGGAGGTAGCCGGCCAGCTCGATCGCGCTGTGCGCCTCGGCGAGCTGGGCCCGGATCGGCGTCGCCAGGTGCTGCAGGTTGCCGACCTTGATCGCGAACGGCTCTCCCTCCGCGTGAACCCAGACGGCGTGCGGCCGCAGCGTGCGCTCGATCCGCCGAACGACGATCCCGTGCTCGTCCCGGACCTTCGGGCTGCGCAGCATGGCCTCACCGAGGTGGTCGTCGACTGCAGGATCGGCGCTCCGTGACGTGGTCCCCGCAAGCGCCACCGTGGCGGCGACCGCGCCGGAGCGCCGCACGAGCAGCTCCGGACTCGCGCCGACGAACGCGGCCTCCGGGGTGCCGAAGCAGAAGCAGAAGCATGAGGGGAACAGGTCCCGCAGCGAGCCAACCATGGCCGCCGGATCGATCGCGGCCGGGGCCTCGACGGTCAGCTCGCGGGCGAGGACGACCTTGTTGACCTCGCCGGACCGAATCCGGTCGACCGCCGCCGCGACGATACGCTCGTAGCGCTCGGGTGGGTGTCGGCCCAGGATCGCCGTGGCGCGGCTCGGATGCGGGTCGGCGGGGGTGAGGGGCGCAGCCCGCAGCGCGGACAGCTTGCCGGCGAAGCGGTCGAGGAGCTCGCGATGCCCCGCTTCGGATCCGATCAGAGTCGAAGCGGTCAGGAAGGCCCGGCCGTCGCTGCGGGAGATGGCGAGCTCCGGGAGCACTGCGAGCGCGGGCGGGAGCGAGGACCAGATCGGCGCAGAGCCGCCCTGCGTCGCGAAGGCGAGGCCGGTTGCCCAGACCGGGCCGGCTCCCGCCGGCAGCTCGTCCGGCTCCGAGGCCAGGCGGTCGTGCATGGTCCGGGCACAGCCCGCCGCCAGGTCGGTGAAGCGGTCCTCTCCCCTGCTCACCACCTCCGCCGCCGTGCCGAGCCCGGCGAGGGCGAAATCCCGGTCCGGCTGCTCCCAGCAGAACCAGCGGTCGGTCGCGAGCCGTGAGCCCGCGGCCAGCGCGGTCGGATCGACGGCGGCATCAACTTCCACAGTCGCCGAGACCAGACGCCGTCCTTCGACGTCCGTGGCGCGCGCGAGTGCGTCCTCGAGACCCGCGAGGACCGAGCCCGTGTCGAGCTCGACGGCCATCGGCATTAAACGGGTTGCACAGATGCGAGGGTGCGCGTGAGCGCAACCCGTTTCATGATGGCTCGCATCAGGCGTCCGGCTTCGAGCGGGCGATCGCGACCTCGCCGGTGCGCACCATCTCCATCAGGCCGTGCGGCCGGATCATGCGCTCGAAGGCCTCGATCTTCTCGGCGCTGCCGGTCACCTCGATCGTGAGCGAGCGCCGCGAGACGTCGACGATCTTGGCCCGGAAGATCTCGGCGAACTGCATGATCTCCGCGCGGCTCTCGATCGGGGCGGAGACCTTGAACAGAGCCATCTCGCGGGCGATCGTCTCGCCCGGCTCCATGTCCCTGATCTTGATCACGTTGACCAGCTTGTGAAGCTGCTTGGTCACCTGGTCGATTGGATGGACCGCGCCGTCCACGGTCAGGGTGATCCGCGAGATCTCCGGGTCCTCGGTCGGACCGACCGCGAGGGTGTCGATGTTGAACCCGCGGCGGCTGAACAGGCCGGCGATCCGGGCAAGCACGCCGGGCCGGTTCTCGACCTGGATCGAGAGGACGTGCTTGCGGCCGGTGAGCGCGCCCGCGGCGGCATCGAGGTCCTCGAGCTTGATCAGGTCTGGCGTGCCGGCTTCCATCAGATGAGCGACTCCATGCAGGCGTGCGTGGTCGTGGGCTCGTTCATCTAGCCCACCATGTCCCGCGCGGCGGCGCCGGCGGGAATCATCGGGAAGCAGTTCTCGTCCTTGGTGACCCGGACATCGAGCAGGACCGGCCCCTCGGTGGCGAGGGCCTCGCGCATCGCCGCTTCGACCTCGTTCTTGTCGTCGACCATCATGCCCTTGGCGCCGAAGGCATCGGCGAGCTTCGGCCAGTCCGGGCTCGGGCCCATCTCCACCGCCGAGTAGCGGCCGTCCCAGAAGAGCTCCTGCCACTGGCGCACCATGCCGAAGTAGCCGTTGTTCATCAGGAAGACCTTCACCGGGATCCCGTGGCGGACGGCGGTGGCGAGCTCCTGACAGGTCATGATCAGGCTGCCGTCGCCGGCCAGGCAGACGACCGTCTGGTCGGGGCAGGCGACCTTTGCGCCGATCGCGGAGGGCAGGCCGAACCCCATCGTCCCCAGCCCGCCCGAGTTGATCCAGCGGCGGGGCTCCGCAAAGTCGAAGTACTGAGCGCACCACATCTGGTGCTGGCCGACGTCCGAGGTGATGATCGCGTCGCCGCCCGTCGCCGCGTACATCGCCTGGATCATTCGCTGCGGCTTGATCTCCGAGTCGGTGGAGTCCTCGTAGGCGAGCGGATACTCCTTCCGCCAGGCGCGGATCTGGTCCCACCACCCGTCGAGCCGGCTGCTGTCGGCCTGGATCGCCCGGTATTCCTTGGTCAGCTTCGGCAGGACCTCCTTGGCGTCGCCCACGATCGGGATGTGCGCCGGGACGTTCTTGGAGATCTCGGCGGGATCGATGTCGATGTGGACGAACTTCGCCCGCGGCGCGAACTCCGAGAGCTTGCCGGTGATCCGGTCGTCGAAGCGGGCGCCGATCGCGACGATCAGGTCGGCGTTGTCCATCGAGTAGTTCGCCGTGCGGGTCCCGTGCATGCCGAGCATCCCCAGCCACTGCTCGTGCGGCGCCGGGAAGGCGCCGAGGCCCATCACCGTGCAGGTGACGGGGAAGTTGTCGGCCGTGCAGAGCTCGCGGAGCTCCTCGGAGGCGTTCGCATTGACGACCCCGCCACCGGCGTAGATCACCGGCCGCTGGGAGTTGGCCAGCGCCTTCGCCGCCAGGCGGATCTGCTTGATGTTCCCCTCGGTCGAGGGCTTGTAGCCGGGCAGGTTGGGCGTCTCGGTGATCGGCTCGTACTCGATGTCGGCACGCGAGAGATCCTGCGGGACGTCCACGAGCACCGGCCCGGGGCGGCCGGTAGAGGCGATGTGGAAGGCGGCGTGGACGTAGTCCGGGATGTAGCGCGGGTCCTGGACCATGAGGCTGTGCTTGACGACCGGCATCGTGATCCCGTTCACGTCGGCCTCCTGGAACCCGTCGGTGCCGATCAGCTCGGTCCGAACCTGCCCGGTGATGAAGACGGTCGGGACCGAGTCCATGATCGCGTCGGCGATCGGTGTGACCAGGTTGGTCGCTCCGGGGCCCGAGGTGGCGAAGGCGACGCCGACGCGGCCGGACGCCTTCGCGTATCCCTCCGCCATATGGCCGGCGCCCTGCTCGTGCCGGGCCTGGATGTGCGTGATCTCCGCGTCGTGGACGGCGTCGTAGATCGGCAGGTTGGCCCCGCCCGGGATCCCGAAGATATGCCGGACGCCCTCCGCCTTGAGGGCCTCCATCAGTGCGTCGGCCGCACGCATGGGCCGATGGTAGCCAAGCGCCTGCCGAGGGCGCGAACGTAAGATCGCGCGAACGTCCCGGAGTACGCCCTATAGCGGGGGTCGCGGGACGCTCGGCGCCGGTCAGCGGCTGGCGGCCGGCTCCTGAGCCGGCCTCCACTGCGTCTGCGGATCGATCGCCGCGTCGATCACCCGGCCCCTGTGGCGCTCGATCGCGTGCAGCACCGATTCGACCAGCTCCTCGCCGAGATGGGTCGGCTTCAGCCCGAGGTCGAGCAGCTTGGTGTGCACCGGGTTGTAGTAGTGCTCCTCGGCCTCGACGCGCGGGTTCTCGAGGTGGTCCACCTCGACCTCGATCCCGACCTCGGCGGCGGAGCGCTGCACCAGCTCGGCGAGCTCGGCGACCGAGAAGCTCTCGGTGAACTGGTTGAAGACGCGGTACTCGCCGGCCTCCGGCGGATTGTCGACGGCCAGGGCGACGCACTGGAGCGTGTCGCGGATGTTGAGGAAGCCCCTGGTCTGACCGCCCTTGCCATAGACGGTGAGCGGGTGACCGATCACCGCCTGGACGCAGAAGCGGTTGAGCACGGTGCCGAACCACTCGTCGTAGTCGAAGCGGGTGCAGAGCCGCTCGTCCTGCGCGGTCTCGTCGGTCTCGACCCCGTAGACGACGCCCTGGTTCAGGTCGGTCGAGCGGAGCCCCCAGACCCTGCAGGCGAAGTGGATGTTGTGCGAATCGTGGACCTTGGAGAGGTGGTAGAGCGAGCCGGGCATCTTGGGGAAGGGCAGCGTGTCCTTGCGGCCCTTGTGCTCGATCTGGATGAACCCCTCCTCGATGTCGATGTTCGGGGTCCCGTACTCCCCCATCGTCCCCAGCTTGACCAGATGGCATTCGGGGGCGTGGTCACGCAGGAAGAAGAGCAGGTTGAGCGTCCCGATCACGTTCGTGTATTGCGTCTCCACCGCCTGCTCCCGGTTCGCCATCGAGAACGGAGCCGAGGGCTGCTCGCCGTAGTGGACAACCGCCTCCGGCCGCGTCTCGAGAATCACCTGCTCCAGGAACTCGGGGTCCTCGATCGCGCCCAGGTAGGAGCGAATCTCGTTGCCCGAGAGCTCCTGCCAGGCGGCCAGCCGCTCGTCCAGCGGCCGGATCGGCGTCAGCGAGTCGGTACCGTGGCGCTCGTGCCAGCGCCGACGCGAGAAGTTGTCGACGACGGAGACCTCGTGCCCGCGGGCGGAGAAGCGCATCGCCGTCGGCCAGCCGAGATAGCCGTCGCCCCCGAGGATTAGGACGCGCATGGTCGCGGCAGGGTAGCGAGCTATTCTGGCCGCCGCCTTGACCGTCCTCGTCCTCGTTTCCGTGTTTCCCGAGGAGCTGACCGCGCTTCGCGCGTTCGGCCTGCTGGTCGGCGTCCTGCTGATCGCCTACGCCGTCTGGCGGCGCCAGACGCTTTCGAACGGCGCCGTGCTCCTGGCGATCTTCGGCGGGATCGCCCTCGCCGTGGTCTCGGGGACGGAGCTCCTCAACGGGCTCCTCTCGGCCTTTGCGTTCGAGCGCGGCAACGGCGGGCGGATCCTCGGCCTGGCGGTCTTCGCGATCGTCATCCTCTTCCTCTTGGTGCTCAGGGCGCTCACCGAGAGCGCCCGCGTAAACCAGCAGCTCTCCGCGCTGCTCGAGGGCCTCGCCTGGGAGGAGTTCCGCGAGGCCAAGCTGCCCGAGCGCTTCCGCGACAAGATCGCGGTGCTGATCCCGGCCTACAACGAGGCCGAGAGCGTCGGCGACGTGGTGCGCAGCATCCCGGACACGGTCTGCGGCGAGAACACGGCGATCCTGGTGGTCGACGACGGCTCGCACGACGACACCAGCGAGGAGGCCGCGAAGGCCGGCGCGGTCGTCGCCCGCCACGTGATCAACCGCGGCGGCGGAGCCGCGGTGCGGACCGGCTACCGGCTGATGGCGGAGTCAGGCGCCCTGATCGTCGTCACGCTCGACGCCGACGGCCAGCACCTCCCCAGCGAGATGGAGCGCTTGGTCAAGCCCGTCCTCGACGACGAGGTCGACGTGGCACACGGTTCACGCCTCCTGGGCGAGGCAGACCCCAACACCCCCTCGCGCGAGCTCGGGATCGTCTTCTTCAACAAACTCGTCTCCTTCATCACCCGCACCAAGGTCTCCGACTGCTCGAACGGATACCGAGCCGTCCGCACGACCGTGCTGCCCCAGCTCGTCCTCCGCCAGGAGCAGTTCCACACCTCGGAGTTCCTGATCGAGGCGATCAAGCGCGGCGTCCCCGCCAAGGAGGTGCCGGTGACGGTCGCCAAGCGCGCCTACGGACACTCGAAGAAGCCCGCGGTGGTCCGCTACGGCCTCGGCTTCGCGAACGCGATCGTCCGCACCTGGCTCCGCTAGTGGGTGGTCAGGCGGGCCGGTCGGCCGGGCCCGGCCGCACCTCTGAGGGATCCGGCAGGTAGAGGTCGGTGCCGCAGCGCGGGCAGACCTGGACGTGCAGCTTGAGGATCTTGTTGCAGGTCGGGCAGCGGCGCTCCGGTTCCTCCTGCTCGCCCCGATAGAGGATCGCGGCGGCGAGCCCGAGGATCGGCAGGACGGTGCCGACCAGGAACCAGATGAAGAAGGAGCTCCCCTTCGCCCGCCCGATCACGCCCGTGGCGATGCCCGAGAGCAGGGCGACGATCACATAGGGGGCGCCGGCCATCTCGAACTCAGGGTACGCCGCCGGCGGCCGTTAGTCCGCGTCCAAGGGCTAAGCGGCCCGCATCTCAGGCGAGTCGAGGGCCCCGTCGAGGTCCGGGCTGCGACGCGCGCGGGCGGCGAGCAGCCGCCGGTACACGCGTGCGTGGTGATCCGCCACCCGCTCGGCGGTGAACCGCTCGGCGTAACGCCGGGCGGCGTCGAGGTCCGGGCAGCGGGCGCCCGTGAGCACGTCGTCGATCGCGGCGGCGAGTGCCCCCGGGTTCTCGGGCGGCACCACCACCCCCCTCTCGTCCGCGAGCGTCATGGGGAGCCCCTCGACATTGGTGCCGATCACGGGCAGCCGGTGCGCCATCGCCGTGACCGCGGCCTGCGACCACGACTCGTACCTCGATGGGACCACCAGGACATCCGCCGAGTCCATCCATTCGCCGACCGACTCGCGCCAGCCGGCCAGCTCAACGAGGCCGTCCAGTCCGAGCTCGCCGACTCGCCGCCGCAGCGCGGCCTCCTCGGGCCCCACCCCGAGCAGCGTGCAGCGGGCCGGAGTCCGGAGCAGGGCCAGCGACTCGACCAGCAGATCGGGTCCCTTCTCCCAGTGCAGGCGCCCGGCGAACAGGACCGTGCGACGATCGCCGCCCGCGCGGCGCCGGCCGGCGGGCTCGGGGACGTCGATCGGGGATCGACCGGGGT
>JBKOYL010000114.1:0-16745 GCA_046725395.1 Actinomycetota bacterium | reverse complement strand
CCGTAGCGAGGCCGCTGCAAACCGGCGCATCTCTGCGTCCTCGCCCGATCGTCTCGCTCACGTACCAGCTACGTACGCTCGCTTCGCCGATCGGGCTGCGTCCTTGAGCTGCTTGGTTTTCGCGGCCTTTCGAGCTTCATGTGTGAGCGACCGCCGTGCATCCCACTGCGACCGGTGGCCTCAGGCTGCATAGTCGCCAGCGCAGCGCCGCAGACGGTGAGCACCAGGGCGCCGACGAGCTCGAGCCAGAACCCGGCCACCGGCTTCGCCTCGGCGTCGATGAAGGATTGACGCGGATCGTCGAGGGTCCCGACGTTGTTGACCTTCGGCAGGTCGCCGATCAGGAAGATCAGCAGGGCGACGAGTCCGCAGACCGCGATCGCCATCGCGGCCATCTGCCCGAGCTGCTCCCCGCGGGCGACGATGGCGACCACCACCAGGATCAGCGCGAAGGCAGCGAGAACGAGGTTCGCGTAGCCGTGCCGGTCGGCCGCATCGATCGCCTTGAGCGCCTCACCCCCCGGCGGGGTGAGATGGAAGATGTCCGTGAACTGCGAGGCGCCGAGCATCGCAGCCGCCGCCGCGCAGGCCAGGAGGAGCAGCGTCTCCGTCCGCGGAAGCCCTCTCACGACTCCGCCTGCAGCCCCGGCGGGATCTCCTCGGCCTCCCGGTGGGACGCCCGGCTGCGTCTGGCGCGGCGCGGCCTTCTCCGCCTGGCCGGATCCCGCGAGTAGAGCGGGAGCAGGCAGCCGGTCAGGATCAGCGTGGCCGAGGACGCGACCTCGACCCAGAAGCCGCCGAGCAGCTCGGCGTCGGCGCCATAGAAGGCAAGGCCCTCCCTGCCGGTCTCGAGCCCCTGCGGCAAGTCGATGGCGATCGCAACGGCGAGCCCGATCACGCCGCAGGCCGCGACGCCGGCCGCGAGGCGCCGGTTGCCGCGATATGCGCCGATCAAGAGCAGCAGGGCGAGTGCCGCGATCGGGAGCAGGACCCAGACGTGCGCGCTCCCGGCGTCCTCGGTTCCGGTGATCGGGGCGGGTGCGGTTCGCCCGATCTCACCGGCGTAGTTGGGGGCATCGACCGCGACCCCGTGATAGTCGGAGAACTGGGCGACGCCGAGGAGGACGGCGGCGCAGCCGCCCACGAAAGCGACGGTGGAGCGCGGCGTCACATACCGTCGCATCCACTCCGCGACGGCGAGCGAGACGCCCGTGAGGAGCGCGCCCAGGCGGGCGATCGCGAGCTGCGCGAGCTCGAGTAGGAGGGCGATCAGGGCCGCGACCAGCTGGATCCCGAAGAGAAGCGAGCGGGTCACGAGCGGAGCGATCCACGAGGCGAATGCACCGACCGGCCCAAAGATCGGGCCGAGACGGCGGCGTGTCTCGTAGCCCGCCCCTCGCAGCCTGACCCCGACGTCCAGGCCCTCCGTCTGGGCCCGAAGCGCGCGTCTGGCCTCGATGCGCCGCTTGCGAGAGAGAGCGCGGGCCTCCGCCCGCGTGCGCTCGGTGAGCTCATCCAACCTATTACGGGTCGCGCTGTCGGGCGCCCTCGCATCACGAGAGCGCTTGCGACGGCCCATCCGTCCCCGGATTCCCCTCCTGGAAGCCATTACCCCGCTGCTATCATCATCCGTCGCTCCGGGGTGCCCCGAGAGGGCCCCGTGGGCGTTAACCGTTTCGATGGAGAACGGCGCGACATAGCAGAAGTTCGGGTCTCAAGACGCTTGCGCTCGGGCCCGCCAGGGCCTTTTTTCTGCGCGAAAACCGAACTCAGACTAACCGTTCCGCCTCTCCATCACGCCAGTACGACCAAGAGGATCAATGCCCCGCAGCTTTCCACTGGAGAAGACGCGCAACATCGGCATCATGGCCCACATCGATGCCGGTAAGACGACGACCACCGAGCGGATCCTCTACTACACCGGCCGCACCCACAAGATGGGCGAGGTCCACGAGGGCGCTGCCGTCATGGACTGGATGGAGCAGGAGCAGGAGCGCGGGATCACCATCACCTCGGCGGCTACGGCGTGCGAGTGGGACGGGCACCGCATCAACATCCTCGACACCCCCGGGCACGTCGATTTCACCGTCGAGGTCGAGCGCAGCCTCCGCGTGCTCGACGGTGCGATTGCGCTGTTCGACTCCGTTGCGGGCGTAGAGCCCCAATCGGAGACGGTCTGGCGTCAGGCGGACAAGTACAAGGTCCCACGGATTGCCTACGTCAACAAGATGGACCGCACCGGAGCGGACTTCTTCAAGGCGGTCCAGACGATGCGCGAGCGCCTCGGCGCCCACCCGCTTCCCATCCAGATCCCGGTCGGGCAGGAGGCCGACTTCACAGGCGTCGTCGACCTGGTCGAGAACAAGGCTTTGGTCTGGAAGGACGAGCTCGGTACCGAGTTCGAGTACACGGAGATCCCGGACGATCTCAAGGACCTCGCTCACGAGCACCGCACGCACCTGATCGAGGCGTGCGCTGACTACGACGACGAGCTCATGGAGGCCTACCTGAACGACGAGGAGATCCCGCACGAGCGGATCGCCTCCTCGCTGCATCGCGCCACGCTCGACATCAAGGCGACGCCCGTGCTCTGCGGCTCCTCCTTCAAGAACAAGGGCGTGCAGCCGCTGCTCGACGCGATCGTCGAGCTGCTCCCCTCGCCGCTCGAGGTCCCACCGGTCAAGGGCATGGAGCCCCCGAAAAAGGGCGATGGCGGCGGCCCTACCGAGGCCGAGCGTCCCGCCGAAGACAACGCGCCCTTCGCCGCCCTCGCCTTCAAGGTGATGGCGGATCCCTACGTCGGCAAGCTCACCTACTTCCGCGTCTACTCCGGCAAGCTGAGCGCCGGCAGCCGGGTGTTGAACGCCTCGACGGGGCGCACCGAGCGCATCGGCCGGCTGCTGATGATGCACGCGAACCACCGCGAGGAGATCGAGGAGTGCTTCGCGGGCGACATCCTCGCCGGCGTCGGCCTCAAGCAGACCTCCACGGGCGACACGCTCTGCGCCCCGGACGCGCCGATCGAGCTCGAGCACATCGAGTTCCCCGCGCCCGTGATCGCGGTCGCGATCGAGCCGAAGACGAAGGCCGACCAGGAGAAGCTCTCCTCCAGCCTCGCCCGCCTGGCCGAGGAGGACCCGACCTTCCAAGTCGAGACCGACGAGGAGACGGGCCAGACCCTGATCCACGGCATGGGGGAGCTCCACCTCGAGGTGATCGTCGACCGCATGCTGCGCGAGTTCTCCGTGGACGCGAACGTCGGGCGTCCCCAGGTCGCCTACCGGGAGACGATCCGCCAGCCCGTGCAGAAGGTCCAGGGGCGCTTCGTCCGTCAGACCGGCGGTCGCGGCCAGTACGGCCATGCGGTGATCAACGTGGAGCCGGCGCCGGGCGAGGGATTCGACTTCATCAACTCGATCAAGGGCGGCACGATCCCGTCGGAGTTCATCCCCTCGGTCGAGGCCGGGATCGAGGAGGCACTGCAGTCGGGCGTCAAGGCCGGCTACCCGATGGTGGACGTCAGGGTGGAGCTGGTGGACGGCTCCTACCATGAGGTCGACTCCTCTGAGATGGCCTTCAAGGTCGCCGGCTCGATGGCGGTTCAGGAGGCCGCCCGGAAGGCGAAGCCGGTGCTGCTCGAGCCGGTGATGTCGGTCGAGGTGGTCACGCCCGAGGAGTTCCTCGGCGATGTGATCGGCGACCTCTCCCGCCGCCGGGGCAAGGTCCAAGGCCAGGAGCCGCGGGGCAACGCCCTCGCCGTGCAGGCCTTCGTGCCCCTCGGCGAGATGTTCGGCTACGCCACCGACCTGCGGTCCTCGACGCAGGGACGGGCGAGCTACACGATGCAGTTCGAGCGCTATGAAGAGGTTCCGAGGAACATCGAGGACGAGATCATCGAGCACCGCTCCGGCGAGCCCGTGGGAGCCGGTGCCTAGCTATATTCCCCAGGTTGGTCAAAAGGCGAACCAATCTCCGGAAACAGCCACAGACTTAGCTTCAGAAGCGACTTGAAGACACCAACGAGACCCCCAAAGGAGCGAGATGTCCAAGCAGAAGTTCGAGCGCGATAAGCCGCACGTGAACGTCGGCACCATCGGTCATGTCGATCACGGCAAGACCACGCTGACGGCTGCGATCACGAAGACACTCGCCGAGAAGGGGACGAACACGGACGTCAAGACGTTCGACGAGATCGACAACGCGCCCGAGGAGAAGGAGCGCGGGATCACGATCGCGACCTCGCACGTCGAGTACGAGACCGACAACCGGCACTACGCCCACGTCGACTGCCCCGGGCACGCCGACTACGTGAAGAACATGATCACGGGCGCCGCCCAGATGGACGGCGCGATCCTGGTGGTCTCGGCACCGGACGGCCCGATGCCGCAGACCCGCGAGCACATCCTGCTCGCGCGCCAGGTGAACGTGCCGTCGGTAGTGGTCTACCTGAACAAGACCGACATGGTCGACGACGAGGAGCTGCTCGAGCTGGTCGAGGAGGAGGTCAAGGACCTGCTCAAGGAGTACGAGTTCCCGGGAGACGAGGTCCCGATCATCAAGGGCTCGGCGCTCAAGGCGCTCGAGGGCGACGAGGAGGCCAAGCAGTCGATCCTCGAACTCGCGGATGCGCTGGACACCTACATCCCCGAGCCGGAGCGTGACCTCGACAAGCCCTTCCTGATGCCGGTCGAGGACGTCTTCTCGATCACCGGCCGCGGGACCGTGGCGACCGGCCGGATCGAGCAGGGCGTCGTCAACACCGGCGACGAGGTCGAGATCGTCGGCATCCACGACACGAGCAAGACCGTCGTCACCGGCGTCGAGATGTTCCGCAAGATCCTCGACGAGGGCCGCGCCGGCGACAACGTCGGCTGCCTGCTACGAGGCACCAAGCGCGAGGAGATCGAGCGCGGCCAGGTGCTCTGCAAGCCCGCCTCGATCACGCCGCACACCAAGTTCAAGGCGGAGGTCTACTGCCTGAAGAAGGAGGAGGGCGGGCGCCACACTCCGTTCGTCTCCGGCTATCGGCCGCAGTTCTACTTCCGCACGACCGACGTCACCGGCGTCGTGAAGCTCCCGGAGGGCCGCGAGTTCGTCGCCCCGGGTGAGAACGCGGAGATGGAGGTCGAGCTGATCCAGCCGATCGCCATGGACCAGGGCCTGCGGTTCGCGATCCGCGAGGGTGGTCGCACCGTCGGTTCCGGTGTCGTCACCGAAGTAATCGAATAGCTCCCAACGGGCCCCTTCGGGGGCCCGTTTTCAGTGCGGTCCTCGACCGAAAGGGCCGCGACAACTGCAAAGACATACGACCAGGGCGCGGCCCTAGCAACAGCGGGGGCGGCGCCCTAACTGCGCGAGAAGGACAAAGGAAGAGAAGGAATCTGAGGCGTCATGGCCTCACTGACATCGGGAAAGATCAGGATCCGGCTCAAGGCGTACGACCACGACGCCATCGACCGGGCTGCCCAGGAAATCGTGGGCACCGCCGAGCGCACCGGTGCGACGGTAGCCGGACCGATCCCGCTCCCGACCGACAAGCACGTCTACTGCGTGATCCGCTCCCCCTTCAAGGACAAGGACTCGCGCGAGCACTTCGAGATCCGCACGCACAAGCGGCTGATCGACATCCACCAGCCGACCCCGAAGACGGTCGACGAGCTGCAGCGGATGGAGACGCTGCCTGCCGGCGTCGACGTGGAGATCAGGCTCTAATGACCGCGATCGTCGGCAAGAAGCTGGGGATGACCCGCGTGTTCACCGACGACGGCGCCGCCATCCCGGTCACGGTGATCGAGGCGAAGCCCAACCAGGTGACCGCGATCCGCAGGGCGGACCGCGACGGCTACGACGCTGTCCAGCTCGCCGCCGATCCGGTCACCCCGGAGGACAAGCTGACGAAGGCCGAGCTCGGGCATCTGAAGAAGGCCGGCGCGCCGGCGATGCGCACGCTGGTCGAGTTCCGGGACGCCAAGGTCGCCGCACCGGCCGCCGAGGGCGCCGAGAACGCGGAGCAGGCCGGCGAGACGAAGGTTGGCGACGCCGTCACCGTCGCCAGCTTCGAGCCCGGCCAGCGCGTCAAGGTCTCGGCCGTCTCCCGCGGCAAGGGCTTCCAGGGCACGATCAAGCGCCACAACTTCAGCCGTGGTCCCGAGACCCACGGCTCGCACAACGTGCGCGCGCCGGGCTCGGTCGGCGCGAGCGCCGATCCCGCTCGCGTGTTCAAGGGGATGGGGATGCCGGGGCAAATGGGCGCCCGCCGGGTGACCCAGCGCGGCGCGCACGTAGTCGAGGTCGACGCCGAGCGCAATCTCCTACTGATCCGCGGCTCGGTTCCCGGAGGCAAGAACGCCACCGTGGAGGTGCGGAGCGATGGCTAGCTCACAAACGGCGGCCACAAAAACCGCCGCCGGACTAAAGGCGACCACCCTAGGCAAGCAGGCGAAGTCCAACCTGCCCAAGGAGATCTTCGGCGAGCCCTTCCACGAGGCGCTCGTGCACGAGGCCGCGCGCGCCGACCTGGCCGCGCGGCGGCGTGGAACCCACTCGAGCCTCACCCGCGGCGAGGTGGCCATGACCACCGCGAAGGCCTGGCGGCAGAAGGGCACCGGGCGCGCCCGCGCGGGTGCGCTGAGCGTCCCGCACCGCTACGGCGGCGGCGCCGCATTCGGCCCCAAGCCCCGCCACTACACGGTCAAGGTCAACCGCAAGGCACGCCGGAAGGCGCTGCGCGCCGCGTTCAGCGTCCACGCCGAGCGCGGCACCGTCGCGGTCCTCGACGGCTCGAGCTTCTCCAAGCCGACCACCAAGCAGGCCGCGGAGGCGCTCGGGAAGTGGGGCGCCGATCGCCCGACGCTGGTCGTGATCGGCTCCGAGGAGGAGGCCGTGGCGAAGAGCTTCCGCAACATCGAGGGCGTCAGCGTGGCGCTCGCCGAGGCGGCCGGCGTCGCGGATCTGATGGCTGCGACCTCCCTGGTCGTGACCGAGGCCGCCCTCGAGGAGCTCAAGCGGAGGGTCACGTGAACGCGCGACAGGTGATCGTCCGGCCGGTCGTCTCCGAGAAGAGCTACGCGCTGATGGCCGAGGGCAAGTACACGTTCAGGGTCCACGACCGCGCGCACAAGCTGCAGATCGCCCAGGCGGTCGAGGAGATCTTCGGCGTCAAGGTGAAGGCGGTGCGCACATCGAAGGTGAAGTCCAAGCCCAAGCGGCGCGGGCTGCACTCCGGGCGCTCTCGCTCCTGGAAGAAGGCCGTGGTCCAGCTCGCTCCCGGCGAGCGGATCGAGTTGTTCGAGGGCGCGGCGGTGGAGGGCTAGTGAGATGACCGCCTTCCCCGCAGAGCACACCTGGATGACGGCCATGGCCGTCGCATCTCGGCGTCCTCGGGCTTGCCCTTGCCGCCAGCAAGAGCTGCGCCCTGCGTCCACCGATCTGCTCGGCCATGGCCGCCCCCAGTCGCACTCCGCGAGAAAGGCGGTCATCTAATGGCGAACCGGAAGACACGACCGACGAGTCCCGGCCGACGCTTCGGCACCTACCCCATGCGCGAGGAGCTCAGCGGTGCGGAGCCGGCCAAGCGGCTCACCAAGGGCAAAAGCTCCTCCGGCGGCCGCAACGTGGCCGGGCGCGTCACCGCACGCCACCGCGGCGGCGGGGCCAAGCGCCGCTACCGGCGAATCGACTTCAAGCGCACCAAGGATGGGGTCCCGGCGCATGTGGCATCCATCGAGTACGACCCCAACCGCTCGGCGAGCATCGCGCTGCTCAACTACGCCGACGGCGAGAAGCGCTACATCCTGGCGCCGCAGGGCCTGCGCGTGGGCGCCGAGGTCGTCTCGGGCGAAGGCGCCGACATCGCGCCCGGCAACTCCTTGCCGCTGGCGCGGATCCCGACCGGGACGGTGGTCCACAACGTGGAGCTGATCCCCGGCCAGGGCGGCCGGCTCGGGCGCGCTGCCGGCACCGCTATCCAGGTCGTCGCCAAGGAGGGAGCCCTCGTGAGCCTCAGGCTGCCCTCCTCGGAGGTCCGGATGGTCCGCGGCGAGTGCCGGGCGACGGTGGGAACGCTCTCGAACGCCGAGCATCAGAACGTCAAGGTCGGCAAGGCGGGCCGTAACCGCCACAAGGGCAAGCGGCCACAGACCCGCGGCGTCGCGATGAACCCCGTCGACCATCCGCACGGCGGCGGCGAGGCGCACCACACGCCCGGGGGCCACCCGGTGACGCCATGGGGCAAGCCCACGCTCGGCTACCGGACCCGCAAGAAGGGCAAGCGCTCGGACGCGCTGATCGTGCGCGGGCGCAGACGAGGAAAGAGGAAGTAGGCAATGGGACGTTCGACCAAGAAGGGACCGTGGGCGGAGGAGCGCCTGATGAAGCGCGTCAACGCGATGAACGAGTCGGGCCAGAAGCAGATGCTGAAGACCTGGTCACGCCACTCGACGATCTTCCCCGAGATGGTGGGGCACACGATCGCCGTCCACGACGGCCGCAAGCACGTTCCGGTCTACATCTCCGAGTCGATGGTGGGCCACAAGCTCGGCGAGTTCGCGCCGACGCGGACCTTCCGCGCGCATTCGGGGGCCGGCTCGGCGAGGGATAGGGAATAGCGATGGCTGACGAGAAGAAGACCGAGAAGGACAGCGAGAAGAAGCCCGCGAAGAAGCGGGCTGCGAAGAAGCCGGCTGCGAAGAAGCCCGCCGCAAGGTCGGGCGGCGCGGGCACTCGCAAGTCCAGGGCGAAGCCGAAGGAGACGGCGACCCGCGGCAAGTCCGGCAGCGCCGCCGAGGCGACCTCGAAGACGGCGGACAGCAAGGCTTCGAAGGCTTCTACCACCAAGGCCGCCGCCAAGAAGCAGCCTGCGAAGAAGCCTGCCAAGAGAACCGCGGCCAAGAGGGAGGCTCCGGAGCGACCCGTCGTCAACGCGCGCGCCCGCTTCGTGCGCGTCGCCCCGCGCAAGGCGCGGCTGGTCGCCGACCAGGTTCGCGGCCTGCCGCTCGAGGACGCGCTGCCACTGCTCCGCTTCTCCACGCGCAGCGCCGCCAGGGACATCCGAAAGCTGCTCGAGTCGGCCGCGGCGAACGCGGAGGCGAATCACGACCTGGTCGCCGACGACCTCTTGATCAAGGACATCCACGTCGACGAGGGACCCACGCTGCGCCGCTACCGGCCGCGGGCGCTGGGTCGTGCGACGCGGATCAACAAGCGAACCAGCCACATCGTCGTGGCGCTGACGCCGGAGGACTGAGGTTAGATGCCCGCCACCCTGACCACGCACACCTGGATGACGGCCATGGCCGTCGCATCTAGTCGTCCTCGGGCTTGCCCTTGCCCCCAGCAAGGGCTGCGCCCTGCGTCCAACTATCTGCTCGGCCATGGCCGCCCCCAGGCGCACGTGGCCAGGGAGGCGGGCATCTGATGGGACAGAAGATCCATCCAGAGGGCTTCCGGGTCGGCTACATCCACGACTGGAAGTCGAACTGGTTCAACGAGCGCGACTTCGCGGACTACCTGAACGAGGACCTGGCGATCCGCTCGCACATCGAGAACAAGCTCTCGCATGCCGGCCTCTCCCAGATCACGATCGTCAAGGGGTCCAGCGAGATCGAGGTCGACATCTCGACCGCCCGGCCGGGAATCGTGATCGGGAAGTCGGGGACCGAGGTCGACGCCCTGCGCCGGGAGCTCCACAAGCTCACGGGCAAGCCCGTCAAGGTGAACATCAAGGAGATCAAGCGTCCCGAGCTGGATGCGAAGCTGGTCGCGCAGTCGATCGCCGAGCAGCTCCAGAACCGCGTCGCATTCCGCCGCGCGATGAAGCGCGCGCTCACCTCAGCCATGCGCTCGGGTGCCAAGGGGGTGAAGGTGCAGGTCTCGGGTCGCCTGGGCGGCGCGGAGATGGCGCGCACGGAGGGCTACTCCGACGGCCGCGTGCCGCTCCACACGCTCCGCGCGGACATCGACTACGGCTTCACCGAGGCGAGGACGACCACCGGCCGGATCGGTGTCAAGTGCTGGATCAACAAGGGCGAGGTCATGCCTGAGGGCTACCGCTCGGAGCGCGCGGACGAGGATCGGCGACCGCCGTCCGGCCACTCGCGAGGGGGTCGTCCCTGATGTTGATGCCGAAGCGGGTTCGCTACCGCAAGCAGCAGCGAGGCCGCCGGCGCGGCTACTCCAAGGGCGGCACCACGGTGGCGTTCGGCGAGTATGGGCTGAAGGCGCTGGACCGCGGCTGGATCACCAATCGCCAGATCGAGGCTGCCCGTGTCGCGATGACGCGCAAGATCAAGCGCGGCGGGAAGGTTTGGATCAACGTCTTCCCCGACAAGCCGATCACCAAGAAGCCCGCGGAGACGCGCATGGGCTCCGGCAAGGGCAACCCGGAGGGCTGGGTGGCCGTGGTCAAGCCCGGCAAGGTGATGTTCGAGCTCGCCGGTGTCCCGGAGGATCTGGCGAAGGACGCGATGCGTCTCGCCGGCCACAAGCTTCCGATCCGCACCAAGTTCGTCACACGGGAAGGGGTGGAGCAGGCGTGAAGGCCGCCGAGGTCCACAACCTCAAGGACGACGAGCTGGTAGAGCGCATCCGCCAGACGCGTGAGCAGCAGTTCGCCCTGCGACTCCAGCACGCCACCGGCGAGCTGGAGAACACCTCGCGGATCACGGCCGTGCGCCGCGACGTTGCGCGCCTGCTCACGGTGGCCAGGGAGCGCGGCATCGATCTTGAACGCGAGCTGAGGGCGTAATGGCTGAGGAAGAGCAGAACGAGCAGAACGAGCAGCAGGAAGACCAGGCTCCGGAGGAGACTCCGGCCGAGGAGCCCCAGGCCGAGGAGCAGCCCCAGGCCGAGGACCAGCCCCAGGCCGAGGAGCAGCCTCAGGCCGAGGAGGCTCCTGCCGAGGAGGCGGCCGCCGAGGACGCTTCCTCCGATGAAGCGCTCGAAGGCCTCGACTGGAAGACCCGCCGGCGCCTCGAGCGATCCCGCGGCCCGGTCGAGCCGCGCCCGCAGCAGAGCCCCGAGGAGCGGGCCGCAGCCCGTCGCGAGGCCCGCAAGCGGGCGGCCCGCAAGCGCTCGGCCTACCGAGCCAAGCGGCGGGAAAAGAAGGAGCCGGGCACGGGCACGCCGCCCGCGGAGCGCCGGTCCGCCGGCCGCAAGGTCCGTCAGGGGCGGGTCGTCTCCAGCAAGCCGGACAAGACGATCACCGTGCAGATCGAGGTTGCCCGGCGCCATCCCCAGTACGAGAAGATCGTGCGCCGCTCCCGCACGCTGCACGCCCACGACGCGCGCAACGAGGCCGGCGAGGGCGATCTGGTCCGGGTGGTCGAGACCCGTCCGCTGTCGCGGACGAAGCGCTGGCGCCTGGCCGAGATCCTCGAGAAGGCGAGGTGAATGGGGTTCGATGATTCAGCAGGAATCAAGACTTCGAGTGGCGGACAACTCCGGCGCGCGCGAGATCCTGTGCATCCGCGTCAAGGGGGGATCGGATCGCCGCTACGCCCGGATCGGGGACGTGATCACCGCCACCGTGAAGCAGGCGACGCCTCACGGTGGCGTCCGCAAGGGCGAGGTCGTCGAGGCGGTCGTGGTGCGCACGCGCAAGCAGGTGGGCCGCGGCGACGGCACCTACATCGCCTTCGACGAGAACGCCGCGGTTCTGATCGACGCCCAAGGCGCGCCCCGCGGCACCCGCATCTTCGGCCCGGTCGCCCGCGAGCTGCGCGAGAGGAACTTCATGCGGATCGTCTCCCTGGCTCCGGAGGTGCTCTAGCGATGGCGAAGATGCGAGTGCGCAGAGACGACGACGTGATGGTGATCGGCGGCAAGGACCGCGGCAAGCGCGGTCGGGTGATCCGGACGGACCCGAAGAAGGGCTACGTCTACGTCGAGGGGCTCAACATGGTGAAGCGCCACCAGCGGCCGCGCTCCGTCAAGGACGCGCAGAAGGGCGGCGAGGTCGGCGGCATCATCGAGAAGGAGGGCCCGATCCACGTCTCCAACGTGATGGTCCTCGACCCCGAGGACAACAAGCCCACGCGCGTGCGGGTCGAGCGCGCCGATGGCAGGCGCAAGCGCGTCGCCGCCAGGACCGGAAGGGATCTCGACTGAAGCGCTGATGGAAGCGGCAACGGAACAGCGAAAGCAGGCGGCCCCTCCGCCGCGCCTGCGGGAGTACTACGAGCAGGAGGTGAAACCGGCGCTGAAGCGGCGCTTCGGCTACTCCAGCCCGATGGCCGTGCCGACGCTGGAGAAGATCACGCTCAACATGGGGATCGGGGAGGCGAAGCAGAACACCCAGATGCTCGAGGCGGCCACCGAGCAACTCGCGACGATCGCCGGTCAGCGGCCGAGCGTCCGCCGGGCCAAGAAGTCCGTGGCCTCGTTCAAGGTCCGCGAGGGGATGCCCGTGGGCGTCGCGGTGACGCTCCGACGCGCCCGCATGTGGGAGTTCCTCGACCGGTTGACCTCGGTCGCCGTGCCGCGGATCCGCGACTTCCGGGGCCTCAGCGCGCGCAGCTTCGACGGCCGCGGCAACTACTCGATGGGCGTCCGCGAGCAGATCATCTTCCCCGAGATCGACTACGACTCGATCGACGAGGTCCGTGGCCTCGACGTGACGATCACGACCACCGCCGATACGGACGAGGAGGCCTTCGCCCTGTTGGACGGATTGGGCATGCCCTTCTCGCCGGAGGGCCGCCCGGGCGAGGCCGAGGCCGAGGAGGAGGCCGAGGAGGAGCGGCGCAAGGAGGAGGCGCGCCAGCGGGCGGAGGCCGAGGCCGCCGCGCTCGAGCAGCTCAAGGAGGAGAACCCGGAGGCCTACCAGAAGCCAGTCAGGGCCGAGGAGGGCGAGGAAGGTGAGGAGGGCGCCGAGCCGCCCGAGGGTGCGGAGGCCGAGAAGGCCAAGAAGAAGGACGACTCCGCCCAGGACGGAGAAGGACAAGGAGACTGATGGCAAAGACATCGCAAAGGGTGCGGCAGCGCCGCGAGGCGAAGTTCAAGACGCGCGGCTACCACCGCTGCCGCCGTTGCGGGCGACCGCGCGCCTACTACCGCAAGTTCGGCCTCTGCCGGATCTGCCTGCGCGACGCCGCGCATCGCGGCTACGTGCCCGGAATGACCAAGTCGAGCTGGTGAGCCGATGCTGACCGACCCGATCACCGACTACCTGAACCGGATCCGCAACGCGCTCCAGGCCGAGCACGAGGAGGTGGAGATCCCCGCCTCGCGGCTGAAGCGCGAGATGACCCGCATCCTCAAGGAGCAGGGCTACATCAGCGACTTCACGATCGAGCCCGGACGGGTCGGCGAGGTGATCAAGGTGAGGCTGCGCTACACCGAGAACCGCGATCCAGTGATCAGCGGGATGGAGCGCGCGTCCCGTCCCGGGCGGCGTCGCTACGTCGCCAAGGAGGACGTCCCCCGCGTGTTCGGAGGGATGGGAACCACGATCATGTCGACCTCGCGAGGCGTGATGACGGGCCACGAGGCGCGTCAGAGCGGCGTCGGCGGCGAGGTCGTCGCACACGTTTGGTGATCAAGCCATGAGCCGAATCGGAAGAAAGCCAATCGAGATCCCGGAGGGCGTCGAGATCGACGTCAAGCCGGGTGTCGTGTCCGTCAAGGGGCCGAAGGGCGAGCTCCGCCAAAACGTGAGCCGCGACATGAAGGTCTCGATCGAGGACGGCACGCTGACGGTCGAGCGGCCGACCGATCGCGGTGAGCACCGTGCCCTGCACGGGCTGACCCGGAGCCTGATCGCCAACATGGTGGAGGGCGTCACCGACGGGTTCGAGCGCCGGCTCGAGATCCAGGGCGTCGGCTACCGCGCCAACCTGAAGGGCAAGACGCTCGAGATGGCACTCGGGTTCTCCCACCCGGTCGCGATCCAGGCGCCCGAGGGGATCGAGTTCGAGTTGCCGCAGCCCACCGAGGTGGTCGTCCGCGGAATCGACAAGCAACTCGTCGGCGAGACCGCGGCACGGGTCCGCAAGAGTCGGCCGCCGGAGCCCTACAAGGGCAAGGGCGTCCGCTACGCCGGCGAGCATGTCGCCCGCAAGGTCGGCAAGAGGGCTTGATCTAGGCATGGCGGTCCTCACCAAGCCACAGAAGAGGCTCCGACGGCGCCGCCGCGTCCGCGCCCGGGTCCGGGGCAGCGCGGGCCGGCCGCGGCTCTCCGTCTACCGCTCGAACCGGGGGGTCTTCGCCCAGCTGATCGACGACGACGCCGGTCGCACGCTCGTATCGGTCTCCTGGACCGAGCCCGAGCTCCGAGGGCTCGGCTCGATGGAGCAGGCCAAGCGCGCCGGCCAGCTGCTCGCCGAGCGCGCCAAGGGCGCGGGGATCGAGACCTGCGTCTTCGACCGAGGCGGCTACCGCTTCCACGGGCGCGTCGCGGCGATCGCGGAGGGGGCCCGCGAAGGGGGGCTCAAGTTCTGATGGCCGCCGGTTCAAACCCGCTACCTTCGTCCGTTCCATGGCTGTAGAGACCGTCAGCCCCAAGGGCCTTGACCTGCAGGAGCGGGTGATCGAGATCAACCGCGTAGCCAAGGTGGTCAAGGGCGGCCGGCGGTTCTCGTTCACCGCCCTGGTGGCCGTCGGCGACGAGGACTCCGTGGTAGGGATCGGCTACGGCAAGGCGCGCGAGGTCCCGCTGGCCATCCAGAAGGCCGTCGAGGACGCCCGCAAGAACCTGATCCGCGTGCCCAAGTACGGCCAGACGATCACGCATCGCGTGATCGGCCGCTATGGCGCCGGCCATGTCGTCCTGCGCCCGGCCAGCCCCGGTACCGGCGTGATCGCGGGAGGCGGCGTGCGCGCCGTGCTCGAGCTGGGCGGCGTCCGCGACGTGCTCACCAAGAGCATCGGCACCCAGAACCCGATCAACCTGGTGAAGGCCACAATGGAGGGGCTCTACAGCCTGCGCAAGCCGGAGGACGTCGCGAAGCTCCGCGGGCTCTCGATACGCGAGGTGCTCGGCGTCGGCGACGGCGCCGCGGCTAAGACCGAGAGTGGAACGGCCGAGGAGGAAGCGCCCGAGGAGGCGGCTTCTTGATGATGGCGGACGTCGCGCTCAAGCAGGTGCGCTCGGCGAACGGCGCCTCCGCGGCGCAGCGGCAGACGCTGCAGACGCTTCGGCTCGGCCGGATCGGGCGGCAGGCGAAGCATCCCGACTCCCCGCAGCTTCAGGGAATGATCCGCGCCGTCAAGCACCTGGTCGAGGTCGAGTCGAGGCAAGGGGGCGACGGAGCGAAGCGGAGGAGCCAGCCGTCATGAGTGGGGAGAAGCTCGGCCTGCACTCGCTGAAGCCGGCCGCCGGCTCGCGCCGTCAGCGCAAGCGGGTGGGGCGCGGTCAGGGCTCCGGGTACGGCAAGACCTCGGGCCGCGGCCACAAGGGCGCGGGCGCCCGCTCGGGCAACAAGCGCAAGACCGGGTACGAGGGGGGCCAGAACCCGGTGCACATGCGGATGCGCAAGCTGCGCGGCCCGCACAAGAAGATGTCGATGCCGTTCGAGAAGTTCCGCACCCGCACGCAGCCCGTCAACCTCTCCGACCTCGACGCCCGCTTCAAGGCGAACGACGAGGTGACACCGGAGTCGCTGCGTGAGGCCGGCCTGGCCAAGCGCCGCGACCCGGTCAAGATCCTCGCCCGGGGCGATATCTCGAAGAAGCTCACCGTCAAGGCGCACGCCTTCAGCGCGCAGGCGAAGGAGAAGATCGAGGCGGCTGGAGGCACCGCGGAGATAGTGCGAGCGGCCCCCGGAAGCGGAGCTGAGGAGGCCGCGTCTTAAGTGCTGCAGACGATCCTCAACTCGTTCTCCGTCCAGGAAATCCGGAAGAAGCTGATGTTCACCGCCGGGATCCTGGCCCTCTACCGGCTCGGAGCCTACATCCCCTCGCCGGGCGTCGACGCGAACGCGATCTCGGACGGGCTCAGCAACGTCGGCGGCTCGAACATCCTCGGCTTCCTCAACCTCTTCTCCGGCGGAAGCCTCTCCAGGCTGTCGCTGTTCGCGCTGGGGATCATGCCCTACATCACCGCATCGATCATCCTGCAGCTCCTCACCGTGGTCGTGCCCACGCTCGAGCGACTGCAGAAGGAGGGCGAGGTCGGGCAGCAGAAGATCACGCAGTACACCCGGTATTTGACGGTCTGCCTCGCCTTCGCCCAGTCCCTGGGCTACGTCTTCCTGTTCAGCTCCTCGAGCTTCGGCGGCGCGGAGGTGATCGGCGAGCGGACCTTCGCGAAGGTCTTCCTGATCGTGATCACGCTGACCGCCGGCTGCACGGTGCTGATGTGGATGGGCGAGTTGATCACGCAGCGAGGGATCGGAAACGGGATCTCGCTGATGATCTTCGCCTCGATCGTCTCGAGCATCCCGAGCGGGATCGGGAAGTGGTGGACCAACCCCGATCAGGTCTTCGTGGTGATGATGCCCTTCATCGCGCTCGCGGTGATCGTCTCGATCGTGTTCGTCCAGGAGGGCCAACGGCGCATCCCCGTTCAGTATGCGAAGCGTGTCGTGGGCCGCCGGATGACCGCCGGCGGATCGACCTACCTACCGCTGCGGGTCAACATGGCGGGAGTGATCCCGGTGATCTTCGCGGCCTCGATCATGGCGTTCCCGCCGACCGTCGGGCAGCTGCTCGGCGGCACGGGCGACAACTTCTGGAACGACTTCGCCGCCTTCTTCAGCCCCAACAGCTGGCACTACGTGGTCGGCGAGGTCTTCTTCATCATCATCTTC
>JBKOYL010000060.1:0-16427 GCA_046725395.1 Actinomycetota bacterium | reverse complement strand
CAGCGCGACCAGCGGGTGGGCGAGGTGGCGGAGCCAGCCGAGCCAGCGGGTGGCCAGGAGCGGCTGGAGCAAGGGCCCGGTCAGCCCGAGCACGATCAGGAGCGCGCCGATGTCCGCCATCAGCAGGTGCTGAGACATGTGGGCGAGCAGCAGCTCGCCGCTGATGTGGTCGAGCGGTGAGAGGAAGGCGATGACGATCAGCAGGAGACCCGAGGCGAAGCAGACGATCCGCCACGCCGGCACCGACCTGCCCTCCCGCGAGAGGGTGATCGCGCGGAAGCAGTAGGCCGTCGCGACCAGGGTGAGCGCCGCGATCTGAAGCGGCTCGAAGGCCGGGCCTCCGACGTGCCCAAGAGGGATCACGCACTCATCGTAGGCCGCCTAAAGCCAGTCGATCCGCCTGAAGAAGGCCACCAAGCCGAGCACGCAGATCGCCATCAGCCCGAGCGCCAGCGCATAGCCCAGGTGCCAGTGCAGCTCGGGCATGTTGTCGAAGTTCATCCCGTAGACCGACGCGATGAACGTGGGGACGGCGATGATCCCCGCGATCGCGGAGATCTTCTTGACGACCTCGTTCTGATTGACGCTCACCAGAGCCAGGTTCGCCTCCAGCACGCTGGTGAGAAGCTCCCGGTGGGAGCTGACCTGTTCGTCGACCCGCCGGGTGTGGTCGGCGACGTCGCGGAAGTACCTGCGCAGCTCATCGGGCACGCGGTCGCGGCCGCCCTGCTCGAGGGCGTTGAGCGGCGTGAGCAGCGGCCAGACGGCGCGGTGGAACTCGATCACCTCGCGCTTCAGGTTGTAGATGCGCTGGGTCGGCGCCGGCACGTCGTCGTCGAAGACGTCCTTCTCGACCTCCTCGATGTCGTCCTCGATCGCGTCGGCGACCGGGATGTAGTCGTCGACGACCTTGTCGAGGACGGCCCAGACGGCGGACGCCGCGCCGAGACTAAGCAGGTCCGGCCGAGCCTCGAGCCGCTTCCGCGCGGAGGCCAGCTCGCTGCCAGGCCCGTGCCGGACGGTGATCACGTATCTCGGACCGGCGAACAGGGAAATCTCGCCGAAGTGAACCTCCTCGCGGTCCTCGTGGTAGTGCGCGGTCTTGAGGACGATGAAGACGCTGTCGTCGTAGTCCTCCATCTTCGGCCGCTGGTGCGCATGCCGCGCGTCCTCGACGGCGAGCTCGTGCAGGCCGAAGAGGTCCTGCAACCGCTCGAGGTCGCCCGGTTCGGGCTCGTGCAGGCCGATCCAGATGAATTCGCCCGGACCGGCGCCAGCCCTCAGCTCGGCGGCGTGCTCCGGGCTGAGCGCCTCCTCATGCTGGCGCGCGCCGTCCTTGTAGTGGGCGCTGTCGACGATCATCGTTCGGCTCCGCCTTCCTGTTCCCGCCGCGGGCTCGGCTTCCTGCCATCGGGCCTGCAGGGAACCGCCCAGTCTCAGATGTCTCGTTGCGCCTCGAGACGTCCGGACTCGACCGCAGCGGCAAAGGCGGAGTAGTCCCGCTCGTTCTGGTCCGCGTACGCCTCTGCGAAGTCGCAGATCGCGCGATCGAAGGTGTCCCCCCGGCCGAGGTATGAGGCGATCGCGATTCGATCGCCCGAGCGGGCATGGCCCCTCGCGAGCGTTCCGCCGCAGAGACTCCCATAGAGACGCAGTCCGTCCGAGTCCGCCCGCTCGACCTCGACGGAACCCTTGCCGTCCCACAGCTGGCGCACGTAGAAGTCCCGCTGCTTGCCGTCGATCCCCTCCGCGGAGAGCCAGCCGAGGAAGAGGTCGCTCGCCGCCTGCATCAGCCGCTGCCCCTCGACGACTCGTCGCCCTTGATGCTTGTAGCGACCGGAGCTCGCATACGGCGCCAGGACTGACGGACCCGCCTCCTTGACCTGCAGGAAGAGCGGGTCCTCCCCGTCGCGCCCGAGCAGCAGCACGATCCAGCAGCGAGTCCCGACGCTGCCGACCCCGACGACCTTGTGGGCGGCATGGACATAGCGGTAACGGTCCGCCAGATGGCGAATGTCGGGATGGAGCGTTCGGCGGTACCGGTCGACGAGCGCGCTCAGCGTGGTTTCGATGTCGATGTCGACGTCCTGAACCAGCTCCTCGACCGGAACGATCAACGGAGGGTCGCTGATGATCCGCAGCCCATCGGCGTCGCCCCGGGTGAGCTTGGCCAGCGCGCGAAGGCTGTCCTTGTGCTCCGCCTTGGCGACCCCCTTCCTCCACTGCTTGCCGCGGCGCACCGAGGCACGGGAGATGTACTGCTCCAGCGCGTCCACGTCGACGCGCGAGTACCAGACGTCGAGGTCCCGGAGCCCGGCGAGCCGCCTGATCTCGTCACGGTAGGCGGCCGCGGCGGCAGCGACCGCCGAAGCGCGTTGCGCCCTCTTCAGGCCCAGGGCGCGGCCCGCGACGGCGAAGCTGGCGGCGAGCCGCTTCACGTCCCATTCGAACGGCCCGGGGTGCGTCTCATCGAAGTCGTTGATGTCGAAGATGAGCCGGCGGTCTGGAGCCATGAAGGCGCCGAAGTTGGAGAGGTGGGCGTCACCGCAGAGCTGCACCACGAGCCCCGAGGTCGGCGTCGCGGCGAGATCGGCCGCCATGATGGCGGCGGCGCCGCGATAGAAGGAGAAGGGCGAGGCGAGCATCCGCCCGTGACGAATCGGCACGAGCTCCTGCGCCCGCGTCTCATCCTGGCGCTCCAGCGTCTCAACGGGATCGGGGCGGTCCGCCCCGGGCTCCCACGTCCCGTGGGTCTTGCGCGGTGCTCTCGACCGGGCAGCCTTGCCGGCCGACTCGCGCTCTGTTGGGGTGAGGACCTGAGCCGAGGCCACCGACTAAGCCTCTCACCAAACGGCGGGGTCGGCAATCAGCCGAGCGCCGCTTCGATCTCGCCGATCGCGGAGCGCTCCGCGTCGCTGACCCGCTCGCCGCTCAGGCCGAGGAAGCCCTCCTTGCGGGCCTCCGCGACGCGCTCGGCGAGCCCGAGGATGAACTTCCTGTAGTCCACGACCTCTTCCTCGGTCGCCTTGCTCTTCAGCACCTCGATCGCCTCCCGGATGTTCTGAAGAGCGTTTTCCTTGAGCTCCCCGGGCGAGGCGGCGCGCGTGCGGTCCATCTCGGGCTTGGCGGCGACGATCTCGTCGAGGAGCTCGCTCTCGCCATGCTGCTGCCGCGCCTCGGCGTAGGCCTTCGCCATGGAGAAGGTCTCCCGAATCGATCCCCCGCGATCCGAGGCGATCACGATCAGGCCGGCGCTCGTCGGGCCCTCGAGGACCTGCGTCCACTCCTGCTCGGAGAAGTCCGCCTTGCCGGTCACGACCGCAGAGTCTCCCGCAACTCAGGCAAGATCGTCGACCGGTACCCAGGCGCTTTCCAAATCCACGCGGGTGCCGCGGAACGGCACGCCCTCGGCCTCGAGAAGTCGCCGCTGGCGTTCGCCTTTGGCCAGCGAGCCGTCGGACCGGACGATGCGCTGCCAGGGCACCCTCGGGTCATGGCAGTTCGAGAGAACCTGGCCGGCGAAGCGCGGCGCCTCCGGGCACAGGTCCCCGTAGGTGGTGACGAACCCCTCCGGGACGCGGCGGATGCGGTCGAGGACCTCGCGCTCCCTGACGGATCTCAGCCCAGACGCCATGCGGCCCATGCACCCGCGATCATTGCCGGCAGGGCCGCTGCGATTCCGCGCCGGCCCGCGGCACTCTCTCCCGCTCGCAGCGCCCCGGCGAACGCCGCCACGTCTCCGGCGTCGGCTGCCGCGTTCGCCACGGTCACCGCTCTCAGCCGCGTCGCGTCATCGAGGGCCGCAAGGGTCAGGATGCCGAGCACGAGGTCGCGACCTCCGGCGATCCGGGCGACCGCGACCGTTGCCGCACCCGCGTCCGCGAAGCCGAGCGCCCTCAGGGCCGGTCCGGGCGCCGCGAGCATCCCCATGCCGATCGCGATCCTGCCGGCGCCAGATGCCACCGACCAGATCCGGACCTCGGCGGCATCATTCCCCGGTTCGCTCAATGGCGCTCCAGCGAGACGGAGAGTTGCGGTGAGCCGGCGAGCGTCTGGAAGACGACGCAGTAGCGCTCGGTGAGCCGCTGGAGCGTCTCAAGCTCCTCGTCGCTCGCCTCGCTAGCGAGCTGGAAGCGCAGCCTGATCTCCTTGAACCCGACCGGTGCCTGCTTGTCGACGGCCATCGTCCCTCGCCAGTCGAGATCGCCCTCGGCGTGGACCGATCCGGATACCGACAGCCCCATCGAGGTCGCCACGGATCGCATCGTCACGCCGGCGCAGGCGACCAGCGCCTGCAACAGCATGTCCCCGGAGCAGGCGAGGCTCCCGTCGCCGCCGGTGCCCGGATGAAGGCCGGCCTTGACGAGGGCGCGACCGGTCTGGACCGAGCAGGCGATCTCCTCCTCGAGGCTCCCGTCCGCCTCCAGGGTGATCTGCGCGGACTCCGGGTCCAAGCCATAGCGCTCCTTGATCGGCCGCTGCAGCTCGCGCAGCTCCTCACTTGTCGTGGGGCCGTTCACCTTTGCCGAGACTAGCCGCTGGAAGCGGCTGCGCCAGCCGCGATACTGAGAGACCGATGTCAGTGGAGGGAACCATCGGAGGGCGGCCGGCCGCGTTCGAGGCGGAAGCGGAGTTCGCGGGCTACCGGATCGAGCGCGTCCTCGGCCGCGGCGGGATGGGGATCGTCTACCTCGCCCGCCAGCCCGCCCTCGACCGGCTGGTCGCGCTCAAGGTGATCCGACCCGACCTGGCGGACGACCCGACCTTCCGCGCGCGCTTTCGATCGGAGTCCAGGACAGCCGCCGTGATCGAGCACCCGCACGTCGTCACGGTCTTCGGAGCCGGCGAGGCGGACGGGCTGCTCTACGTCGCGATGCGCTACGTCCCCGGGCGCGATCTCGGCCGGATCGTCTCGAGTGAGGGTCCGATCGCGCCCGAGGCGGCGGCCGGGCTGATCGACCAGGTCGCCGGCGGCCTCGACGCCGTGCACGCGGCCGGGCTCGTCCACCGCGACGTCAAGCCGGGCAACGTGATCGTCGGCCACGACTGGGCCGACGGCGCGGGCGTCGCCTTCCTGGCGGACTTCGGGCTCGCCAAGGCGGTCGCATCGACCAGCAGCCTGACGGCGACCGGCGAGCTGATCGGCACCGTCGACTACATCGCCCCGGAGCAGATCGAGGGTCGGCGGGTCGACGCCCGCACCGACGTCTACGCGCTCGGCTGCGTGCTCTTTCACGCCGTCACCGGAGAAGTCCCGTTCCCCCAGCCGGAGAGCTCCGCGAAGCTGTGGGCCCATCTGCACGAGCCGCCGCGCACGCCGGGGCCCCGCTCCGCTTCCCTCGACCCGGTGATTCGCCGGGCGATGGCGAAGGACCCGGCGGATCGCTTCCCCTCGGCGGGCGACCTGGGGCGGGCCGCCTTGGCGGCGGTCCGGCACGAGGCGGTGACCGAGCCGGAGCGGGCCGTCGGGGCCGGCGAGGCAGCGCCGGCGGAGACCGCCCGGCTCGACCCGGAGCCCACACCGGTTCGGACGCGAAAGCTCGCGGCCCGGCGCCCGCGCCGCCGCAGGCGTCGTTTCGCGCTCGCGACGGGCGCGGTCGCGCTGATCGCGGCGCTCGGAGCGGCGGCGCTGATCGAGGTGCCGAGGCTCTCGGACGGCGGCGGCGCGCCGCCGGCGAAGCAGGCCGGGATCGAGGTGCCCTCCCTGGCCGGCGAGTCCCTGGACGTGGCCGAGCAGCGCCTCGAGGATCTGGGAATCCATCCGAGCGAGGTCGGCGGCGGCCTCTTCGGAGTTCTGATCCCGGCGGACTGGAACGTCTGCGAGACGCAGCCCGCGGCGGGCACCAGCGTCCGCCGCGGCTCGACCGTCCAGTTGCTGGTCGATCGGCCGGACGTCTGCTGACCGTTCCGTTCCGCCAGCGTTTCCTATAGGTTCGCGCCGACGCAGCGGCTGGCGCTTTTGTTTCGTCTGGAGAGAGGGGTGGACAGTGAAGCTGGTGATCGGCATCGTCCGGCCAGAGCGGGCGAATGACGTACTCGAGGCCCTGTACCGGGCAGAGGTACGCGGGATCTCGATGAGCAGGGTGCAGGGCCACGGCGGGGAGCTCGACAAGGTCGAGACCTACCGCGGCACCACGGTGATGGTGGAGGTCTCCGACAAGGTCCGCTTCGAGATCGCGGTCTCCGACCACTTCGTCGACCCGACCATCAACGCGATCCGTGAGGGTGCGCGAACCGGCGAGGTCGGCGACGGAAAGATCTTCGTCGTCCCACTCGAACGGGTGGTGCGGATCAGAACGGGCGAGACCGATGAGGCCGCCGTTACCCCGGTGGGTGCCTGATGGACGCGCCGCTACTCGCCCAGGCCACCTCGATCGACACCGGCGATACCGCCTGGATGCTCGCAGCCACCGCGCTGGTCCTGATGATGACCATCGCGCTCGGGCTCTTCTACGCGGGTCTGGTGCGATCCAAGAACGCGCTGAACACCTTCATGATGTGCATCAGCGCGATCGGCATCGCGGGGCTCACGTGGGCGCTGGTCGGTTACTCGCTGGCCTTCGACGGCAGCGGGGACCTGATCGGCGGGCTCAACTACGTGGGGCTGCACGACGTCACCTTCGCGCCACGCGATGGGACGACCATCCCCCATCTGGTCTTCTTCGCGTTCCAGGCGACCTTCTGCATCATCACGGTGGCGCTGATCTCCGGCGCAGTCGTGGAACGGATGCGCTTCGGCCCGTGGATGGTGTTCGCCACGCTCTGGTCGGTGCTGGTCTATTCGGTGCTCGCCCACTGGGGCTTCGGAGGTGGCTGGCTGCAGGAGGGAGGGACGCTCGACTTCGCCGGCGGCATCGCCGTCGAGATGGCTTCGGGCTTCTCGGCGGTGGCGGCTGCCATCGTCGTCGGAACGCGAAGGGACTACGGCCGCATCGGGCTCTTGCCGCACAACTCGGTCCTCGTGCTGCTCGGCGGCGGCCTGCTGTGGTTCGGCTGGTTCGGGTTCAACGGCGGCAGCGGCTTCGGGACCGGCGATCCGAGCGTGCTGGCGTTCACCAACACGCTGCTCTGTCCCGCCGCGACCCTCTTCACCTGGATGATGCTCGACCTCATCCGCGACAGGAAGGTGACGGCGGTGGGCGCCGCAACGGCGATCATCGCAGGCTGCGTCCTGATCACCCCGGCGGGCGGCTTCATCAGCCCGGGCTGGGCTCTGGTCCTCGGCGTGCTCGGGGCTGTTCCGGTCTACATGGTGATCGTCTACCGGCCGCGGACCAGCGTCGACGAGACGCTCGACGTGCTCGCGGCCCACGGAGTCGCGGGATTCCTCGGGATCCTCTTCATCGGGTTCGTAGCGCAGCAGTCGTGGAACGGCGTCTCGGACGGCTGGTTCTACGGCCACATCGGGCAGCTCGGCGATCAGGCGCTCGCAGCCCTGGCGACGCCGCTGTACGCCTTCGGGGCGACCTTTGTCCTGCTCAAGCTGGTCGGGGCGGTGATGCCGCTCCGTGGACCCGAACCCGACGAGTCGCTCGGAATGGACTCGATCCACCACGGCGAGGAGGCCTACCCGAGCGGCGAGGGCGCAATCCTGGTCAGCCCAGAGGCCGAGCTCGAGGAGCCAGTGCCGGTCGCGCAGCCGTAGGCCCGTTAGCCGGCCAATCCGCCGGGTATCAGACGCGAGATAACGATCAGGGAGAGTGACGAACCATGTACGCACGGAGAGCGACATTCGGGTTCGCGCTGTCGAACCTGTTCTGGATCGCCTACTTCGTGGTCGGCGCGCTGGTCGCCGAGGACCACAAGTACTTCAACCACGTCGACAAGCTCGAGCAGGTTGTCGAGGCGATCCTCGCGGTCTTGCTGTGGCCCCTGGTGCTCCTCGGCGTCGACATGCGAATCTGACCTGACCGACCGGCGGCGGGCGGCGGACTCCGGTTACGGCCGCCCGGCGTCCGGCAGGCTGTAGTCGCAGAGCGCGACCCGCAGACCGCCCCCGGCCAGCGTAACGGCGCAGTGCTCGCCCGGCGAGCCGCCGCCAAGGACGATCGCGTCGCAGTCGCGCCTAACTGCTCGTCCCCTGATCAGCGAGCTGTCCGTCCATGTAACGCGTGGCATCGTCAGCTGCTTCCTCGGGCGTGCGCCCGTCCCGGCGCGCGACGATGTAAGCGGCATAGAAGCCAGACCAGTGGTGCTTCGGAGCGGTCGCCTCGTAGGAGCCGTGGCCGTGGTGCTCTTCGGCCTCCTTCAGAAGGTCAGTCAAGGTCGCAACGTCCCTCGGTCCTCCTCCTGGGCAGCTCGCGATTCTTCGGATCCGGTCACGGGTACTGGCCGCATCAGTCGTCCTCATCTTCGCGGTCATCTCGCCTCGCGAATCGTTCTGGCCCGACGAGGGCTAGGTACAAGAGCAGAAGCCCAAGCGAATCAGAGCTAGATAGACGTACAGGTGCGCCGCCCAGTTCGTCTTCTCTCTCGCAATCGTCATGAGCGCGCCTGTCTCGCCACCGAAGACCACGACGGCAAGCATCACGGTTCGGTAGCGGCGCGCGAAGGTGACCTTCGACGACAGTTCCAGCACCCGTCCCTGGATCGCCACAGCGACCAGCAGCGTCGGGATGACAGTTGCGGCGGAGCGATAGAAGTCCAGACTGGTCTTCGGCCCCTCGTCGAGGCTCGTGCCAACCGCGTAGATCGCCACGAGCGAGACGGTCGCGGCGTAATCAAGAGGAGTCAGCGAAGCCGCCGCGTGACGGACTCGGCTCACGATGGGAGCGATCGCACCCTCAGGCTTTCAAGCCGTAGGTCGAGATCGTCGGAGGTGGTGATGCTCTCGTCGTTTGACTGAAACCAGGTCACGTTCCAGATTCCCGCCTCCACTAAGAGAAGGCCTCCCTGAGAGAAGGACTCATCCGTTCTGAAGTAGTACGAGTGAAGGTCACGAGGCTTGGCCACGTAGTTGTTCCAAGACTCGCCGTGGCCCCAATCGGTGCCGACGAAGTTGAAGATCCGGCTCTCCTGGATGCCCGTCACCCCTTGGGAATCCACCACCCGAAAGCGGGCGCGCGCCCACTGGTTGTAGGTGGCGTCGGAAAAGCCAGATTCATCCTTCACCTGGCCTGAGTAGGGCGAGGCATTGAACTCGAAGGTGACATAGCCCTCGAGCGGTCCGGTCGCGAGCGCCGTATGCCAGACATTCACGGCGGTGTAGTAGTGGGCGTTGAGGAAATCGTCGTCGTCGGCTCCGCTCAATTGCGTCTTGATGCTGGAGCCGATCTGTCCTGTATTGGGGTCGAGATGGCGAGAAAGCACGGGATCGCTCGTCTCGTCACTGCGGTCCCACTGATAGGACCAGAAATAGCCGCCGTACGGAGGGCCGTAGCTGACCCAGGGAGACTTCACCGGCCCAATGGGCGGCCGCAGAAAACGACCATCGTCCACCGCAAGGAGCTTGCGTGCGTCATCGAGATACGGGTCTTGCAGCTGGCCCGCTCGCACCCGATCCAATCCGATCTCGTCGAGCAGCGAAGTCGTTTCGCGGATCCTCTTCGAACGAGGAGCCTTCGACAATTCCTTTCGGAGATCGCGAAAGCGACGCATGCCTGTCGAGCCCATGAGCGCGGCGAGATCTCTGCGGTACCCCGACTTCAGCGCCCTTAGCTCGCGGGCGCGCACTCTGTTTTCCCGGACCCCTGCCTTATCCAGATCGAGCAGCCGTCGACGGGTGCGCCGCACGACGTCAGCACGCGACTGGACTCGCTCGAGACGAAGGTCAGACTCTTGCGCAGTCCTTTGCCGGCTCATCACCGAATGGCCCTCGAGCACCTGCCTCGTCCTCAAGGCAGGTGCGCCACTTGCCGGGAGGCCGACTCTCTCAAGGCGTTGTCAGGGTGTCAAGCCGACCGCTACTCGTACGCCAGCGCCTGGAGCACGTCGAGCCGTGCGGCCCGCCGCGCCGGGGCGATCGCCGCGACCACCCCGGCGAGCGCCGCGACGACCAGGATGAGGACGAGCTGGCTGACCGGGTAGCTGAGCACGAACCCCTCGTCCTGTAGCGGCACCGACATCAGCGCGGCGAAGATCAACCCGAGGACCATGCCGAGCACCGCGCCGATCAGCGCCGTGATCACCGACTCGTAGCGGACCAGCCGGCGCACCTGGCGACGCGACATGCCGACCGCCCGCAGCATGCCGAGCTCGCGGGTGCGCTCGTAGATCGAGAGCGCCAGCGTGTTGGCGATCCCGAAAAGGCTGACGATGATCGCCAGCGAGAGCAGCGCGTAGACGAGCCCGAGCAGCGGGTTGATCTGGTCCTCCTGGTTCTGTTTGAGCTCCTCCTGGTTCATCACCTCGGCGGTCGGGAACTGCTGCGCCAGCAGGCCGTCGATTCGGTCCTGGACCGCCGCCGGGTCCGCCCCCGGTTGCAGCTTCACGAAGTCGAAGGTGTCCTGGGTGACGGCGAAGTCCCGGGCCATCGCCTCCTGGGTGACGACCAGGCTGCCGAGCAGATCGGCGTTGTCCTTGACCTCGCCGACGATTCGAAAGCTCGCCCGGTTGCCGATCTGGCCCAGTGTGTGGATCGTGTCTCCCACCTCGAGCCCATTGGAGTCGGCGAAGCTCTTGTCGACGATCGTCTCCGAGTCGGTGAGCCTCGCCAGCGTCTCGGGAGTGGTGTCGCCCTGAAAGTCCAGCTTCAAAACCTGGTTCGCGGTGCCCGGGTCGAGCCCCGAGACACGCGGCTTGCCCCCTACCCCGTCGACCTTGATCTGGGTGGTCTGCAGCGTCGAGACCGTCTGCACTCCGGGCACCTGCCGGACGGCCGCCGCGGCGGCCGTCGGGATCGGGTCGTAGCCGTTGGTGTTCTGGATCTCCAGCTCTCCCTGGAAGCTGTTGTCGATCGCGTCGGCGATCGAGGCCTTGAGCCCGGCAGCGAAGACGGTCACGAACGAGACCAGCGCCAGCCCGATCATCAGGGCGGCTGCAGTGGCCGCGGTGCGCGACGGGTTCCGCTGCGAGTTCTCGCGGGCCAGCCGGCCGGTCAGCCCCCGCAACTTCTCGAGCGGCGCACCGATCGTCCCCGCCATCGGCCGCACCAACCGCGGGCTGTAGAGCGAAACGCCGAACAGCACCGCCGCGGCGCCTCCGCCGAGCATCAATGCCGCCTGCCCGCTGTCCTCGATGTTGCCCAGGAGCCCGACCAGCACGAGGGCAAGCCCACCGAGCATCAGCAGCCAGGCGATCGCCACGGTGACGATCGAGCGGCGGCGGCTGGCGGTCAGCTCGAGCTCCTGCATCGCGGCGATCGGCGGCACCCGGGTCGAGCGCAGGGCCGGGTTGAGCACCGCGACCAGGGTCACCGCGATGCCGATCAAAACCGAGACGACGACGGTGCGGGTCGCCACCACCAGCGCGGTGGTCGGCAGGCCGATCCCCAGCGCCTTGAACAGCGACTCGATGCCCTTCGCGAACAGCAGCCCGCCGAGGACTCCCAGCACCGCGCCGAGCAGGCCGATCAGCGCCGCCTCCACGAACACGGAGGTGAGGATCTGCCTGCGGGAGGCGCCGAGGGTGCGCAGCAGGCCATACTCGCGGATGCGCTGCGAGACCGTGATCGAGAACGTGTTGAAGATCACGAACGCCCCGACGATCAGCGCCACGGCGGCGAACACGCCGAGGAAGATCGGCAGGAAGCTGAGCGCGTCGTGGATCTCGTCGGAGGAGCGGTTGGCGTTCTGCTCCGCGGTCTCAACCCGGAGAGTCGGCGGCACGACCCGCTCGATCCGCTCCTTGAGCTCCTCCGGCGAGACATCGGGGTTGAGCCCGACCGAGATCTGGTTGAAGCGGCCGACGTTGCCGGTGATGAACTGGGCCTCGGGCAGCGTGAGCTGCGCGATGCTGGCGCCCCCGAACGAGGTGCCGCCGAGCTGGGTGAGCCCGACCAGCCGGTAGGTGCGGGCGCGCCGCTCGCCGGCGAGCCGGACCGGGTCGCCGATCGAGAGGCCGGCGTCGTCGGCCGCCGCCTTGTCGAGCGTGGCCTCGTGGGCGTTGGTCGGCCGGTGCCCCTCGACGGTCTTCAGGGTCTCGATCTGCGGCGGCAGCACCGCGGAGATGAACTTGGGAGCGAATTGCGAGCCGACCTGCTCGTCGCCCTTGAAGATGCCGCCGCCGGTGAAGATCGTCCCGGCGGCGAGCCTCACCCCCGGCACCTCGCGCACCTCCTTGAGGACCCCGGCCGGGAAGCTGGTGGTGGTGTTGGTCTCCTGGGTGACCGGCTGCTTGTTGGTGATCACCACCGAGGTGCCCTTCAACGAGTCGGTGAAGATCTCGTCGAAGGCCTTGTTGATGGTGTCGGTGATCACGTAGGTGCCGGCGATCAGCGAGACGCCGACGAACACCGCCATCGTCGTGCCGAGCGCCCGCAACTTGCGGGCCCAGAGGCTCTTGACCGCGACGCTAGCCAAGCTGCTTCATCAGCTCGATCACATCGTCCGTCGAGCCGGGGGCGGCGTCGGAGACGATCTCGCCGTCGCGCAGGGTGAGCAGGCGGTCCGCGTAGACCGCCGCCTCCGGCGCGTGGGTGACCATCACCACCGTCTGGTCGAACTCGTCGACGGCCTGCCGGAGCAGCTCCAGGACGTCCTCGGAGGCCTTGGAGTCGAGGTTGCCGGTCGGCTCGTCGGCGAACACGACGGCGGGTCGCGAGATCAGGGCCCGGGCAATCGCAACCCGCTGCTGCTGGCCGCCGGAGAGCTCCGAGGGCAGGTGGGTGCGGCGGTCCTGCAGGCCGACCGTGTTGAGCAGCTGCTCGAGCCACGCCCGATCTGGCCTGCGGCCGGCGATCGAAAGCGGCAGCACCAGGTTCTCCTCGGCGGTCAGCACGGGCAGCAGGTTGAAGAACTGGAAGATGAAGCCGAGCTTGTCGCGGCGGAGCTTCGTCAGGTCGGCGTCGTCGAGCGCGGTGATGTCGGTGCCTTCGACCAGCACCCGGCCGCCCGTGGGGCGGTCGAGCCCGGCGAGCACGTGCAGGAGCGTCGACTTCCCGGAGCCCGACGGTCCCATGATCGCCGTGAAGCGGTCGCGCTCGAACTCGACGCTGACGTGGCGCAGCGCGTCGACCGCCGCGTCGCCCTCGCCGTAGCGGCGGCTGACGTCGATCGCTTGCACGATGTGCCCGTCGCTTGCCGCGAGACCGGCTGCGCCGGCCGCCCGCGCGTCTGTCTGCTCATCAACTGGATTGGTCATCCGTGACGTTCCCGTACCCACCGAAGGACCCGCCGGGAAGCTAACGACTCCCGGCGCCCGGCGGAGACTCCGCCGCAAGGCGCTCTGCGCGTTCCTTGATCCCAAGGAGCATCTTGCGCTCCATCACCAGCGAGCCGGGCTCCATCACGAGCATCCCAAGGTATCGAGCGGGTGCGATGCGCGAGACTCCGAGCATGCCGCCAGAAGGGAGCGAACGGCCCGTCCCTCACGCAGATGACCTCGAGCGGCTCGACGCCTACTGGCGCGCCGCCAACTACCTCTCGGTCGGACAGATCTATCTGGTCGACAACCCGCTGCTACGCGAACCCCTGCGGATCGACCACACCAAGCCCCGCCTTCTTGGCCACTGGGGAACGACGCCCGGCCTGAACTTCCTCTACGCCCACATGAACCGGGCGATCAAGGCGCAGGACCTCAACGCGATCTTCGTCTGCGGTCCTGGGCACGGCGGCCCCGCCGTCGTCGCCAACACTTACCTGGAGGGCACTTACAGCGAGCTCTATCCGCACATCGGCCGAGACGCTGAAGGGATCAAGAGGCTCTTTCGGCAGTTCTCCTTCCCCGGCGGGATCCCGAGCCACGCCGCACCGGAGACGCCCGGATCGATTCATGAGGGCGGGGAGCTCGGCTACGCCCTCGTCCACGCCTACGGCGCGGTCTTCGACAACCCGGACCTGATCGCCTGTTGCGTGGTCGGCGACGGCGAGGCCGAGACCGGCCCGCTCGCGACGAGCTGGCACTCGAACAAGTTCATCGACCCGGCCCGCGACGGCGCCGTGCTCCCCATCCTGCACCTGAACGGCTACAAGATCGCCAACCCGACCGTGCTCAGCCGGATCCCCCGCGAGCAGCTTCGCAGCCTGCTGGAGGGCTTCGGCCACGCTCCGCGATTCGTCGAAGGGCACGAGCCGAAGGAGATGCACGGGCTGATGGCCGAGGCGCTCGACGCAGCGATCGAGGAGATCCGGGCGATCCAGGTCGGCGCTCGAGAGAGCGGGGATGGAGGGCGACCACCCTGGCCGATGATCGTCCTCGTGACGCCGAAGGGCTGGACGGGGCCGAAGGAGGTGGACGGCAAGCCGGCGGAGGGATCGTTCCGCTCCCACCAAGTTCCCCTTGCGCAACTGAGGACCAACCCCGAGCACCTCGCCCAGCTCGAATCGTGGCTTCGCAGCTACCGGCCGGAGGAGCTCTTCGACAGCGATGGGGCCCTTCGGCGCGAGCTGGCCGAGCTGGCGCCGGAGGGCGAGAGGCGAATGGGAGCCAACCCGCACGCGAACGGCGGGCTCCTCCTACGAGACCTGGAGCTCCCCGACTTCCGCGACTACGGGGTCGACGTGCCCAGGCCCGGCGAGCGGACGAGCGAGGGGACCAGGGTCCTTGGCGCTTGGCTGCGTGACGTCATTCGCGGGAACCCGGGCAACTTCCGGATCATGGGGCCGGACGAGACCGCCTCGAACCGCCTGAGCGCGGTGTTCGAGGCCACCGACCGCGCCTGGGACGCGGCGGCGCTCCCCACCGACGACCACCTCTCGCCCGACGGGCGCGTGATGGAGGTCCTGAGCGAGCACATCTGCCAGGGCTGGCTGGAGGGCTACCTGCTGACCGGGCGCCACGGCCTCTTCAACTGCTACGAGGCCTTCATCCACATCATCGACTCGATGTTCAACCAGCACGCCAAGTGGCTCAAGGTCACCCGGCAGATCCCCTGGCGGCGCCCGGTCGCCTCGCTCAACTACCTGCTCTCGTCGCATGTCTGGCGCCAGGATCACAACGGCTTCTCGCACCAGGATCCCGGCTTCATCGACCACGTCGTCAACAAGAAGGCGGAGATCATCCGCGTCTACCTGCCGCCGGACGCCAACTGCCTGCTCTCCGTCGCCGACCACTGCCTGCGCAGCCGCCACTACGTCAACGTGATCGTCGCCGGGAAGCAGCCGGCCCTCGACTATCTGACGATGGACGAGGCGATCGCCCACTGCACCAGGGGCCTCGGGATCTGGGAATGGGCGAGCAACTGCCATGGGGAGCCCGACGTGGTGCTTGCCTGCGCCGGGGACATCCCGACCCTGGAGACCGTCGCGGCCGCGGCGATCCTCCGCGAGCAGCTACCCGATCTCGCCGTGCGGGTCGTGAACGTGGTGGACCTGATGCGCCTCCAGCCGCCCAGCGAGCACCCGCACGGCTTGCCCGACCCCGAGTTCGATGCCCTCTTCACCGAGGATCGGCCCGTGATCTTCGCCTACCACGGCTACCCCTGGCTGATCCACCGGCTCACCTATCGGCGCACCAACCACGACAACCTCCATGTCCGGGGCTACAAGGAGGAGGGGACGACCACGACCCCGTTCGACATGGTGATGCTCAACGACCTCGACCGCTTTCACCTCGTGATCGACGTGATCGACCGCGTTCCGGGTCTTGGCGAGAGGGCGGCTGAGCTTCGTCAGCGGATCAGCGACGAGCGCCTCCGCCATCGCGCGTACACCCGTGAAGTCGGAGACGACGCGCCCGACGTCCGGGAGTGGACCTGGGCCGGCGGTGGGGCGTCCGGAGAGCCGACGGGCACGACGGGCGGCGACCCGCGGCGGCGTCGAGCGGAATCCGTCTGAGCGAGTTGCGCGTCCTCACGGTCAACGCGGGCTCGAGCAGTCTGAAGCTCCGGCTGCTCGAGGAAGACGACTCGCTGGTCGCTACGGCGGACCTCGGGATCGTCCGCGGCGAGGTCGATGGAGACGAGGTGCGGGATGCCCTTACGGACTTCGCGGCTGCCGATGCGGTGGGGCACCGAGTCGTCCACGGGGGCGAGCGCTTCTCGAATCCGGTGCGGGTCGATCCCGAGGTCCGAAAGGCGCTCACTGAACTCAGCGACCTGGCGCCGCTTCATCAGCCGAAGTCCCTCGCCGCGCTCGACGCAGTTTCGGCAGCGCTGCCGGACGTCCCCGCGGTCGCCTGCTTCGACACGGCCTTCCACGCCACCATGGCGGAGCCGGCGAAGACCTACGCGGTCCCCGAGGAATGGCGGCGCCGGTACGGCCTGCGCCGCTACGGCTTCCACGGCCTCTCCCACTCCTACGCGGTGAGGAAGGCCCGGGAGGTGCTCGACGAGCCCGACCCCCGGCTGGTGACCTGTCACCTCGGCGCGGGAGCCTCGCTCGCGGCCGTCC